>NZ_CP013364.1:301781-603563 GCF_001718315.1 Burkholderia diffusa | reverse complement strand
GTATCGAACGACGCATCCGCGACGCTGGCCTGTTTCAGCGACTCGGCGAGTCGTTCGATCGCCTGCAGATCGAGCGCATCGAGGCGGTCCCGCATCGCTTGCACGAATGCGGCATGCCGCGGCGCGTACGCGTGCTGTCCGAGCCATTCCTCGATATCGGTGAGGCGACCTTCGCTCGCGAGCACGGCCAGTTCGTCGAGCGCGTCGGCAGGCGGACAGCGCATCGCGTGGGCGGCCGGCACGGGCTCGGCTTGAACGGCGGGTTCGGCGGCGCGCACGAGCGCCGACGCCGGGATCATCGCGCGGCCGATCGCGGGCGCCATGATCTGGAACGTGAACGACGTGCCGACACCCGGCTGGCTCGACACGGCCAGCTCGCCGTGCATCGCGCCGACGATCCGCTGCGCGATGAACAGGCCGAGCCCGGTGCCGCCGTTGACCGCCTGCACCTGCTGATACGCACGGAATATGTCGGTGGTCTTGTCGATGTCGATGCCGATTCCGGTGTCGGCGACCTCGAACACGATCCGCCATGCATCGCCTTCCGCATATGCGCCGACCGACAGCGTGACCGTGCCGTCGCGCGTGAACTTCGACGCGTTCGACAACAGGTTGAGCAACACCTGCTGCAGCCGAATGCCGTCGATCGACAGCTTGCGCGGCAACGGCGTCAACGGCCGGTAATTGAATCGGTTGTTCTGCTGCAAACACAGCGCGACCGCATAGTCGCCGATGTCGCTCAGCAGGCCGGGCAGGTCGGTCGCGTCTGGCGAAATGCCGAGCGGCTGCAACTCGGCCTTCGTGTATTGCAGCAATTCGTCGATGAGCGTGAGCTGGTAGCGTATGCTGCGATCGATCGAGCGGATCAGCCTGGCCTGGCTACGCGTCGCGCCTTGCAGCAGCAGCTTCGCGTAACCGTTGATCGTCGACAGCGGCGCGCGCAGATCGTGGCTCACATAGCCTAGCGTCTCGATCTTCTGCTGCATGTGCACGCGAACCTGTTGCAGCGCGTCGTTGAGCGCGACCGTGCGTTTCGCGACCTCGTCGCGCAGGCGATCCTGCTCGGTGAGTTGCCAGTGCTCGAGCCGCTTGCGTGCTTCGGTGCGCTGACGGCCGACATGGTTGATCCACGCGGCCAGCACGAGCAGATGCGTGGCGAGGCCGATGATCGCGATGACGGGGTTCGGATAGATATCGGACTTGAGCCAGAACAGCCACGCCGGGATTGCGTCCTTGCCGTCGAGGATGCGGATCGCCATGTTGAAGCTCGCGAACGCGATCGCGATCAACATCACGCGGCCCGTCGGTGTGCGCCGAATCGCGAGCGTCAGCGCGAGGGTAAGGTTCACGATCGCCAGCACGGTGTTCAGCCGCAGGCAGAACCACGTGAACGTGAGGAGGTCGCCGCATGCGGCGCCAACGATGCCCGCGCACTCGAGCGCGATGAACCCCGCGTAGATCGCGCGAAACGGGATGCGCGCCTTCTCGCGATGGGCGACCGTCAGGATGAACGCGATGAAGCATACGATCGACAGGTAGACGAAGATCACCTCGCCGCGCGCCGACCATTCGCGCGCGGCAGGCCACAGATACAGCGCGGTGTAGCCGCGGTAGGTTGCCTCGAACAGCGCCGTGTTCAACGCGAGCACGGCCAGCACGACGAACATGCCGCTGCGCGAGAAGAACCCGATCAGAAGCGCACACCACACGAGCGCGAGCAGGCCGCCGAGGAAGCCGAAGTTCCACATGGTCGCGTGGAGCTCGTGGGTCTGCCACGCGTCGCGCGTGAAGGCGCTCGGCGCGAGCCGCAGTTCCTTGCGCGACGTGATGCGGATCAGGATGGGCAGCCGTTCGCCCGGGCGCAGCGTTGCATCGAGCACCGGATACCGGGAAGCCGGCCGGCTCATGCCATTTTCGTCGGCCGGGAAGCGGCCGGCGAGGGCCCACGTGCCGCCGTGCTCGACATAGAAATCGGCACGGTCGACGCGTGCGTCGCGGATCGCCAGCACCAGCGGCTGTTCAACGCCGCCGCGGTTGACCAGCGTCGCGCCGACCCACCATGCGGAGCGTGAGAATTCGATGTTGAACGACGGTCGCGCCGCCGCGGCGGCACGGCGTTGAGATTCGGCGAGCCGTGCGGCGGCCTGATCGACGGACATCTGCGTGCCCGGATCCTCGAGCAACGAGACCGCGTCCAGTTGCGCGGGGTTTTCCGTCGCGTGGGCGCGGTGTGTCGCGCACGCGAGCACCAGTGCCGCCAGCAGCAGCACGACCGTGTGCCAGCCCGAGGCGAAGCGCCTATGCATCGCTCGGGTGGTCATGCGGCGGCGGCGCAATATCGACCGCCGGCCGTTGGCGCCGCCAGTCGGACGGCGTGATGCCGAACCGTTCGCGAAATGCCGTCGCGAAATTGCCCGGCGTAGAGAAGCCGATTTCCTCGGCGATGTCGCCGATACCCATCGACGTCTCGGCGAGGAAGTGCCTCGCGGCGCGCAGCCGCGTGTCGCGCAGATATTCGAAAACGGTCTGGCCGAGATGATCGCGGAACACGCGCGACAGCCGTTTTTCGTGCGTGCCGACCTGTTTCGCGAGTTCGTCGAGCCCCGGCGGATTGCGCAGTTCGCGCAGCAGGATGTCGCATGCCGCGCGCACCAGCGCGGCGTCCGGGTGGTCGGGCAGCTCGGGCAGGTGCGCGAACGGCTGGCTGCGCCGCGTCCGTTTCAGATGATTGCGGATCCGTGCAATGACCTCGGCCGGCTCGAACGGTTTCACGATGTAGTCGAGCGCACCGGTTTCGAGCCCCGCGATGCGATCGTCGAGATCGCTCGCGGCAGTCAGGATGATGACGGGAATGTTCTGCGTCGACGATGTCGAGGCCAGCAGCCGGCACGCGGCGAAGCCGTCCATGCGCGGCATTCTCACGTCGATCAGGATCAGGTCGGGCGCGATTGCCTGCGCACGGTGATAGGCCTGCAGACCATCGAATGCGACGCTGATCCGGCAGCGAGCGGAACGCAGGATCTCCGTCAGGAGCCGCAGGTCGTTCGGTCGGTCATCTACGACAAGAATGTGGGCGCCAACGAGATCCGGCGTGGCGCGGAGCGACGCCGGACTGGACGAGCGAGATGACATGGTTGCGGACGTGAACGGAGGGTAGGCCGGGGTCGGACTCGATGCATCTATGTGCACGATTGTTGCGAAAAATTATATGACGACGATTGCGTCGACGGTGGGGAGTCCGTGCGATTTGTGTGGGCATGTCTGACACGGTTGCGCGGGTGCTTGGCCGCTCCGATCGATTCGAGTAAACAGCGAGTGGAAAAACTTTCCGAATTACCAATTTCATATCGGTTCTTATTGCCGCATGATTCCTTGTGAAAATCGCGTGGCCCGAATGATGTCTTTAAGAAAATTATGTCGTTGCAATGCCCGAATCTGGTGCTGGCAGAGTTCCTCAATTAATCGTCTCCATGATTAAGATCGCTTTCACATTTAAATTTCACCCCGGCGGGGTTGTATGAATGTAAATATCGTCTGCTCTGGAAAAGAATTTTTCCGCTTGAGAAAAGGTTTGTTCTGACGAACGCCGGCACACTAGGCCGGAAGAGCCTGGAATCGGTTCTGCAGCACAAGCGGCTTTAGCGAAAAGGCTTTCTGTAAGCACCCTTTTGGGGCGCCACATTCAATGTGACATTGCATGCTGTCAATCTCATATTCCGGGATTGCGGCGATGCGACGGAGACCGGCACGAGGGTAATAAAAACTTCATCATTCTTCGAATGTGCCGATGCAACAGGATGCATCGAGGAATGCAGAAGTTGATGCGAGTTTGACACATAAGGCGGCAATAAATCGTCAAAGAAAGTCAGTCGATAAATGTGGTGAAGGGGCCATCCGGCCAGTCGGCGGTTTTTCCGGAAATCCGGAATGTCCGGCGCTGGCCTGGATGTAAAAAGGGGTGAGCGTGTACGCGTCGATCGCCGGGCAGTTCGATCCTTCGAACGGCGGTCGCGCGACACCGCTGTCGATCAGGCAGGCACGAGAAGACATGAACATCAAAGGCACGGCGGATCAACGCACCGGCTCGCTCGGACCGGTGTCGGCTGTCAGCGTTCGCGATCCTGCGGCGCATGCGTCAGCCCCGGAGGCCGCACGGCGGCATCCTCCTCCCGAATGAACCAGGGCGGCCGGTCTGCAGGTCAGGCTGGCTGCGTCCATCCGGCGTCTGAACGACGCCTCCTCATGAGATTCGAAGTCGCCGCCGGTCCGGCGCGACGGTGTCCGCGCGCGTTGGCTTCGCGGCGTGCCGCGCGTCGCGCCGTCATCCGGCGAGCGACATCGGCTTCCATGATTCGATAACCCGCGATCGTCGCTGCGCCTCGTGTCCGACTGGCATGCGCGGTGTGCGGTCGCGTGATCGCGACAGCGGTCGCGAGTGTCGTGCAGGGCCATTCGGCAGTCAATTTAGTCGTCCGAAGTGAGACACCGGAGCGGTGCGAGATGACGAGCGCGTGTGTAGATGCGCGCTTCGTTTGCCGTCGCGTCGCTGTCGCGTGATTCAGCACACGAGAACCGAGGGAAAACAACATGAACAAGTCGTTCAAGTCGATCTGGAACGAAGCATTGGGGGCGTGGGTCGCTGCGTCCGAGCTCGATCGCGCGCGCGGCAAGCGCGTGGCGTCGTCGGGAAGTGCGCACGTACATGCCGAACCGGGCGCTGGCGCCGCCGCGAGCGCGGCAGCGCTGGCGGGGCTATCGCCGCGGCGAATCGCCACGATGATGGCGGCTGCGTATCTCGGACTGTTTCAGGCGGGGGCCCACGCGCAGTATTCGGCAGGCGGCGGTTCCGCGACGGGCGGCGCCAGTTCGATCGCCGTCGGTAACGGCTCGATTGCCACACAGGTGAATTCCACCGCGTTCGGCAACCTGTCCACGGCGACGGGCGTTTCAGCCACGGCGATTGGCCCGGGCGCGCACGCCATCGCCGACGGCTCGACATCCGTCGGCATCAACTCTCAGGCAACCGGCGTGAACAGCGTGGCCATGGGCGTGCAGGCAATCGGATCCGGCAGCTATTCGGTCGCGATCGGCAACCTGTCGAGCTCGACCCAAAGCGGCTCGGTGGCGATCGGCAGCGGTGCGTCGGCGATCGGCGTTTCCGCGATCGGGCTCGGGAACAATGCAACGGCCTCCGGTCAATATGCGGCCGCGCTCGGGCTCGGGGCGGTCGCTTCCGGGGCGCAAGCCGTCGCGCTCGGCTTTTCGTCCAATGCCACGAATACGGGCGCCGTCTCGCTCGGCAACCAGTCGACGAGTTCGGGCTCGGCCGGCGTTGCCGTCGGCAGTGGCTCGCTCGCTTCCGGCAATTCGGCCGTGGCAATGGGCGTAAACAGCGGTGCGAAGGGTACGTCGTCGATCGCCATCGGCTGGGGCGGCACCGCAGGCGTGCCGGGATCGGGCACGCAATCGCTCGGCACCAGTTCGATCGCGATGGGCTCGAATACCTCGGCGGGTGCGGACAATGCGCTGGCGTTCGGCCTGAACGCGAATGCGTCCGGCCTCAGCTCGATTGCAATGGGCGTGCAGTCGACCGCGACGCAGCAATTCGGCGTCGCGCTCGGCAATCTCGCGCTCGCGACGGGCATCTCGGGCACCGCGCTGGGCGCCGGCGCGACGGCGTCTGCCGTGAATGCAACGGCGATCGGCATCAACAGCGTGGCGGCCGCTGGCGCCACGGTCGCAATCGGCGCGAGCAACTCGGTTGCGGCGGCGGCTGGCGCGGGCTCGATCGCCGGCGGGAATAACTCGCAGGTGCTGAGCGGCACCGGCGCCGTTGCGCTCGGCGAAGGCCAGACCGTGAGCGGCAACGGCGCGGTCGCCATCGGCGATCCGAGCACCGCGATCGGCACCGGCGCGGTCACGATGGGTTCGAACAACACCGCGAATGGCGACGGCGCGGTGGCGATCGGCAATTCGAACAACGCGCAGGGTGTCGGCTCCCTCGCGCTGGGCAATACGTCGACGGCGGCCGCGGCGGGTGCGGTGGCCTTTGGCGCGTCGGCCGTGGCGAACAACGCCAACGATGTCGCGCTCGGCTCCGGGTCGGTGACGGCCGCGCCGAATCCGACCGCGACCGCGACGATCGGCGGCGTCACGTACAGTTTCAAAGGCATCAATCCCACCAGCGTCGTCAGCGTCGGCGCGCCGGGCAGCGAGCGGCAGATTACCAACGTCGCAGCCGGGCGGATCAGCTCGTCGAGCACGGACGCGATCAACGGGTCGCAGCTCGATGCGACGAACCAGGCGGTGACGTCGCTGTCGACGTCGACGCTGTCGAGCATCACGTCGTTGTCGACCGGGGTGTCGTCGTTGTCGACGGGCCTGTCGTCGACGAACAGCACGATCACGTCGTTGTCCACGTCGACTTCGACGGGGATCAGTTCGCTTTCTACCGGCCTCAGCTCGACGAACAGTTCAGTGACGTCCTTGTCGACTTCCACATCGACGGGCTTGTCGTCGGCGAACAGCGCGATCACGTCGCTGTCCACGTCGACTTCGACGGGGATCAGTTCGCTTTCCACCGGCCTCAGCTCCACGAACAGTTCAGTGACATCCTTGTCGACTTCCACATCGACGGGCTTGTCATCGGCGAACAGCGCGATCACGTCGTTGTCCACGTCGACTTCGACGGGGATCAGTTCGCTTTCCACCGGCCTCAGCTCCACGAACAGTTCGGTAACGTCCCTGTCGACTTCCACTTCGACGGGCATCAGCTCGCTGTCAACCGGCCTGAGTTCGGCCAACAGCTCGATCACGTCGCTGTCGACGTCGACGTCGACCGTCGTCGGTTCACTGTCCACCGGCTTGAGTTCGACGAACAGCAACCTGACCTCGTTGTCGAGCTCCACGTCGACCGGCATCAGCTCGCTGTCGACCGGCCTGAGCTCGACCAACAGCTCGATCACCTCGTTGTCGACCTCGACGTCGACCACCATCGGTTCGCTGTCGACCGGCCTGTCGAGCACGAACAGCAGCCTGACGTCGCTGTCGACCGCCACGTCGACCGGCATCAGTTCGCTGTCGACGGGCTTGAGCTCCATCGCCAACAACAACACCAACCTCGGCAACAGCACGGCCGGCGCGATTGGCGGCGGGGCCACCTACGATCCGACGACCGGCACGATCTCGGCGCCGTCATACGTGACGTACAACAGCGACGGTTCGACGACGATCAACAACAACGTCGGTTCCGCGATCGACAACATCAACGCGCACGGCATCAAGTACTTCCACGCGAACTCGACCGCGCCGGACAGCCAGGCGATCGGCGTCGACAGCGTGGCGATCGGGCCGAACGCCATTTCGCGGGTGGACGGCAGCATCGCGCTCGGCGCGGGCTCGGTGGCCGATCGCGCGACGGTGCCGGCGTCGGGGATCATCCGCAACGGCACCGCGGCGATCCCGTTCAACACGACGGACCAGACGCTGCTCGGCGCGGTATCGGTCGGCGATGCGACGAGCAAGACATATCGCCAGATCACCAATGTCGCGGACGGCACCGGCCAGCAAGACGCGGTGACGGTGCGGCAGCTTGCCGGCGCATTGCAGTCGTTCGCGGTCACGGGCCAGAAGTACTTCCACGCGAATTCGACGGCGGCGGATTCGCTCGCCGTCGGCGCGGAATCGGTCGCGGTGGGGCCGACGACGGTCGTCAACGGCGACAACGGCGTCGGCATCGGCAATGGCGCGATCGTCGATGCGACCGCGCCGGGCGGGATTGCGATCGGGCAGGCGGCGAGTTCCGCGCAGGCCGACGCGATCGCGCTCGGCAGCGGCGCGACGGCGACCGGCGCGCAGTCCGTGGCGCAGGGCGCCAATGCGGCGGCGGTCAGCGTGGGCAGCGTCGCGCTCGGCTCGGGCGCCCGCAGCAACGCGACCGATGCGCTCGCGCTCGGCGCCGGCGCGTCGGCGACGTTCGCGAACAGCGTCGCGCTCGGCGCGGGCTCGCTGACGACGGTCGGCGCGCTGACGAACTACGTCGCGTATGGCCTGAGCAGCCCGCAGTCGTCGGCCGGCGAAGTGAACGTCGGCAACCGGCAGATCACGGGCCTTGCCGCCGGCAAGAACGGCACGGACGCGGTGAACGTGTCGCAGCTCGATTCGATTGCGAACCAGCTGACGACGCTGATCGATCAGCGCACGACCAACATCGGCGGTTCCTACACGTCGAACCCGTCCGGCGGCAACGTGCCGCCGGGGCCGTCCGGCTCGAACTCGTCGGCCGGCGGTTCGGGCGCGGTGGCCTCCGGCTCGAACAGCACGGCGGTCGGCAACAGTTCGACGGCGTCCGGCAGCGGCTCGACCGCGCTCGGCGTCGGCGCGACCTCGTCGGGCAGCAACTCGGCGGCGGTCGGCGCGGGCAGCAATGACGGCGGCCGCTCGAACGTCGTCGCGGTCGGTTCGGCGGATTCGGCGCGGCAGGTCGTCAACGTCGCGGCGGGCACGCAGGGTACCGACGCGGTGAACGTGAACCAGCTGAATGCGGTGTCGAACCAGTTCACGCAGTCGCTGAACACCGTCAACAACCAGCTCACGCAGATGCAGCAGCAGATCCAGCAGACCGATTCGATGGCACGTGAAGGGATTGCCGCGACCGCCGCGATGGCGTCGATCCCGCACATGGACCGCGATTCGAACTTCGCGATGGGGGTCGGCACGGCGTCGTTCCAGGGCCAGAAGGCGATGGCGGTCGGCATGCAGGCGCGCATCACCGAGAACCTGAAGGCGACGCTGAACGGCGGTTTCGCCGGCAGCCAGCGCGTCGTCGGCGCAGGCATGCTGTATCAGTGGAAGTAATCGCGCGCGGCGGTTCGTTCCGGCACGCGCTGCCGGAGCGGACCGCGCCGAACCCAACGCATGCGGCCGCGCCATCGCGCCGCGCTCAACGTATTTTCGGAGTCGTCAAGTGAAAAACATCCATCTTGTCCTGCTGGCGTCCGTGGTGTCCCTCGCAGCCTGTTCGAGCGCGTCGGGCCCGACGTACAACGCATACGAACTGCAGTCGCGCAACGGCATCCGGACGTTCCAGGTCGACTGCCACGGCATCCTGTCGACCGCGAAGACCTGCATGAAGGTCGCGACGCGCATGTGCGGCAACGAACCCGTGCGTTTGGTCGACACCACCACGCCGTACCGCGACGGCGCCGATCCGCATTCGATCGTGTTCCAGTGCGGTGCGGGACCAGCGCCGGCCGCCGCGGCCGTTGCGCCGGCGCCCGCGCCGGTCGAGAAGGTGACTCTGACCGGCGATGCGTACTTCGCGACCGATTCGGCCGTGCTGACGTCCGAGGCCACCGCCGCGCTCGACAAACTGCTGAACCAGCAGGGCGATCGGCATTTCTCGCGCGTGGAAGTGGACGGTTATACCGACGCCACCGGTTCGGACGCGCACAACCGGGCGCTATCGAAGCGCCGGGCGGATGCGGTCGCCGGATATTTGCGCGAGCACGGGCTGAAAGCGGATTCGTTTGCCGCGACCGGTCACGGCGAAGCCAATCCGGCGGCACCGAACGATACGGTCGAAGGACGGGCGCGCAATCGCCGCGTGGAAATCTCGCTGCAGAAATAGGCTGCCGCGATCGGGTTGCCGCAAGCGTAGCCGTCGAAGCGGACGGCTCGCTTGGCGGCAATGAGGCTCGGCGCGGACGGCGGCGGGAAAGGCCCGTCGCTGCGTGCGCATGCGGAGTGCGTCGCCTGGCGACGACGCCCCGCACGGTGACGGGCGTCCGGCACGCGGATCGGCGCTCAGTGCCTGATCACGCAGACGGCCACGATTTCGTATCCCGGGTCGGCATGCGCGTTCGCGGCTTTCTCCGCATCGTCATACGAACCAAAGGATGCGGCGTCTTCGATTGCCGGCGCCATGCCGATATCGCCGTCTTCGGCGGTGCACAGGAACTGCTCGCCGGTCTTCACGACGTAGATGGACATCATGATTCCCTCCATGGTTTGCAGGGGGAAGTTCCAGTCTAGCAGGCAGGAAGGAAGCCGGCGGCCGACGCGAATTCCGGCCGTCAATCGGGGCCGGTTCGTCGATTCGGCCGTCCGTGAAGGGCCGGGTCCGCGGCCGCGGGCCGGCGTGGGGCGGCGAGCGCGCGGCGGCGCGGCGATGCGCGGGAGAGCGGAAAGCCGTGCACAATACGCGCATGCGAGCCCCCGATCTTGAATGCCTTGTTACCGTCACCATGCCCTTCGGAAAATACAAGGGCCGACTCATCGCCGAACTGCCCGGACCTTATCTCAACTGGCTGGCTCGCGAAGGGTTCCCGCGCGGCGAACTCGGCCGGCAGCTCGCACTCATGCACGAAATCGACCATAACGGCTTGCGGCACCTGCTGGAGCCGCTGCGCAAACCCGCGTAGCACGGCGGCGCGACAGGCGCGCTTGTCGGCGTCGGCGCACGGCATGTCTTGCGGTGACGGCAGCACGCTTCGGAGCGTGGACTGCCGCGATGAGCATGCGGACCGAGCCTTCGCGCTGCTCGTGGAAAACTGTATGAATATACAGTATAGTATCCGGCGAACTCGAGCGGCGCGGGCATCACCCGTGCGGCCCGTGCGCCGCGCCTGCGGGCATCAGCCGCAGCGTTCCGGCACCGTGAATTCCGGCTAACTCATTCAGACGGGCAGGCAAATTGTCATCCAGCAATCTGATCCGCATTCGCGGAGCACGTCAGCACAACCTCAAGAATCTCGATCTAGACCTGCGCACCGGCGAAATGACGGTTGTCACCGGCCCGTCGGGCTCCGGCAAGTCGAGCCTCGTGTTCGACACGCTGTACGCGGAAGGGCAGCGGCGCTACGTCGAAACCTTCAGCGCGTATGCGCGGCAGTTCCTCGACCGGATGGACCGCCCGCAGGTCGAGCGCGTCGACGGCGTGCCGCCCGCGATCGCGATCGACCAGACCAACCCGGTCCGCAGTTCGCGCTCGACCGTCGGCACGATGACCGAGCTCAACGATCACCTGAAGCTGCTGTACGCGCGCGCGGCCGAGCTGTTCGACCGTCAGACCGCGCGGCAGGTGCGGCACGACACGCCCGAGACGATCTACGCGGAACTCGTCGAGCGCACCCGCGCCGACGATCCGCGCGTCGTCGTCACGTTCCCGGTCGAGCTGCCGGAAAGCGCGTCCGACGATGAAGTCGCGCAGTGGCTGTCCGCGAGCGGCTACACGCGTGTGCAGGCGCAGCGCGAAGTCGCGTCGCCCACGGGCCCGCGCAAGCTGCTCGACGTGGTGGCCGACCGCTTCCGCGTGCAGCGGGCCGACAAGGTGCGGGTGGTCGAGGCGATCGAGGCGTCGCTCAAGCGCGGCGGCGGCCGCGTGAACGTCTACGTGCTCGCGCCGGAAGCGGAAAATGCGCTCGCCGAGCCGCAGGTGTGGCGTTTCTCCACCGGGCTGCACGACCCCGACAGCGACCTGCGCTACGCGGAGCCGCAGGCGGCGCTGTTCTCGTTCAACTCGGCATACGGCGCATGCGAGACCTGTCGCGGCTTCGGCCGCGTGATCGGCGTCGATCTCGGTCTGGTGATTCCCGATGCGCGCAAGACGCTGCGCGGCGGCGCGATCAAGCCGATGCAGACGCCCGCGTGGAAGGAGTGCCAGGACGACCTGATGCGCTACGCGGCGAAGGCGGACATCCGCCGCGACACGCCGTGGTCCGAGCTGACGGACGCCGAGCGCGACTGGGTGATCAACGGCTCGCCGGACTGGAACGGCAAGTGGCAGAGCCAGTGGTACGGCGTGAAACGCTTCTTCGGCTATCTCGAATCAAAAGCGTACAAGATGCACATCCGCGTGCTCCTGTCGAAGTACCGCAGCTACACGCCGTGCGAAGTCTGCGGCGGCGCGCGCCTGAAGACGGAATCGCTGCAGTGGCGGCTCGGCTCGAAGGCGAACGCCGATGCGGTGCTCGCGCCCGCGAATCGCTTCATGCCGCGCGGCGTCGACTGGACGCGCGCGCAGCTCGAGGCGCTGCCGGGCCTGACGGTGCATGACCTGATGCTGTTGCCGATCGAGCGCATTCGCCGCTTCTTCGACGAAATCACGCTGCCGAGCGCGCTGCTCGACGAGGCATTGAAGCTCCTGCTCGCCGAGGTGCGCACGCGCCTCAAATACCTGTGCGACGTGGGCCTCGGCTACCTGACGCTCGACCGGCAGAGCCGCACGCTGTCGGGCGGCGAGGTGCAGCGGATCAACCTGACCACCGCGCTCGGCACGTCGCTCACCAAAACGCTGTTCGTGCTCGACGAGCCGAGCATCGGCCTGCATCCCCGCGACCTCACGCGGATCGTCGAGGCGATGCAGCGGCTGCGCGACGCGGGCAATACGCTGGTGGTCGTCGAGCACGATCCGTCGGTGATGCTCGCGGCCGACCGGCTGATCGACATGGGCCCGGGCCCCGGCGAGCGCGGCGGCACGATCGTCTACGACGGCACGCCGGGCGACATCCGTTCCGCGCACACGCTGACGGGCGAGTATCTCGGCGGCCGCAAGCACGTCGCGCATGCGTCGAACTGGGCGCGCCGCCCGGTGGACGCGAACACGCCGCGCATCGTGCTCGAAGGTGCGACCGAGCACAACCTGCGCGACGTGACGGTCGAGATTCCGCTGCAGCGGCTCGTGTGCGTGACGGGCGTGTCGGGTTCCGGTAAATCGACGCTGCTGCAGGACGTGCTCTATCCGGCGATGGCGCGGCACCACGGCAAGGCGACCGAGTCGCCGGGCGCGTATCGCAGCCTCACGGGCGCCGACCAGGTCGGCGACGTCGTGTTCGTCGACCAGTCGCCGATCGGCAAGACCACGCGTTCGAATCCGGCCAGCTACGTCGGCGCGTTCGACGAGATCCGCAAGTTGTTCGCGAAGGCGCCGCTCGCGCTGCAGCGCGGCTACGGCGCCGGCACGTTCAGCTTCAACTCGGGCGACGGCCGTTGCCCGACCTGCGGCGGCTCGGGCTTCGAGCACATCGAGATGCAGTTCCTGAGCGACGTCTACCTGCGTTGCCCGGATTGCGACGGCAGCCGCTACCGCGCCGAGATCCTCGAAGTGCGCATCGAGCGCGACGGCCGTGCGCTGAACATCGCCGACGTGCTCGACCTGACCGTCAGCGAAGCGGCCGCGTTCTTCGCGACCGATGCCGAGGTGCTGCGCGTGCTGCAGCCGATCGTCGACGTCGGCCTCGAATACGTGAAGCTCGGCCAGCCGGTGCCGACGCTGTCGGGCGGCGAAGCGCAGCGGCTGAAGCTGGCCGGCTTCCTCGCCGAATCGGCGGCCGCCGCGGGCGGGCGCCGGATCGCGAGCGAGGAGGCGCGCATCGCGCGCGCGAAACTGTTCATGTTCGACGAACCGACGACCGGGCTGCACTTCGACGACATCGCGAAGCTGATGCGAGCGTTCGGCAAGTTGCTAGCGGCCGGTCATTCGCTGATCGTGATCGAGCACAACCTCGACGTGATCCGCGCGGCCGACTGGCTGATCGATCTCGGCCCGGAGGGCGGCGACGGCGGCGGCCTCGTGCTGTGCGCGGGCACGCCCGACGACGTGAAGGCATGCGCGCAATCGCATACCGGCGTCGCGCTGCTGCAGTACGATCGCGCGATGGACGGCGAAACCGCGCTCGCCGACGAAGGCGTGCCGCTGCAGGCCGTGCTGAATGCCGCCCGCGAGCGGCGCGCGATCGAGGGCGAGGATGTCGTGCGCATCGTCAACGCGCGCGAGCACAACCTGAAGGCGCTCGACGTCGACATCCCGCATGGCAAGTTCAACGTGATTACCGGCGTGTCGGGTTCCGGCAAGTCGACGCTCGCGTTCGACATCCTGTTCCACGAAGGCCAGCGCCGCTACCTCGAATCGCTGAACGCGTATGCGCGCTCGATCGTGCAGCCGGCCGGGCGGCCTGAAGTCGATGCGGTGTACGGCATTCCGCCGACGGTGGCGATCGAGCAGCGGCTGTCGCGCGGCGGCCGCAAGAGCACGGTCGCCACCACGTCCGAAGTGTGGCACTTCCTGCGGCTGCTGTACGTGAAGCTCGGCCTTCAGCATTGCATCCACGACGGCACGCCCGTCACGTCGCAAACAGTCGAATCGATCGCCGCGCAGCTGCTGCGCGACCATCGCGGCGAACACGTCGGGTTGCTCGCGCCGCTCGTCGTCAACCGCAAGGGCGTGTATACCGATCTCGCGAAGTGGGCGAAGGCGCGCGGCAGCACGCATCTGCGCGTCGACGGCGAGTTCGTGACGGTCGATCCGTGGCCGAAGCTCGACCGTTTCCGCGAGCATACGATCGAATTGCCGGTGGCCGACATCGTCGTGTCGCCGGACAACGAAGCCGAGTTGCGCCGCATGCTCGACGAAACGCTCGAGCTCGGCAAGGGCGTGATGCATCTGCTCGCGCCGCTCGACGGGCTGCACCACGCGATGCAGAACGAGCGCTCGACCGCGCGCGTTGGCGACATCAAGGTGCTGTCGGTCAAGCGCGCGTGCCCGGTGTGCGGCACGAGCTACCCGGAACTCGATCCGCGGATGTTCTCGTACAACAGCAAGCACGGCTGGTGCACGACCTGCGTCGGCACGGGCGTCACGCTCACGCGCGAACAGCGCGCCGCGTACGACGACACGGTGCTCGCCGGGGACGATCGCGGCCGCGAGCAAACCTTGCCGTCGGACGAGCAGGAGCCGGAAGGCGTCGGCAACGAGCCATGTCCGGATTGCGGCGGCACGCGCTTGAACCCGTCCGCGCGCGCGGTCACGTTCGACGCGCATCCGATCGTCGAGGTCGCGCAGTGGACGGTGTCCGATACGCGCCGCTGGATCGATGCGCTGAAACTGACCGGCCGCGACGCGCAGATCGCGCGCGACATCGTCAGCGAGATCGGCAGCCGCCTCGCGTTTCTCGAGGAGGTCGGGCTCGGCTACCTGAGCCTCGATCGCGCGGCGCCGAGCTTGTCGGGCGGCGAAGCGCAGCGGATCCGGCTTGCCGCGCAGCTCGGCAGCAACCTGCAGGGTGTGTGCTACGTGCTCGACGAGCCGACGATCGGCCTCCATCCGCGCGACAACCAGATCCTGCTCGATGCGCTGCGCAAGCTCGGCGACAAGGGCAACACCCTCGTCGTCGTCGAGCATGACGAGGACACGATCCGCCGCGCGGATCACATCATCGACGTTGGCCCGGGCGCCGGCAAGCGCGGCGGCACGCTGGTCGCCGAGGGCGCGGTCGCCGATCTGGCCGCACAGCCGGATTCGGTCACCGGGCGTTTGCTCGCGCACCCGATGACGCACCCGCTGCAACCGCGCCGTGCGGTGAGCCTGCCGGGCAAGAGCGGCGCACCGGCGGTGCCGGAGGGCTGGCTTACCGTCCATGGCGCGACGCTGCACAACCTGCGCGACGTCACGGTCGGCATCCCGCTGGCACGCCTCGTCGCGGTGACCGGCGTCAGCGGCTCGGGCAAGTCGACGCTCGCGCGCGACGTGCTGATGACGAACCTGCTCGACGCGGTCGGCCGCTCGGTGCTGTCGTCGCCGGCCACGCGGCGCGCGCGCAAGGCCGCGCAGCAGGAGGCGCCGGCCACGAACCGACGCTCGAGCGTGCTCGCGCGCAGCGCGCCGCGGCCGTCGCTGAACGTCACGCACGCGTGGCAAGGCTGCGAGTCGCTGAGCGGCTGGGAGCGGATCGACCGCGTGCTCGAAGTCGACCAGACGCCGATCGGCAAGACGCCGCGCTCGTGCCCGGCCACCTACATCGGCGTGTGGGACACGATCCGCAAGCTGTTCGCCGATACGCTGGAAGCGCGTGCGCGCGGCTACACGGCGTCGCGTTTCTCGTTCAACACCGGCGACGGGCGGTGCCCGGCTTGCGAAGGACAAGGCGTGCGCACGATCGGGATGAGCTTCCTGCCCGACGTGAAGGTGCCGTGCGACGTGTGCCACGGGCAGCGCTTCAATCCGGAGACGCTCGCGGTCACGTGGCGCGGCCGGAACATCGGCGATGTGCTGACGATGGAAATCGACGAAGCGGTGGAATTCTTCGCGCCGATTTCGAACATCGCGCATCCGCTGCAACTGATGAAGGACGTCGGCCTCGGCTATCTGACGCTCGGCCAGCCGTCGCCGACGCTGTCCGGCGGCGAGGCGCAGCGCATCAAGCTCGTCACCGAGCTCACGAAAGTGCGCGACGACGTCACGCGGCGCGGCCAGAAGGCGCCGCACACGCTGTACGTGCTCGACGAGCCGACGGTCGGCCTGCACATGGCGGACGTCGCGAAGCTGATTCGCGTGCTGCACCGGCTGGTCGACGGCGGGCACAGCGTGGTCGTGATCGAGCATGACCTCGACGTGATTGCCGAAGCCGACTGGATCATCGATCTCGGTCCGGAAGGCGGCGTGGGCGGCGGCACGATCGTCGCGGCGGCGCCGCCCGAAGGGCTTGCGCAGGTGAAGGCGAGCCATACCGGGCAGGCGCTCAAGCCCGTGCTGGCGCGAACGGCGACGCAAGACGATGAGGCTGCGCGGCACGGAGAAGCGCAGGTCGGTTGAACGCGGTGCGTCATGCGGGCGGCCCCGGTGTGCGGTCAGGCACCGGGGCCGCTTTTACATTCGGCGATGTGATCCGCCGCGCAATCTCATTCGCCCTTGACGCCGATCGTCTCGATGATGGTCTCGAGTTGCGGACTCATCGGCAAATTGAGGCTCACGCCCGAAGGAAGCGGTCGCAGGAACCAGCGCTTGTACTGACGCGTGATCTCGCCGTCGGCGGCCAGCTCCTCGAACGTGCTCTTCACGACCTGCGCGAGTTGCGGATCGTCCTTGCGGAACATGATGCCGTACGGATCGTATGACAGGAAATCGCCAACCACGTCGTACTGGCCGCCCTTGCCCGCATTCTCGGCAATCAGGCCGTACAGCAACACGTCGTCCGTCGCGAATGCATCGGCTTGACCGTTCGCGACGAGCGCGAAGCCCTGCGCGTGGTCACGCACCACCTGCAGCTGGATCCCGAGCCTGAACCGCGCGTCCAGATCGCGCAGCGCCTTCTCGTTGGTCGTGCCGGCCGTCACCGCGACCTTCTTGCCCGCGAGATCGCGGAACGAGCGGATCGGCGAGCCTCGCTTCACCATCACCTTCGTGCCGGCCACGAAGATGATCGGCGAGAACGCCACGCGCTTCTGCCGCTCCAGATTGCTCGTCGTGGACCCGCATTCCAGATCGACCGTGCCGTTGACCACCGCGTCGATGCGATTGTCGGAAGTGACCGGCACCCAGCGGATCGTCAGGCTCTTGTTGACCGCATCCTCGATCGACGACACGAGCGCCTTGCAGAGCTCGATCGAATAACCGATCGGCTGGTTGCGTGCATTCAGGTACGAGAACGGGATCGACGCGTCGCGGTAGCCGATCGCGATCGTGCCGCTGCCGCGCACCTTCGCGAGCGTGCCGGTCAGTTGGGCCGGCGCGAACGGCTCGACGCGCGGCGTCGTGGACGGCGCATCTTCCGCGTGCGCGGCCGCGCCCGCGGCAACGAGGCCTGCGAGCGCGAGCGCGCGCCAGAATCGCTGCATCTTCATCGCCGGACCTCCGTCAGACATCCGCCGGATGGGCGATCGTCCCTTCCTGCTCGGCGTCGATGCGGGCCACGTTGGCCTCGGCTTCCGCCTCCGACATGAGCTGGCCTTCCCATTTCGCGACCACGGCGCTCGCGATCGAGTTGCCGACCGCGTTGGTGGCCGAGCGGCCCATGTCGAGGAACGTGTCGACACCGAGGATCAGCAGCAGCCCGGCTTCCGGAAGCCCGAACTGATGCAGCGTGGCGGCGATCACGACGAGCGACGCGCGCGGCACGCCGGCCATTCCCTTCGACGTCAGCATCAGGACCAGCAGCATCGTGATCTGCGTGCCGAGCGACAGGTGGATGTTGTACGCCTGCGCGATGAACAGCGCCGCGAACGTGCAGTACATCATCGAGCCGTCGAGATTGAACGAATAGCCCATCGGCATCACGAAGCTCGAAATCCTGCGGCGGACGCCGAACCGGTCGAGCGCATCGAGGATCTTCGGGTACGCGGCTTCGGAGCTGGCGGTCGCGAACGACAGCATGAACGCTTCCTTGATCAGCACCAGCAGCTTGAATACGCGGCGGCCGAGGAACAGCAGCCCCGCACAGACGAGCAACGTCCAGAGCAGGAACAGGCTGACGTAGAAGTCGCCCATGAACACCGCGAACTTCAGCAATACCGACAGCCCGTTGACCGCGACGGTCGCGGCCATCGCGGCCAGCACCGCGAGCGGCGCGAGCTTCATCACGTAGCCGGTGATCTTCAGCATCACGTGCGACAGCTGGTCGATCGCGGCCACGAGGATCTTGCCGCGCTCGCCGAGCGCGGCGAGCGCCACGCCGAAGAACATCGAGAACACGACGATCTGCAGGATCTCGTTGTTGCTCATCGCCTCGGCGAACGACCTCGGCACCATGTGGCCGACGAAATCCTTGAGCGTGAACTTGGAGGTCGCGAGGTTCGCCGATGCGCCGATGTCCGGCAGTGGCAGGCCGAGGTTGTCGCCGGGCCGCAGCAGGTTCGCCATGAACAGCCCGAGCAGCAGCGAGATCAGCGACGCGGTGATGAACCAGCCGATCGATTTCGCGAACACGCGCCCGACCGACGCCGCGTCGCCCATGTGCGCGATGCCGACGACCAGCGTGGAGAATACGAGGGGCCCGATCACCATCTTGATCAGGCGCAGGAACACGTCGGAGATAAGGGAGATGTATCCGGCGATCTCGGTGGTGGCCTTTTTGTCCGGAAAGCTCGAGAAGATCATGTAGCCGATCAGGATGCCAGCGACCATCGCGATCAGGATCCAGACGGCTGCAGCATTTTTTTTCTGCATCGTGAGCCTCCCATGCACCGGTTCTGCTACCGGGGATGGAAGGACAATACAGGACGCAAACGGCGATGAACAGTGCAACCGGGGGCGGGTTTGCGCTAGCGCCATGTCGCGACCGATTGCCCGGCGACGATTGCACCGGTGGCGCGACGATGCCGGCGCGCGGCGCAACCCGACTTCCGGCTTGTGCGGAGCAGCAGACGGCCTGTCATGGAGCCGCGAGGGCGTTGCGGTCGCCGGGTGTCATGCCTGCTCGTGCGCACCGGGGGCCAGCAGGCTCGTGCTGAAGTCGCACGTCTGCGCCGCCAGCCGGACGATCTCGGCAGTCAGCGAATGGGCCCGTTCCGCACGATGCAGCGCGACATAGCGCACCGGCGGCAGCGCCGGCCGCGTGCGCACGATCTCCAGCGCCTTGCTTGCGACCAGATGGGCGACGCATGCCTTCGGCAGGTAGCTGACACCGAGCCCCGACAGCGTCAGGCCGATCTGTGCGATCAGGCTGTTGCTCGACAGCACGCGCTGCATCGCGACGCCGTGCTCCTGCAGAAAGCGCGTGTACAGATGCCCGGTGCCTGACAGGGTGCCTTGCAGGATCAGCGGAAAGCGCGCGACGTCGGTCAATGAAATCGCCGCCTTGCGCGCCGGCATGAAGCCGGCCGCGCACATCCACGCGTTGTCGACTTCGCCCACCGTCGTCGCCGCGAATGATTCAGTCGCATGAATCTGCGGGACGACGATCAGATCGATCGTGTCGGCGGCAAGACGATCGCGCAGCACCGCCGTCAGGTCCACTTCCGCTTCCACATGCACGCGCGGATAGGCGGCCTGGATTGCCGCGATCAGGCGCGGCAGCCAGGTCAGCGCGGTCAGTTCGGTCACGCCGATCCGGACATGCCGCACCAGCGCCTCCTTCGAACTCATTCGCTCGACGACGCGGTCGCGCTGCTCGAGCAATTCCTTTGCGTGATCGAACAGTTCGGCGCCCTTGTCGGTGAGCCGGGCGCTGCGATGCGTGCGGTCGAACACCGTCAGGTCGAACGCGCGTTCGAGTTCCTGGATCCGTTTCGATACGGCGGATTGCGTCGTGTTCAGGCGCGTCGCCGCCGCGTCGAAGGAGCCGAGTTGCACGATCCAGTACAGCGCTTCCATCTGTTTGAACGTAAGCATGGCGCGGCACTCGATAGATGACGAAAAGCGATATTTTCGCATATCAAAAAATCGCTTTTTTTAACTATTTCGGCTGCTTAAGGTTCTCCCGTTGCGTTGTTCGACGAGCGCGTTCGTCAGAAAACGCGCCGTATCGCATCCAGCGTTCAATCGCCCCCTTTATGTGGAGACAGCATGGACACCGTCATTGAATCCCGGCCCGTTCCCGACGCGGTGCGCAAGCCGCGCATCGGTCTCGCATGGCAGATCGTCATCGGGCTCGTCATCGGCATCGCGACCGGGCTCGTGTTGAACCGGTTTCCGCAATTGCGCGATAGCGCCGTTTCCGGGGTGCTGCAGCCGGCCGGCGACATCTTCATCAAGCTGGTCCGGATGATCGTCGTGCCGATCGTGTTCACGAGCATGGTGATCGGCATCGCGGGCGTCGGCGACGGCAAGTCGCTTGGCCGCATCGGCCTGAAGACGCTGGTCTATTTCGAGGTGATCACGACGATCGCGATCGTGCTCGGGCTCGTGATCGGCAACGTGCTGCAGCCGGGCGTCGGCACCGACATGTCGCAGCTCGGGCACACGGACATTTCCCGTTACCAGCAGGCCACGCAACAGGTGCAGCAGGCGCACCACGGGCTGATGGCGCTGGTGCTCGGCATCATCCCGGACAACATCGTCGCGTCGATGGCGAAGGGCGACCTGCTGCCGGTGATCTTCTTCTCGCTGCTGTTCGGGCTCGGGCTGCAAACCGTGCCGGACGAGCATCGCAAGCCGGTGCTCGCGATGCTCAAGGGCGTTGCCGATGCGATGTTCAAGGTGACGAACATGGTGATGCGCTATGCGCCCGTCGGCGTGTGCGCGCTCATTGCGGTGACGGTTGCGAGCTTCGGATTCGGGTCGCTGCTGCCGTTGCTGAAGCTGGTCGCGGTGACTTACTTCGCGATCCTGTTGTTCGCGATCGTCGTACTCGGCGTGACCGCGCGGTTGTTCGGTTTCCGAATCCTCACGCTGCTGCGCGTGATCAAGGACGAGCTGGTCATCGCGTTCTCGACCTGCAGTTCGGCGACCGTGCTGCCGCAGCTGATGAAGAAGATGGAGGACTACGGCGTGCCGAAGAGCATCACGACCTTCGTGGTGCCGACCGGCTACACCTTCAATCTCGACGGCGCATCGATCTACCTCGGCATCGGCACGCTGTTCGTCGCGCAGCTGTACGGCGTACATCTTGGCTGGCAGCAGCAGATCCTGCTGACGCTGACCATGGTCGTCACGTCGAAGGGCGCTGCGGGCGTGCCGGGTTTCATGTTCGTGATCATGCTCGCCACGCTTGCGAGCGCGGGGCTGCCGCTCGAAGGGCTGGCATTCATCGCCGGCGTCGACCGGATCATGGACATGGGCCGCACCGCGCTGAACGTCGTCGGCAATGCCCTCGCGCCGCTCGTTATCGCGAAATGGGAAGGCCGGTACGACGCGGAAAAGGGCCGCGCGTACGTCGAATCGCTGCGCGGATGAGCGCCGCGATGCATGCAGTGCACAACATTCAGAAGCAGACAGGAGTCACGAAGATGGGTAGTTCCCGTGGAGCACTTTTTCCCGACGCGTTGATGCAGCAGGTCAAGGCGCGCTTTCGTCACGTCGATCGCGATATCGACGGCCGCGCGCGGCTGTTTTTCGACAACGCGGGCGGATCGTTCCGGCTGAAGGCCGCCGTCGACGCGTACGCGCGGATCGACGCGCTGCCCGATTGCCCTGAGCGCATCCATGAGCGCGCGCTCGATCTCCAGGCGATCCAGTCGCGCGGCGAGGACGACGTTCGCACGATCCTGAACGCACGCGACGGCACCGTGTATGCATCGCTGACGGCGTCGGGCGCGATGTTCGACATGGTGCGCGCGATCATGGAGAACGTGCCGGGCACCAACGCGGTGACGACCGTGCTCGAGCATCCGTCGTCCTACGATGCGATGACGTATTACGCACAACGAACCGGTAAGACACTGCGCATCGCGCCGAGCAATCCGGAGACCGGCGGCGTGGACGTCGATGCAATCGTGTCGCTGGTGGACGCCGATACCGCGCTGCTCAGCGTGATGTTCGCGTCGAACATTTCCGGCTCGAAATTCGACATCGAGACGATCGTTGCCCGTGCGCGGGAGAAGAAGCCGGACCTGTTCATCGTCGTCGACGCCGTTCAACATGCGCCGCACGGCATCATTGACGTGCAGCGCACGCCGGTCGACGGCATCAATTTCGCGCCGTACAAGTTCTTCGGTTGTCGCGGCTCGGGCATCTCGTGGCTGTCACCGCGCGCGGCCGCGTTGCCGCATCACCGGCTTGCCGCGAAGGAGAACGGCGTATGGGAACTGGGCAGCCCGGCGCCCGCGCAGTTCGCGGTCGTGACGTCGATCGTCGATTACGTGACCTGGATCGGCCGGTATTTCCGCGATTCGGACGATCGGCGCACGCTGTTCGTCGAGGGCATGCACCGGATCGAACTGCATGAGCGCGCGCTGCTGGCCGCGCTGCTCGACGGGTATGGCGGTCGTCGCGGGCTGCGCTCGATCGACGGTGTCGAAGTCTACTGGGATCACGACGACCTGACGAAGCGCGACCTGATCGTCGGGATCGGCTTCGCGAACCTCGAACCGACTCAGGCGGTGCGGGCATATGAGCAGCACGGCGTGATCGTCTACGAACGCGTCGCGTCGAGCCTGTATTCGGGACGGATGCTGAAGTCGTTCGGGCTGGGCGGCGCGGTACGGATATCGCCGCTCCATTGTCATTCACCGGACGATATCGCGCGATTCCTGGCGATTACCGAAACGCTCGCGGCGGCCCGCTGATCGACGGCACGGCCTGGATTTTCCGGGCCGTGCCGCATTGTTGATGCGAGGAAAAGAAGGGTGCTCGAAAAATCCCGGAAGAGGCGAAGATGCTGTTCTCGTGCGAGGAGCACCTCGCGATGGTCAACATGACGGAGTCCGGAATGTTCGTGATTTACGCAAAAGAGACTCGTTGAGTCCGCTCGCGCTCGTCAATGACGAAGAAAAACGAGTGCGACTTGTCATCGACGCTGAACTGGCCGGCGAAGAAGCCTTTCTGTTTCACCCGCTCCAGAACAACGCGAGCGTATCGCTCTCCAGAAGCTACTTGAATACCTTTCTTCGCAGCATCGAACACTCGGCGGACTGGTTACCGCTCGCTGAAAGAAAATCAGATCGACTCACGACGGTCGTCAATCTTCACCGAGGCACACGATTGAAAATCGCGACGCGGTTGAAGTGAAAGTCACGCCTGGATCGCGATTTGGAGCGCATCCACCCGGGAAGTAGTCTCAGACCGTTGCGAGGATCAGCCGCGCGGGCGTCACACCGATCAGCAGTCCGTCGTCGCGGTTCGCAAGATAGCGCTGGTTCAATTCCTCGGGCGTCCACGCATCGGTATGGTTGAATCCCAATGCACGCAACGTCTCGGTAATGACAGCCGGTTCAAAGAAGGTTTTCCACGGCTCGCCGCGCTCGGCGAATCGTGCCGTCAACTGTTCCATGGCAATACGCATGATCGGCGGCAAGCTCGAAAGAGGCGTCACATATTCGAGCAGGACCGCGCTGCCCTTGGCGCAACCGGCGATGAAGCGCAACGTCTCAAAGACAGCCGCCTCATCGAGATACATCGTCACGCCGAGCCAACTGAAAATGGCGGGCGCATCAGCATCGAAACCCGCACGCGCCAATCCCTCTGCCAGTCCGACGCTTTCGAAGTCAACCGGCACGAAATGCAGCGACGGCGGCACTGCTATGCCTGCCTCGCGCAGGCGGGCCTGCTTCCACGCCTGCGTTGCCGGCAAATCGACCTCGAAGATGCGAGCCGGTGTCTCGGGATGCCGGAATGCGCTGGTATCGAGCCCCGCCCCGAGAATCACATACTGGCGAATGCCGCGGTCGACAGCCTCGCGCCACACGTCCTCGGCAAGCTGGCTGCGTACGATCACGGAGCTGCGCATTCCCACTGATGTTGGATCGCGGAACCGGTCGATGTTGTCACGCAGTACCTGTGCTTCGGCTGCGCCGAGGATAGTCAGCGCAACGGGATCATCCAGGACCAACGGCCGATCGAGCAGTTGATGCGCGGCCCGCTGCGTCGCCACCATCAACGCGCTCGGCTTGGGTCCGGCGTCGATTGGCGACGTGTCGCGTCCGACGATATGTGCCTTGTGCAGATAGGCCAACAGCGAATCATCCAGGCCGACGCCCAGTTGCAGATCCGGTTCGCGCATCATGGCATCGCGCACACGTGCCTCCAGGACCGCATCGTCTCCGCAAAAACTGTCTCGAAACAGTTGCTGCCAGCGTTTGACGATCGCCTGGACCGGCTCGGCACCGGCGTCGACACCCGCTTCCATGTTGGCTCTCAGTTCGACCACCAGCGCGGGCCATGAATGATTTTTCGCGGTGGCGAACTGGCGACGCCGCACCTCGTCGGCCTGTGCCGGGCTGAGGTACTTGGCGAACAGCGCGCAGCGCGCGTGCGTGAAGGCTTGGTCGATCCATTCCAGCATCTCTGCCGTAATACCGACGATTTGCCTTGCGCGCGGCTCGCGGAGCTGCATCATCATCAGCTTGGTCGCGAGGTCCGGATCATTGCGGGTCATACGGATCACGAGCCTGATCCAGCGCCAGGCCAATGCCTGTGCCGCGTCGCTTTCGATCGGCAACGCCTGCTGCATCGCAACGCGGACCTCGTCTATCAGACCGGCCCAAGCCGGATCCGACGGCAGTACCGCTTCCGGCCCGGATGCCAACAGCGCATCGAGTTCCTCGTCATCAAGATGCTTTTGGTACATGTTCATCAACTCCAGAGCATTCATCCAGTCGGTCGCCGCGATCTCGCTGCCCGTGGAGACCATGTCGACGATGTATTGCAAGTGACGGCCGAGACGCTGTGCGCGCACTGCCTGCGCATTCAGCTCCGTGATCTGACGTTGCAGAAGCTGCAGCGGAATGATGGCCGGTTGAGCATCGAGGCTGGCCTTGATATCCGGCAGCGAATAGCCGAACCGTTTCAGGGCTTCAATGCGATGCAGACGGATCACGTCGTCCTGCCCATACAGGCGCGCGCCTCCGTCGGTACGCTGCGATGGTGACAGTAGCCCGATTGCGTCGTAGTGATGCAGAGCCCGGACGCTCAATCCCGTCTTCTTCGCCAGTTCGCCGATTTTTAGTCGCATTGCCTTCCCAGTCGTCGGTATCAACCATAAAAGCTGACGTGGCGTCAGGTGCAAGGGAAATCGACGCGCTTGTGCGCCCCGGGGCAGCGTGCTCGCACCTCACCTTGAGGCGGGTTTTGGCCAGCGAGCGCTCACCGGCTGCGATGCCGTCGAACTTCCGCGTGCTCTGCCGTCGCAAGGGCTTCGTCAACTTCGATACAGAGGCAGAGAGTCCGCAGTTCAGTCCACAATGAAAAGCTTTGCACCCGTTCTGGTATAGGACTGATGTGGCTCCGCGTTGTCGCCTACCTGATAGCTCATGCCCGCTGTCAAAACGAACTTTCGCCCATCCGCGAGCGTCGTTTCCAGTTCGCCTTCCATGCAGAAAAGAATATGTCCTTTGTTGCACCAATGATCTGCAAGGTAGCCAGGGGTATATTCAACCATCCGCACGCGAATTTGATTCGGATGGTCACCGAAATGCCGGGTGCGCCAATAGGCTGTGCCGGTTTCGCCTTGGTGCTCCGTCTTTTCGATCGCCGCCCAGTCGGTCGTGCCGAACGCAAATGCATCCATTTTCATTCTGTAGGTTCCTGTGTAGGTGAAGCCTTTACGCGCAGGTCGATTCGCTACGGTGCTCCAGGCGATTTTCCCGCGCAGAAAAGCAAATTGGCCAACGTGGATCACGGAAGATCAGCGCCCCGTGCCGTGGCGTCCCATCTCGAACCATCCCGGCGTCGGTGCTACCCCGGCAGTCACTCCGCCTTGCGAGCCGGTCCGTTACCCGCCACACCGCCCTCAATCGAAATAAGGCTCCAGCACCCGCTCGATCCAGTCCATGAACGCCCGAACGCGCGGTGACAGATTGCGCCGATGCGCGACGACGAGCGACGCCGCGAGGGGTTGGGGACGCAAATCGGGCAGCACCTCGACCAGCGCGCCGCTTGCGATATGATTCGCGAGCGCTGAATAACCGGCCTGGATCAACCCGATGCCCGCAAGGCCGGCTGCGTGATAGGTCTGCACGTTGTTGACCTGCATTGCGCTCGGCAATGCAAGCGTCGCATAGCCGTCGCCGCTCGGATACTCCCAACCGGGATGCCGGGCACCGAGTGTCAGCGCGTAGTGGACCATCCGATGTCCCTGGGCGAGCAAATCGTCGAGCGTTTGCGGCACGCCATGGCGCGCCAGATAACCGGGACTCGCCGCGTTGATCATGCGCAGGCGGCCCAACGGTCGGGCAATCAGCGTCTCGTCCACGATCGGCCCCAGACGGATTACGCAATCGAATCCTTCCTGCACGAGATCGACGCGCCGATCGGTGCTCGACAGCTCCAGTTCCAGCTCCGGATGCGCGGCCATCAGTTGCGGCAGCGCTGGAACCACGACGCTGCGCGCGAGCTCGGTCGGCATGTCGACGCGCAATCGTCCGCGCAGCCGCGTGCCATTGCCGGTGAACATCGACTGAAGCTCCTGTACTTCAGCCAGCAGGTCGCGTGCGCGCGCGTAAAAGGCGCGTCCGTCTTCCGTCAGCTGCACGCTGCGCGTCGTCCGATGCAGGAGCGCGACGCCAACGTCGCGCTCCAGCGCGCGGATCACCATCGACACTCGTCCTTTCTGGATGCCCAGGCTTTCGGCCGCGCGCGTGAAGCTCGTCATTTCGGCGACACGGGCGAAGATCAAAAGCGCATCGAGGTTTTGCATTGTTCACCCTGGGGGTAACAGAACGTTCAATCGGACGTCATTTATAACTCAATTCCGACTCAGTAAAGTGCTTTGCGATGTCGTCCCCCGACGACCACCTGAACGAAAGGGCACAACCATGGCACAGCACATCTCTCCGGTTAAAACGATCGTCGTCTATCGCTCCGGCTACGGGCATACCGAGCGCATGGCGGCAGCTGTTGCCGAGGGCGCCGGCGGCGTCCTCGTCGCAATCGACGCCGATGGCAACATCGCACCGGACGCATGGGACGCGCTTGCAGGCGCGGATGCCATCCTTTTTGGCTCGCCGACCTACATGGGCGGCCCCAGCTGGCAGTTCAAGAAATTCGCCGATGCATCGTCGAAGGCCTGGTTCGAAGGCGCATGGCGCAACAAGATCTTCGGCGGCTTCACCAATAGCGCAAGCATCAACGGAGACAAGCTCAACACGCTCGAATACTTCGTTCTGCTTGCCGGGCAGCATGGCGGCATCTGGGTGAGCATGGACATCAAGCCGGCGAACCTGAAGGCGTCGATGCGTGACGACCTGAACCGCATGGGCTCGTATATCGCGCCGATGGCGCAGACGCCGGCCGATGCGTCGCCCGACGAAATGTCGCCGGGGGACCTCGAGACGGCCCGCCGCTATGGCGCACGCGTCGCAGCGATCGCCGGACAATTTCGCGCCGGACACGCTCTGGTCAACTGACACTGGCGTGCGGGGCGCCCCGGAACGGACGCCCCCGTACTTTTTCTCGCCGACCTCGAAGGAAGCAGCCATGAAATACAAGCAACTGGGCCGCACCGGCCTGTACGTGTCCGAGCTGTGTCTCGGCACCATGACGCTGGGCGGCAATGCCGATGCCGGCATGTGGGCAGCGATCGGCGCGGTCGGCCAGGACGACGCGACGCGACTGATCGCCCGCGCACTGGACGAGGGCATCAACTTCATCGATACCGCCGACATCTACTCCTTCGGTCAGTCCGAACGGCTCGTCGGGCAGGCGCTTCGGGACCTCGGCGTTGCGCGCGGCGAGATCGTGCTGGCGACGAAGACAGCGGGCGTGATGGGCGCGAAACCCAACGATCAGGGCGCATCGCGCGGCCACATCATGGATTCCGTGCAGCGAAGTCTGGAACGGTTGCAGGTCGACCATATCGACCTTTACCAGATCCATGCGAACGATCCCGTGACACCGATCGAGGAGACGCTGCGGGCGCTCGACGATCTGACGCGTCAGGGGCTGGTTCGCTATGTTGGAGTCTCGAACTGGCGCGCCGGAAAGATCGGCAAGGCGCTCGGGCTCAGCGAAGCGCTCCATGCGACGCGCTTCGAGACACTGCAGGCCTACTATTCGATCGCCGGACGCGATGTGGAGCGCGAGCTGGTGCCGCTGGCGATCGACGAGCAGATGGCGCTTCTCGTCTGGTCGCCGCTCGCTGGCGGCCTGCTTTCGGGGAAGTTTGGTCCCGGGGCGCCGACCGAAGACGGGGCGCGACGCAGCCATTTCGATTTTCCGCCGGTCGATCTCGAGCGCGCGTGGCCGTGCGTTGCCGCGATGCGCGCCATCGCGGACGCGCGACGCGTGTCGGTCGCGCGGATCGCGCTCGCGTGGCTGCTCGCCAAACCGCATGTCACGAGCGTCATCATCGGCGCGAAACGCGTCGAACAGCTCGAAGACAATCTCGGCGCGGTCGACGTCGCCCTGACCGAGGACGAGCTTGCGCATCTCGATGCCGTGAGCGCGTTGCCGCCCGAGTATCCTGGCTGGATGATCGATCGTCAGGCGGCGGGCAGGCTACCGCGACCTTTCACGCGTGCCGTGCCGAAATAGGCAGGTGACGGGCGGCCCTTGTGATGCTCGAAGGGATCGCCCGACGCCGAATGCTGCTCCGCACCGGCTATCCCCACGGCGATCATCGCGGCAACCGCTAGAATTGCGGTTTTAGCCCGGAACACGCCCATGTCTTTTGCCTCGCTAGGCCTGATCGATCCCTTGCTGCGTAATCTGCAGGGCCTCAATTACCAGACACCCACGCCGGTGCAGGCCAAGGCGATTCCCGCTGTACTCGGCGGCAAGGACGTCATGGCCGCGGCACAGACCGGCACCGGCAAGACGGCGGGTTTCGCGCTGCCGCTGCTGCAACGACTGGTGCGGCACGGGCCGGCGGTGTCCAGCAACCGTGCGCGCGTTCTCGTGCTGGTGCCCACGCGCGAACTGGCTGAACAGGTGCTGCAGAGTTTCGTGGAATACGGCAAGGGTCTCGACTTGCGATTTCTGGCAGCCTATGGCGGCGTGAGCATCAACCCGCAGATGATGAAGTTGCGCAAGGGCGTGGATGTGCTCGTCGCCACGCCGGGCCGGCTGCTGGATCTCAATCGTCAGAACGCGGTGCAGTTCGATCAAGTGCAGACGCTGGTGCTGGATGAAGCCGACCGCATGCTGGATCTGGGCTTCGCACGCGAACTCAACGCCGTCTTTGCCGCGTTGCCGGTGCAGCGCCAGACACTGCTGTTTTCCGCGACGTTTACCGACGACATCCGCGCGATGGCGGCGAGCATTCTGCGCGATCCGGTCAACATCAGCGTCAGCCCACCCAATGTCACCGCCAGCAAGATCAAGCAGTGGGTCGTGCCGGTGGACAAGCGGAACAAGCCTGACCTCTTCATGCACCTGGTGGCCGAGAACAACTGGGGCCACGCGCTGGTGTTCGTCAAGACCCGCAATGGCGTGGATTACCTGGCGGCCATGCTGAACGATGCCGGCTACGCGGTCGACACCATTCACGGCGACAAGCCGCAACCGGCGCGCCTGCGTGCGCTGGAGCGCTTCAAGACGGGCGAAGTGCAGATGCTGGTGGCCACCGATGTGGCTGCGCGCGGGCTGGACATCGACGACTTGCCGCTGGTGATCAACGTCGATCTGCCGATCGTGGCGCAAGACTACGTGCACCGTATCGGCCGTACCGGCCGCGCGGGCGCGAGCGGTGTGGCGGTATCCCTCGTGTGTGCCGATGAAGCACCGCAACTGGCGGCGATCGAGGCGCTGATTCGGCAGACGCTGCGTCGTGAAGAGGAGCCGGGTTTCGAGGCGGAACATCGCGTGCCGGAAACCAGCGCGACAGGGCAGATCATCAAGAAACCCAAAAAGCCGAAGAAGCCGAAAGTGCCGCAGGCCGGGATGAGTGCCATGCCGGCGGCTGGCAAGAAGCCACGGCCGCAGGGTGGGGAAGGCAAGCGCAAGTCGGCCGGGCAGCGCGCCGGGGCGGCGGGCAAGGCGACGAGCCTGTCTAGCGGAAGCCCGTTCAGCGTGCAAAAGCCGCGCGGCAAACCCGCCGGCAAGGCGGCGGCGGGGGCGCGGAAACCGGCCGGCAAGCCGGCGGGTGGTCGCGGTACGCGCTAATGCTGATCGTGCGTTAGCGGTTACCGATTTGTGGTGGAACAGCGGGCGGCAGGTTTTGGCGCGCTGTTGGCCAACTGCGACCAGTCAGGATGAAACCCTATTAGGCCGCTTCGATCGTTAAAGCGGCCTTTCATTGTCATATCTTCAAACGGGCTGCGCCGTCGAGAATGCCTGTGCAGCAGCCATCGTATCCAGTGCCTCGCGCGACCTCGGCGCTGCGCTGGGCGCCTGCCTTCATTGCGGCTTTGGCCATCGCCACGTGGGATCGGAAAGATGCTCGGCGAAGTAATCGGATAGCGCCGCCACCTTCGCAGGCCGCGCACGCGCCGACGGCGTGACGAAGTACAGACCGCCCTTTGTCAGCGACCAGTCCGTGAGGATCGCTTCGAGGCGGCCATCGGCCAGATACTCGGCGGCGATGAATTCGGGCAGTTCGGCGATCGCCAGGCCGTCCAGCAACGTGGGCAGCAACGCATCGGAATTCGTCACGCGCAGCGGGCCGGTCGGCATCACCGGTTCCTCCTCGCCCGCGTCGTTCGTGAAGCGCCAGACATCGCTACGCGCGCGATACGCGTACGAAAGACAGGGCCGGTCCGCCAGTTCGCGCGGGTGAGTGGGCCGCCCCTCGCGCTTCAGATATTCCGGCGACGCCACGACGTATTGTGTCACCGCGCACAGCCGCCGCGCCACCAGCGACGAATCGGGCAACGCGGCAATGCGCAGCGCGGCGTCGAAGCCGTCGGCGACCAGATCGACCGATGCATCCGATAGATGCAGGTCGATCGACACCTCCGGATACGCGCGAAAGAACCCCGGCAGCAGCGGCGCGACCCAGCGCAGCCCGAACGACATCGGCACCGCCAGACGCGCCAGCCCGCGCGGCTGCACCGACATTTCGCGCGCCGAGCTCTCTGCTTCTTCCGCCCGGCGGTAGATCTCGCCGGCCTTCTCGCAGATCGTGCGGCCGAACTCGGTCAGCGAAAGCTGGCGCGACGTGCGGTTGAAAAGCCGCGCACCCAGCCGGTCCTCCAGGCGGGCCACGGCGCGCGAGACCGTCGCCACCGACACGCCCATGGCGCGCGCCGCAGCCGCGAACGATCCCTCCTCTGCGACCTTCGCGAACATCGCGAGTCCTTCGAAATCAGGCAGTTTCGCCATTTCGTCTCATCTTTTCATTTGTGCAACGTTAAGTTGCGATCAATTCTATTTCGAAAAGACAGGGCCGTCGATATTCTCCTTACATCGCAGCACGCAACACCGAACCAGCCAACGCCCACGTCTACCGAACGAAACGAAAGGAGCACTACCATGGCACGCAAACTCGACAACAAGATCGCACTCGTTACCGGCGCAACCAGCGGCATCGGCCTCGCCACCGCCCAGCGCTTCGCGGCCGAAGGCGCGCACGTCTACCTCACGGGCCGTCGTCAGGCCGAACTCGACATCGCCGTGAAAAGCATCCGTGAAGCGGGCGGCGAGGCGACTGGCGTGCGCGTCGATTCGACGAAGCTGAACGAGCTCGACGCGCTGTACGCGCAGATCAAGGAAGAACAGGGGCGCCTCGACGTGCTGTTCGCCAACGCAGGCGGCGGATCGATGCTGCCGTTCGGCAACATCACCGAAGAACACTTCGACGAGACCTTCAACCGCAACGTGAAGGGCGTGCTGTTCACGGTGCAAAAGGCACTGCCGCTGCTCGCCACGGGCGCGTCGGTGATTCTCACGGGTTCGACGGCAGGCAGCGCAGGCACGGCGGCGTTCAGCGTGTACTCGGCGTCCAAGGCTGCGGTGCGCTCGTTCGCACGCAACTGGATTCTCGACCTCAAGGACCGCCAGATCCGCGTGAATACGATCAGCCCGGGCGCGACCCGCACGCCGGGCCTGCTCGATCTTGCCGGTAACGATGCTGCCCAGCGCCAGGGGCTTGCCGATTACCTGGCAGCTCAGATCCCGATGGGGCGCCTCGGCGAGCCGGGCGAGATCGCAAGCGCGGTGCTGTTCCTGGCCTCGGACGACGCGAGCTTCGTGAACGGCATCGAATTGTTTGTCGATGGCGGCCAGCAGCAGATCTGAGCGCGGCTAAGGTGCGTGGGGCGCGGTGAACGCGATCTTTGATGCTCGCAAATCCGCCCCCAACGTACCGGAACCGGACTCCGCCATGATTGAACACCGGCCTTTTCTTACACTTCGCGCATTCCGGCGCGGCGATGTCGACGCGCGCCAGCATTTCACCGCGGGCGAACCCGATCGCGCGGACCATGCGCAGCTCGATCCGCTCCACGTGTGGAACGACGTTGAATTCGCGCCGCACTCGGACCTCGGCATGCATGCTCACCGCGAAGTCGAGATAGTCACGTGGGTGCGTTCGGGCGTCATCACGCACGAAGACGACGCGGGCAATCGCGCACGTCTGGTCGCTAACTCCGTCCATGTGCTGAGTACCGGAACTGCGATCCATCACACCGAGCGCAACGAGGAAAATCTACCCGCACGGCAGTTCCAGATCCTGCTACGTCCGCGCACACTGACCAGTACCGCGCGCTGCGCGACGCGAGTCTGTTCGCTCGGATGTCGTGAGGGCCGATTCGTTACGTTGGCGAGCAGCGACCCGGCGGATGTCAGGGCCGGCGCGTTGCCCATTCACGCCAACGCGCGTGTACGTATCGCGACGCTGCGTGAAGGCACGGTGATGCAGCACGCTTTGCCGGTGCCCGGTTCTGCATATTTGGTTGCAGATCATGGGCGACTGGACGTCGGGCCGATCACGCTGGCGCGACGCGATGGCATTGCCATCAAGGGTGAAACGGGGCTCGAGTTGAGGGCGCGTGACGACACGGATGTCGTGATCGTCGAACTCTTACGCTAGCGCAAGCGACAGTGAGCGTTTAGGTTGCTGTTTTCAGGTGCACTGTAGACGTAGATACGGACTTTGCCGATGGTAGAGATGGGGCGGCACCGGCCAATCACCTTTAACGGCACCTGTCCAAAGTCAACCATTCGCACGCAAGCGCATCAGATAATACGTAACCCGAATCATCGGCCACGCGATGCACAGACCAGAAAACCGATCAATGAAAGAAGAGTGCCCGCATTCCGAAGGTATGATTCGCTTCAGCCGCCATCAGCACCATGAGCACCAGCAGGCACAGCGGCGGTATGAGAATCGCATACACCAGCGCGAGCCGTTCCCACATCATGTGCATGAAGATCGATACGATCAGCCCGGCCTTGGCGATCATCAGCATGACGATCAGCACCCATCGCAACAGGCCCTGCACGTGAAAGTAATCCACCAGATACGACAACGTGCTCAGGACGAACAACAGGCCCCAGATTTTCAGGTAGATGCCGATCGGGTGCTGCTGGCCGTGCGCGGCGTCGGGTCGATCGGCGGGATCGGTGTGGTCCATGGCCTGCCTCACCACAAATAGAACAGCGCGAAGATGAACACCCACACCAGGTCGACGAAGTGCCAGTACAGGCCGGCGATCTCGACGATCTGGAAGTTGCCGTGCTCGGTGAACCCTGGCCGCAGGATCTTGCGTGCGATCAGCAGCAGATAGATCACGCCGCAGGTCACGTGAAAGCCGTGAAACCCGGTGATCATGAAGAAGCACGCGCCGAACTGCGTGGCGCCCAGCGGGTTGCCCCACGGGCGAATACCTTCATGGACGATCAGCTTGGTCCATTCGAAGGCCTGCATCGACACGAACGTCACGCCGAGCAGCGCGGTCGCCAGCAACAGTGCGGCGGCGCGCGTCGCATTGCGCCGGTAGCCGAAATTGACGGCCATCGCCATGGTGCCGCTGCTGGTGATCAGCGTGAACGTCATGATGGCGATCAGCAGCAACGGCACGTCGACGCCAGCCACGGTGAGTCCGAACACCTTGGACGTGTCGGGCCACGGCGCCGTGGTCGACATACGCACAGTCATGTAGCCGATCAGGAAGCTGCTGAAGACGAAGGTGTCCGACAGCAGGAAGATCCACATCATCGCCTTGCCCCACGGCACCTTGAAGGCTTCGCGATCGGCCGACCAGTCCGTGACGATGCCGCGCCAGCCGTCAGGGCCGGCGTCGGCGGGCGGAGTGGCAGCGGATTCGGGCGGCGGCGTGGGCGAGGTCATGGCGCGGCTCCATACAGCGGCCCGCAGATGGCGGCGACAAACACGGGGGTGAGCCACCACATCGCCGCCAGCAGCACGAGCCAGACCGCCAGCAGGAAATGCCAGTAGAGGGCGCATAGCGAAATGGCGCGTTGAGCCCGGAACGGATCCCCATGCCTGCGTCGCGCGATCGTCACGGCCCAGGCCGCCAATCCACCGACCACGTGCAATCCGTGCAGGCCGGTGAGCAGGTAGAGGAAGCTGTTGGAAGGATTGGCGATGACGGTCTGCCCGGCCGCCGACATCATGCGCCACGCGGCCATTTGCCCGATCACGAACACGGCGGCCAGCACACCGCCGCACACCAGCAATGCCATGCGGTGCACGGTCAACTGCCGGGCACGCTGCATGGCAACGCTTGCCAGCGCGAGCGCGCCGGTGTTCCACCACAGCAGCGCCGGATGCGGGACGGGCAGCCAATCCGGCTCGCGCATGCGCATGCCGTAAGCGAGCAGCAGCAGTGAAAACAATGCCGTTGCCACAGCCATGAACACGATCAGGCCGATGCGGCTCGCATTCGGCAAACCGGGCGGCTGCGTGTCGGGAACGAAGGTGCGCGGCAGCGTGGTCATTTGCGTGCCTCGCCGGGTTGAAGCGTCGTGCGGGCCGGTTCCGGTTCGGGTGCCGTCGCGGGCGGCTGGTTTTGCGGGACGAAGTCTTCCGCTTGTCCCGGCGGGCTGTATTCGTACGCCCACCGATAGACGACGGGCTGCGCGTCGCCCCAGTTGCCGTGCGCCGGCGGCGTTTGCGGCGTCTGCCATTCCAGCGTGGTGGCCCGCCATGGGTTGCCGTCGGCACGCTCGCCGCGCACGAGGCTCCACGCCAGGTTGTACAGGAACAGCAACTGCGCCACCGCCACGATCAGCGCGACGACGGTGATGAAGGTGTTGAGCGTCTGCGCCGAGTGCGGGATGAAGCTGTATCCCTCATACGCGTAATACCGCCGAGGCATGCCGAGGATGCCGAGATAGTGCATCGGGAAGTAGATCGCGTAGGTGCCGACGAAGGTAACCCAGAAGTGTGCGCGCCCGAGCGTGTCGTCGAGCATGCGGCCCGTCACCTTCGGATACCAGTGGTAGATGCCGCCGAACACCACGAGGATTGGCGACACGGCCATCACCACATGGAAGTGCGCCACCACGAAGTACGTGTTCGACAGCGGAATGTCCACGCTCACGTTGCCGAGATAAAGCCCGGTCAGTCCGCCGAGCACGAAAGTGCTGATGAAGCCGATGGCAAACAGCATCGGCACGGTCAGGTGGATGTCGCCGCGCCACAGCGTCAGCACCCAGTTGTAGACCTTGAGGGCGGTCGGGATGGCGATGATGAGCGTGGTGGTCGCGAAGAAGAATCCGAAGTACGGATCCATGCCGGCGATGAACATGTGATGCGCCCAGACCACGAAGCTCAGGGCGCCGATGATGACGATGGCCCACACCATCATCCGGTAGCCGAAGATGCTCTTTCGGGCGTGGGTGCTGATGAGGTCCGACGCGATGCCGAAGGCCGGCAGCGCGACGATGTAGACCTCCGGATGTCCGAAGAACCAGAACAGGTGCTGGAACAGCAGCGGGCTGCCGCCGGCATGCTTGAGCGACTGCCCCATCGACACCACGGCCGGTATGAAGAAACTGGTGCCGAGTGTCCGGTCGAGCAGCATCATCACCGCCGATACGAACAGCGCCGGAAATGCGAGCAGCGCCATGATGGTCGCGATGAAGATGCCCCACACCGTGAGCGGCATGCGCATGAGCGTCATGCCGCGGGTGCGCGCCTGCAGCGTGGTGGTGACGTAATTCAGGCCGCCCATGGTTGCCGCGACGATGAAGATCGCCAGCGATACGAGCATCAGCACGATGCCCCATTCGACACCCGGCGTGCCGGGCAGGATGGCCTGGGGCGGGTACAGCGTCCAGCCCGCACCGGTCGGCCCGCCGGGCACGAAGAAGCTTGCCACCAACACCAGCACGGCCAGCAGGTAGACCCAGTAGCTCAGCATGTTGAGAAACGGGAATACCATGTCGCGCGCGCCCAGCATCAGCGGGATCAGGTAGTTGCCGAAGCCGCCCAGGAACAGCGCGGTCAGCAGGTAGATCACCATGATCATCCCGTGCATGGTGACGAACTGGTAATAGTGGGTGGCGTCGATGAAGCTGAACTTGCCGGGAAAGCCGAGCTGCAACCGCATCAGGTCCGACAGGACGAGGCCGACCAGACCGATGGCGATGGCCGTCAGCGAATACTGCACGGCGATGACCTTGTGGTCCTGGCTCCAGACATAGCGGGTCCAGAAGCTTTTGGGGACGTGGTCGATGTGCGCGTAGGGCATTGCGTCTGCTCCGCTAGGGCTGGCGGTTGGCCGCGCTGCTGGCAGCCGGGCCGCCTTGCGATTCGATGTAGGTCACGAGCGCGGTGAGCTCCTGCTCGCTCAGGTCGAAATGCGGCATGATCGGCGCGTACCCCTTCACGACGCGGGCCGTCGGGTTGCGGATGAACGCGCGCAGATAGGCTTCGTCCACCTTCGCGGTGCTGCCGTCGGCCATCGTTTCGGTCTTGCCGTACAGGCCCTTCCAGGTCGGACCCACGCGCGGGCTGCCGTCCACGGTATGGCACGCGAAACAGCCCTTGGCTGCCGCGAGCGCCTTGCCCTGGTCGGCAAGCGCTTGCGCGCTGCCGCCCGCCGTGGCGGCTGCGGCCTCCACGCCGGCCTGCTGCCGCTGCGCGAAAGTGGTCTGCTGCGCCAGCCAGCGCGAGAACGATGCTTCGTCTTCCACCACCACCACGCCGCGCATGCTGGCGTGCCCGAGACCGCAAAGCTGCGCGCACAGGATGTCGTAACGCCCGGCCCTGGTCGGCGTGAACCAGAAGGTCGTCACCATGCCGGGCACCATGTTCATGCGCGCACGGAACGGCGGCACATAGAAGTCGTGCAGCACGTCGAGCGACCGTGTCAGAACCTGGATCGGCCGGTTCAGCGGGAGGTGGACCTCGGGCGTCTCGATCAGGTAGTTGTCGCGGCCGTTGGGGTCGGCCGGGTTCAGGCCGAATGGGTTGTCGTTGCTGACGTAGCGCACGTCCGTCGTGCCCAGCTTGCCGCCGGGGCCGGCAAAGCGGAAGCGCCATTGCCATTGCCGGCCGAGCACCTCCATCTGCAGCACGTTGCGTGGTGGCCGGATGTAGTCCGCGTAGACGAAGAGACCGGGCGCCAGCAACGCCGCCACGCCGACGGCGGTCAGGCCGATCAGCCACCATTCGAGCCGCCGGTTGTGCGGCTCGTAGGCCGCGCGATGCCCGCCGCGGTGGCGGTATCGCATCAGCGCGATTGCGATGAACAGGTTGATCGCGATGAAGAATGCGCCGGTGATGACGAGCGTGATCGTCAGCATGTCGTCCATGCGCACCCAGTTGGACGCGATCGGCGTGATCCACCAGGGACTGGCAAAGTGAAACCCCACCGCCAATGCGATGATCACGATCAGGGCAATCGCAAGCGCCATGGGCCGCCTCGCCGCGCGTCACTCGCCGGAGCCGCCAACTCGCGCTTCCGGCATCGTCGTGCCGCCTTGCCGAATTTCGTATTACATTTTGCCGGCAGTCCACCAAGACCAATTCGCCAAGCGTCGTCGGCGGCTCTAAGGAAAAGGTAGTCCGCTCCTTTGCATCGTGCAAGGCAGCGCACGGGGGGAAGTACGCCCCCATACCCGCATCGCACGATCGATGGCCACTTCCCGCGGCGACGCGCAAGACGGCCGCCTTCGGCATGGATTGTCGAGGCAGCCGTGTCGCGCGGCGCGAAGAAACGGCGTGTCAGTGCATCGCGTTCTGCTTGCGCCGTTCAAGCATGCCGTAGACGACGGCGGTGACCACACCGAAAAGCAGGTTGGCCAACAAGGGACCGGATCCTCGCTCCGAGATGAACCATGGGAATACGGCCGTCATCACGTAGAAGTTCCATATGTACGCGACGATCCCGAAAGCCAGCCCGACGACGGCCTCCATGCCGACGCTCGAATCGAAGCGGAACGGGGCCATGATCGCGGCAAGGATCATCCCCATGATGGCGCCGAGCACGTAGTGCAGCAGCAGCGCCGTTCCCACGATGCCGAAGCTGAACACCGACATCTGTTCGAGCGCACCGCGGCCCATCACCATTGCCGCGATCTTGTGGGTCGGTTGCCACGGGCTTTCATCGAGCACCATGGTCGACCAGAAGAATTCGAGCACGATCACCAGCGCACCACCCGCAAGACCCGCTACGGCAGCGGCGAGCCAATCCGGCATGCGCCGTTGCCAATGGTGTGATTGCATGTGCAGTTCCATAGGACCTCCTTGCCGAAGGATCAACCTCGGCACTCAGGCAGACCGGTTTCCGGGTGTCAGGGGAAAACCGGTGACGTAGGCTCGCCACCCTCCAGATCCGCCTTCGGAAAATGCCGGGCGATCATCTGCTCGATTTCCTGTTCTCGCAATGCCGGCACGTCGGCCATGATCAGAATCTGGCCTTCCTTGATTGCTTCACGAAATCGCTCGAGTCGTGCGTTCGGCTCGGCGATGCCGATCATCCCGGCCGTCCATGCTCCGAAACCGGCACCCACCACCGTCAACGCGACGACGGCGCCGCCCGCGATCACGAGCTCGGCAGGAGGGTAGACAAGCGCGACGAGACCAATGAGCGCGCCCGTTGCGCCGCCGAGTGCGACGCCACGCTCGAGCGCGTGCACGACATCGCTGCTTTGCAGGAGAGATGCTTCGGGCAACTCATCAAGTGTGACACTGTGGTCGGCGAGAACGTGGATATGGCGCCAGGTGATGCGAGCGCGGAGCAAGTCATCCACGATCGCCTTCGCCATCTGCGTGTCGGGTACGAGGAAATAGAGGCGCCTCATGTCGGCCCCCTTTTTTCAGTCTGGAGTACGTTCTATTTTATGTCAGCATCGGAAACGTGCAGCCTGCGCGCGCACATGGTTACACGCGACCACGCTTCAGTGCGGCCGGTCTACGCTCGATTGCGCTGTAAAGGGGGGCGAACAGCACATCGACGGAAATCCACACGGAACCTTTTTTCGCACCCTTCGCGCGTCGGCGCATTGCCGCCGCCCGACCCCGAACGTCGAATGTCGTCGGCCGGTACGCCGGCAATCCGGCCCGCGTGAGACCCGGGCTCACGGCCGTCGGGCGCCACGGCCCGGCGAGCCGGCGATGTGCCCGTCAGCGTGGCGGCGCGACCGATGCGCCCGTGATGCCATGCCGCCGCAGCGAATCCGCGACGAAGCCCGACGCCTTCATTTCCTCGACGAACGCGCCGAGGAACGCGGCGGCTGCTTCGCCGCGGCTCTTCGGCACGCCCATCGCCTGGCGGATCACCATGAAACGCTCGTCGAGCAGGCGCAGGCCCGTCGTCTTCGCCGCGTCGGCCTCGAGCTGCTGCTTCACGCCCGCCGCGACCTCGAGCTGCTGCTCGATGAACGTCGCAACCACGGCTTGCGATGTCGGCGCGCGCACGATCTGCGCGGCCTTCAGCTCGCGCGAGAGGAACAGGTCGTACGCGCTGCCCTTGCCGACGGCCACGCGGTTGTGCGGCTGGTCGACGTCCGCGTTGCCTCGGATCGGCGAATCGTCGCGCACGAGATAGAAGCCTTCGATCAGCACGTAAGGTTCGGTGAACGCGACTGTTTCGCCGCGCAGCGGATCGACCGCGAAGAAGCCGAAATCGGCGCGTTCCTCGGTCAGCGCCTGTACCGACTTGCCGGCGGCGTCGAACACGACGAGTTCGAGCTCGGCCGACAGCCGCTCGGCGAGCGCGCGCGCGAGGTCGATCGATACGCCGAACGGCTCGCCGGTGGCCGGGTCGCGGTTCGCGAGAATCGGATTGCCCAGATTGATCGACGCGCGCAGCTTGCCGGTCGGGGTGAATGCGGAAAGGACGGAAGGATCGACGGTCATGAAAGGGCTCGCAAGGAATCGGATGTGCCGGAACGGCGGGCGATCAGGGCGCCGACGCAGCGTCGTCCGCGACGGATCGGTTGGCGCGTGGCGACGGTTGTTTCGCGTCGGTTACTTCACCGCGACTTCCGTATGCACGACTTGCGGCGGGCTCTTGAAGAACGGCCCGGCGAGTTGCCGCCACGCCTGGAAGTCGTCCGATTGCCGGAAATGCACCATGTGATCGTCGACGGTGTCCCATTTGACGACGAGCAGGTAGCCGCCGTCGCGCTCGATCACGCGGTGGAGCTCGGCGCCGCCGCAGCCGCGCGCGCGGGCGAACAGCGGGAGTGCCTGGCGAACCGCCGCTTCGAATTGCTCGGCCTGCGACGGATCGATTTCGAGGGATGCCATTTCCAGAATCATGAATGCTCCATGCGGGGTGAATGATGCGACGGGGCGCGCCACGATCGACGCGTCCCGCAACGATACCGGAAGTCCGCATCGCGCGTTCCGGACGACCGGCTTGCGCGCGGCCGATCGTGCGCCGGATACCGCTGATTCGCGTCATGCGAATCAGCGTTTTCCCCAATATGGAATGCGCGGCAGGAGCCGATGTCACAGAGGTAGTGAAGATAAACGCTCCGAGGCCTGCCATGACGACATCCGCGATAAACGGAACGAATGATGCATCACCCGAAACGATCGCCGAAGCCGCATCCGACAACCCGGTCGCCATCCCTTCGATCCTGCTGGTCGATGATGAACCGAGCGTACTGTCCGCGCTCAAGCGCGTGTTGCGGCCCGCGCGCTACGACATCCTGACCGCCGAAAGCGGGGAAGCCGCGCTCGACATCCTGGCGTCGACCGAAGTCGACCTGATCGTATCGGACATGCGCATGCCGAACCTGAGCGGCGCGGCGTTTCTCGCCCGCGCCCGGTCGCTGTACCCGGACACGATGCGTATCCTGCTCACCGGCTATTCCGACATCGCGTCGATCGTGGAGGCCGTCAACGAAGGCGGCGTGTATCGCTACCTGAACAAGCCATGGGACGATCACGACCTGCTGATGACCATCGAGCAGGCGCTCGAACAGCGGCGCCTGCGTGGCGAGGCCGCCCGGCTGGCCGCGCTGACCGAAGCGCAGAACGAAACGCTGCGCCGCTTCAACACGGAACTCGAAACACAGGTTCGCGCGCGCACCGAGGAACTCGGCCAAACCGTGATGTTTCTCGAAGCGGCGCAGCACGACCTGAAAAGCAGTTTCACCGCGATGGTGCAGGTCTGCGCGAGCATGATCGAGATGCGCTGCGGGTCGGCGAGCGGGCATGCGATGCGCGTCGGCGAGATCGCGCGCCGTCTCGCGCTGTCGGCGGGAATGAGCAGCCTGCACGCGCAGGACGTGTATTTCGCGGGGCTGCTGCACGGCATCGGCAAGCTGTCGCTGCCCGACGAGCTGTTGCACAAGCCGATCGTGAAGATGACGACGGACGAACACAGCCTGTTCCAGCAGCACCCGCTGCGTGCGCAGATGGTGCTCACGCCGGTCGCGCAATTGCATAAGGTCGCGTCGATCGTGCTGCATCAGTACGAGCGATTCAATGGACGCGGCACGCCGGACGGGCTCGCGGGCGACGCGATTCCGCTCGGCTCGCGGATCGTCGCGATCGCGCGCGATTTCGAAGGGTTGCGCAACGGCGAGATCGGGTCGCCGCATTCGGTCGAGCAGGCGATCGACGTGCTGCACTCCCAGGCCGGCGTGCGTTACGACCCGTTGCTCGTCGCGCGCTTCATCGAACTGGTGCGGGATCCGGCGAGCCTGCGCATCGCGGCGTCCGTCGCGGAGGTCCGGTCCGAGCAGTTGCGCGAAGGAATGCAGCTCGCCGATGATCTGCGCACGCATCGCGGGGTGCTGTTGATGACGAAGGGCAGCGTGATGTCGGCGCACCAGATCGAGCTCGTGCGCCGTTTCGAGGCGCGCGAAGGCACGACGTTCGACATTCTCGTGCTGACCGGCGCCACGGCGTCGACACAGGCGCCGGCCGGCACGCCGCCTGCCTGACGTCGCGCGGGACTGCTCGGCCGTCGCGCGCGATCGGTCACGCGCCGCGGCAACGCGTTCATATCGACCGGGGCGCTCGATCATGCATGGCACCTACAATCTGCTGCTCGTCCTGCTGTCGCTCGTCATCGCGACACTGGCCTCCTATACGGCGCTCGATCTGGCCGCATTCATTTCGCTGCTCGACAACCCGACGCTCAAGCGCGCGTGGCTGGCAGGCGGCGCGGCCGCGATGGGCACCGGAATCTGGTCGATGCATTTCGTCGGCATGCTGGCGCTGTCGCTGCCGATCCCGCTCGGCTATGCGCTGCCGGATACCGGCGCGTCGCTGGCGATCGCGGTGCTCGTGTCGTATTTCGCGCTGAACGTCGTCACGCGCGCGCGGTTGAGCCGCCGGCGCCTGCTGGCGGGCGGCGTGCTGATGGGCGCCGGGATCGTCGGGATGCATTACACGGGCATGGCCGCGATGCGCATGGCGCCCGGCATTCGCTACGATCCCGCGTTGTTCGCGGCGTCGATCGGCGTCGCGGTGATCGCATCGACCGTCGCGCTCTGGATGGCGCAGACGTTGCGCGCGCAACAGGCGCGCCATGCGACCACGCAGCGTATCGGCGCCGCGCTGATCATGGGCATCGCGATCACGGGCATGCACTACACCGCGATGGCGGCCGCGCATTTCGCGCCGGATGCGCGCTGCGGCGCCGCGAACGGAATCGATGCACCGTGGCTCGCGACGACCATCGCGCTGTTCACGATGGCGACGCTGATCGTCACGCTGCTCGTTTGCCGCTTCGATGCGCGCACGACCTTTCTGCGCGGCATGACCGGCACGCTCGAACGGCTCGTGCGCTTGCGTACCGCGGAGCTGGAAACGGCGTTGCGGCGCTACGAACAGACGACGGCGATGCTGCAGCGCACGCGCGAGAACATGGCGACCGAGATCGACGAACGCCGGGCGGCGCAGAGTCGGCTCGAACAGGAGAAGGACGAACAGCGGCGCCTGCTGCGCGCGCTCGAGGAAACCCATGTGCAATTGCTGCAATCGGAAAAACTCGCGTCGATCGGCCAGCTCGCGGCCGGCGTCGCGCACGAGATCAACAATCCGATCGGTTTCATCAGCGCGAACCTCAATACGCTGAGAACGTGGGTGCGAAGCCTGCTCGACGTGATCGCCGCGCACGACGCCGCGCTGGCGCAGCTCGAACCGGCGACGCGCGACGCGCTGACGGCGATGCGTGGCGCGTCTGATCTGGACTACGTGCGCGACGAGATCGTGACGCTGATCGACGAATCGATCGACGGCGCGGTGCGGGTGCGGCGGATCGTGCAGGACCTGCGTGATTTCTCGCGACCGGGCAGCGGCGAGTGGAGCGTGGTGGATATTCACGCGGGCCTCGAAAGTACGCTCAACGTCGTCCACAACGAACTCAAGTACAAGGCCGACATCGTCCGTGAGTACGGCGACGTGCCGCAAGTCGAATGCCTTCCGTCGCAGTTGAACCAGGTGTTCATGAACCTGCTCGTCAACGCGGCACAGGCGATTCCGGTGCGCGGCGTAATCACGATCCGCACGTCGAGCGACGGCGAACAGGTGACGATCGCGATCAGCGATACCGGAACCGGCATGACGCCCGACGTCGTTCGGCGGATCTTCGATCCGTTCTTCACGACGAAGCCGGTCGGGCAGGGCACGGGGCTGGGGCTGTCGGTGTCGCACGGCATCGTCGAGCGTCATCGCGGCGCGATCGACGTGACGAGCGAGCCGGGGTGTGGCACGACGTTCTGCGTTCGACTGCCGATTCGGCGCATGGAGGGCCGCGCGGATGCGGCGGCGGCAGCCGAGCAGCGGGCATGACCGAGGAATGACGCGCTGTCACCGCACGCGCTTGCGCCGCCGCCTGCGAAAGAAATTCCAGAACATCGCGGTCGCGTCCGGCCCCGTCGCCGAATGGAACGCCTCGCGCGGATCGCCGCCGCTCCACGCGTGCGCCAGACGGCGGACGACGCAGATCCGAACGATCAGCCGGCCGCCGCGCAGATAGTCGGTGTAATCCGCATCGTCGTGCGTGTAGGTATGTTGCTCGCCGGCACGCAGTTCACCGTGCTCGTCGACGAGCCGATTGATCCGCGCGAACGCGACGCCGAGCTGCCGCGCGTTTTGCTCGGCGACGACCGTATCGAGCCCGCCATGCACGACGAGCGCGGGCATCCCAGGAAAAGCGCGCACGTCGACGCAGGCGTCGACGATGCCGATCGGATCGTCGCGCAGGCCGCGGCGCATCAGGCTCATCGCCGCCATCGTCGACAACGGCGGCGCGATGGCCGGACCCGAGTGCAGGCCGACGGCCGCGAACAGATCGGGAAACTCGATCGCCAGCCGTGCCGCCAGCCCCGCGCCGGCCGACATGCCGGCCAGGTAGATCCGGTCGCGGTCGAACCCGCGCGCCTGCACGATCGCGTCGACCAGTGACGCGATCGCCGGGGCTTCCGACTGCGACGCATCGCCATGCCAGTTCCAGCAGCGATGCGAATGGGCGGTTTTCGCCTGTTCGGGAAACAGCACGGCAAACCCGGCGCGTTCGGCGATGCGGCAGATGCGCGTGCCGGCGGCGAACGATTCGGCCGTCTGCTTGCAGCCGTGCAGCATCACGACGACGGGCATGCCATCGCTCGGCGCCGAAGCGGCGGGCAGGTACAGCGCATAGGCGAGATGGTTGACGAGGCGGCCGGCGGCCGGGCGCGCGGAATGAAACGACCGCAGCCACGTGCCGGGTGCCTGGTGCGGCGATGTCCGCGCGGCGGGCGCCGGCCCTGTGCGACGCGGGGGCCGTATGTCGGTGGAGCGCTTGGCCACTGCCGCCGGTTTGGTCGTCTTCCTTTTGGGGCGCGTATTCGCGGCGGCGGAAAACAGATCGAACGGCCGTAGCCAGAGGCTGGATTTTTTCCTGGGCATGGGCGAATCTCGTGCCGCCGGCTCGCGCGACAGCATGCGGCGAAGCCGGGCGCTGGATGGAAGGCGAATGTGAGTGGCATCGCACAATGCGTGCCGCGGAAAGCGTCCGCGCCGAAGTGCTTCGGCACGGCCGACACGGGGAGCGGCTGACCGACGGAACACCACGCCCCGCGACACCGATCCGGCAGCGTCCCGATGCGGACCGGCCACGCACCATGCTAGCAGGCGTTGGTCGTCTCCGGCGCGATGCTTTCGTGACCGATCAGTGAATACTCTGACCCCAGTGCCGTCACCGATACGTCCACAACCGATGCATCACGAACATCGTCGGCGGGATCAGCAGCGCAATCGCAACGATTGCCCAGCCGCGCGGCACATCGAGCAGCTCGGCGGTGCGTGCGAGCAGCATCGTTTCGGCGAAGCCGGCCAGCGCGGCGGTCAGATAGCGCAGCAGGTTGCGCGAATGCACGGTCGACGAGAAACTCCACAGCGTATTCGCGAGATACGAGAACGCTGTCGCGCAGACGAACGCGACGGCGTTGGCGATCACCTGAGTCGCATCGAACAGCGCGTACATCGCGGATGCGATCAGCAGGTGCAGCGCGGTCGAGCCAAGTCCGGACAAGCCGAAGCGCACGAGCCGCACGCGCTCGGCAAAAAGCAGTTCGAACATCGTCAGCTCCGCAGCTCAGCGCGCACCCACCCGCACGCGGGCCGGCTGCGCGCGGCGGCGTGCGTTCGGGCGCCGCGCATCGCGCGCGATCGGCAGCTCGATCACCTTGGCGTGCGTCTGGTAGCGGCGGCGAATCAGATAGACGGGGCGTTGCTTCGATTCGTCGTAGATGCGTCCGATGTACTCGCCGACCACGCCGATGCCGACGAGCTCGATCCCGCCGATGAACAGTGTCACCGACAGCAGCGACGGATAGCCGAGCACCGGGTTGCCGAACAGCAGCGTGCGGGCCACGATGAACGTACCGTACAGGAATGCGAGCGCGGCGATGCCGAGGCCGATGTAGGTCCAGCTGCGCAGCGGCACGGTGCTGAAGCTCGTGATTCCCTCGAGTGCGAAATTCCACAGCTTCCAGCCGGAGAATTTCGAGTGGCCGGCGCTGCGCGCTTCGCGTTGATACTCGATGATCACGGTCTGGTAGCCGACCCACGCGAACAGTCCTTTCATGAAGCGATGGCGCTCCGGGAGGCTGCGCAACGCGTTTACGACCTTGCGGTCCATCAGCCGGAAGTCGCCGACGTTCTCCGGCAGCTTCACGTCCGACAGCATGTTGTGCACGCGATAGTAGATCGCCGCAGCGGTGCGCTTCGCGAACGAATCGCATGCGCGGCTGCTGCGCTTCGCGGCGACGACTTCCGCGCCGTCGCGCCAGTGCTCGAGCATCACCGGAATCAGGCTCGGCGGATCCTGCAGGTCGGCGTCGAGCGGAATCACCGCGTCGCCGGCCGCTTCGTCGAGGCCGGCCGTCAGCGCCGCTTCCTTGCCGAAGTTGCGCGTGAGATCGATGACGCGCACGCGGCGATCGGTCATGCTGACCCGGATCAGGCGTTCGAGCGTGTCGTCGCGGCTACCGTCGTTCACGCAAACGATCTCGAAGCGGATCGCGTCGAGGCCGGCCATTAGCGGAATCACGACGTCGAAAAAGCGTTCGACGGCTTCGCCTTCGTTGTAGAACGGTACGACCAGCGAAACAAGTGGAGTGTAGAGTGGTTCGCGCATGATGGGTTCCCCTGTAACGTCGTGCGTGTCAGCGGCCGGCACCGAAGGTCGGGCGGCCGGTGCGGCGCAGTCCGTGCGCCGGGCGGTGGTGTGAGCGGACCGGATGCGGGAAGCCGGTCTCGGTCGAGTTGTCGCGTGCGTCGGGCATCGACGGCATGTCGTGCCTTTCTTGTGCAATCCGGCTGACGAGCAGCGCCAGCGACGCCAGCGTGACGAGCGGGATGAACTGGAACGACAGATGAGGCACCAGTACGAGGCCGGCCAGCGGCATCACCCACAGCAGCATCAGCCATTCGCGGTCGAAGCGCCGCCAGCCGTGCGTCCATGCATAGCGTGCGTACCACGCGATCACGAGCCCGTACCAGGTCAGGTCGTAGTCGTACAGGTAGGGGCCGACGGTCAGGGACGCGCACACGAGGGTGGCGGCGCGCAGCGCATACGAACATGCACCGCGCCACGAGTACACGACGGCGAGCGCGGCGATTGCGGCAGACAGCAGCTGCAGGCCGAGCGCGACGGAAGTGTTCCAGCCCGCGCTCGTGGCGAGCACGAACACGGTCGGCATGCGTGCGAGCCGTGCTTGGCCGGCGCCGACGATCTGGTATGCATCGTGCAAGCCGTGAGCGAAGGCGATCCATGCGTCGACGCCGAACATGAGCGTCGACAGTGCGACGCCGCCGGCAATCGTCGCGGCCCAGGCGGTCAGCGTACGCCATTGTCCGGCACACAGCAGCGCGAGCGGAAACAGAACCGCCATCTGTGGCTTCATCGTCAGCATGCCGAAGCAGATGCCGGCGACGACGGGACGGCGATTCAGCATCAACAGCCCGCAGCCGGCGATCGTCGCGGTGAGGAGGCTCGTCTGACCGACGAGCACCGTGAGAAACGCGCCGGGGAACGCGAGTGCGCAAAGCAGAGCGGTGTCGCGCTGTACGGTTGCCCGGATCGTTGCCACGAACAGCGAGTAGGTGACGCCGAGCCACAGCAACTGCGCGAGCAGGTACGGCAGCCAGCCGAGCGGCAGCACGAACAGCAGCATCGTGGGCGGGTAGAGCCACGGCAGCGAGCCGTCCGCGGCGCTCATCGTCGGAATCGCGAGCTTCTCCACTTCGAACAGCGAAGGAAAATGCCATGCGCTGACTCCGTGTCCGTGGGCGGCGAGCCGCGCAGCACTCCAGAGCGGCGCGAGATCCTGCGCCAGCGGTTCGGGAATGGATGTGTGCGACCAATACACGCGAGCGAGGTACACGCAGATGAACAGCAACTCGGTGAGCAGTACCGCTGCCGCATAGAGGCGCACCCGATCGCGGTTGAGCCAGTGCGGGAAACGGCGCGGGCCGGCGATCGGCAGCTCCGGATGCGCGTCGATGGCCGAATCGACGTGCAGAAGGGAAAGCGGCGGCTTCATTGCGCACCCCGCGGGGCGAGAGTTGCGCGACGCACGACGATGAACAGTACGGCGAGCAGCACGACCGAGCCGATCTGAGGCAGCTTCGTGATCCGGTTGAACACTTCGAATATCGGCAGTAGCCAGGCGAGCACGATCACGATCTGGTCTCCCGGCAACCAGCCATCGTCGAGTCCGTGAGCGATCAGGCAGAAGACCGCGATGCCGAGCCAAGCCAGCTCGTAATGCCACAGATAGGGTGTCGTCAACAGCGTCGCGACCGCCAGCGCCGCGCCGCGCAGCCGCATGTCGTCCGTGCGGCGCCACACTTGAACGGCGGCAGCGATTGCGAGCAGCCCCACGGCGGTTTGCGCGGCAAGCGCGACCGGAATCGATGCTCCCGCGAGGCGGAGTGCCGCGAATGGCGTCGGTGAGACGAACCAGTAGGCAGGAAGGGTGAAATGCATGCCGCGCACGATCGACATCACGTGAGCCAGGCCGCTCAGCGCTCCCGTGCCGGTCAGCGCGATGCCGGCCACCGCGAACAGCACGGTCGTGATCGCCGCCGACGCGAAGGTGCGCCACGAGCGCGTCGCGATCAGCACGAACGGAAACACCATCGCCATCTGCGGCTTGATGGCGAGCAACCCGATCAGCATGCCGGCGACGATCGGGCGTCGGCCAAGCAAATGCAGCGCGAGTGCCGCGATGCCGGCGGTCAGGATGCTGTTCTGCCCGTACAGGACGGACGCGAACACGCCGGAGTAGGCCAGCACGACGAGCGCGGCAGCGCGCGGAACAGGCAGGTGCGCACGCAGGCCCGACAGTCGCAGCACGGCATACGCGTAGCATAAAAGACTGCCCGCAAAAAAGAGGAAATACGCGGGCAGGAAAGGCACGAGGGCAACCGGCGCGATGAACAGCAGCATCGTCGGCGGATAGAGCCAGGGCAGCGACTGGTGACCTATATAGGCACCGAACCTCGCGACCTCGGCATGAGAGAAGAAGACCGGATCGTAGATCGCTGCGGCGTGGCCTTGCAGCACGAGCTGCGATGCGGTCCAGAACACGGAGAAGTCGACGCCCGGACGTGCGGCCGTCTGCGATGTGAAGGCATCCGTTACGACAGCCCAGGTGATCAGAAACGCCACGCACAGCAGCAGCATGATGCAACTGTATGGAACGATTCGGTCTGCTGTCAGCCATTGAGCACAGCGTTTGGCGCGATAGCGCACTCCACGATTGGCTGTGTACATGATGCCCCGTTTGCGGTGAAGGCTGCCTGATCTGCCGCAGCTTTTTGTGTTGTCGTGTATCCGGTTCGATTCGCGCTCGATGGCGCTTTCCGGTGAATGCATTGTTGGAGAAAAAATCGCGTGATGCAAACCACGGGCTGAATCGTGAAATCGCGATTCGACCGCGACATGGCTGAAAAACGGGTTTTCACGTCTGAGAAAACCGTATCGGCGCAAATGATGTTTCTCGCTTGAAACATTCCGTGTTTTTGCCCGGTCCGGCGGCGTGCGGAATTTGCGTCGGGCGACGGGCTGCATGGATTCGGGAAAGTCCCGAGAAAATTTTTTGTGGCCCTTGCACAGCACGACGGGGCCCGGCCGGCAGGCGGTGCCGGCCGGCATGCGTATATCAAATCTGAAACATTTCGTGCATCGCGCCAGTACGCGACCGACGGGGAAATCGCCGGAACCCTTGCTGCGCCTGGGTTTCTTTCCGGCTGGCCTGCTCTTTGCGTCAAGGTCCGCACGACAGTCGACGACGAGATGAACGACCGGTTGAAGCAACAGACTGACAAAACCGGACTCAATCACCTGCGGAAAGCGACGGATCGAGGGCGCGTCGGGGAATACGCCGCCCAGGTCCTGAAAACCGCCGGAAACGTCGACCGAGCGAATAGACGACGGCATCGTCCGCGCAACAAGAATCACATGACAGCATTTGGGGAATAAAAATGAAAGACCAGAGCACGCCGCGGCTTGCATGCCGTGAAGAAGACCCGCAGTGGTATCGACGCGTTTGCGTCATCCGTTCAATCCGTATTCATGCCCGGGACGGTCATTACGCCGTTCTGCTCGATCGCGTCATTCGCCAGATCGCAGCGTGCATGCATATCGCTCGCATCAGCTCACCGACGATCGTTCGCCCAGCGAGGCTCGTACCCTGCCGTGTGCGTCGCTGAGCGCTGCATTCGAATCCTTTTGTTGTGCCGGTAGTACCCGCTCCCCGCGTCGATCCGCGACAACGGGGTTTTCATAGCAGTCCGAAAGGAGAATAGCCATGTCCACGTTCATCCAGAAAGTCCGCGGTTTCGTCCAAGACGAGCAAGGCGTGACGGCCATCGAATATGGCCTGATTGCCGCGCTGATCGCAGTGGGCCTCGTCGCAGCACTGACGACGGTCGGGGGCGACCTCAAGGACGTCTTCAACACGATTGCGGACGACCTCAACGCGGCGATCTGAATGGCGGGGCGGCGAACGGCGGGTCCGGCCCGTTCGTCGCCATCCCGTCGCTCGTGCAGGGCCGGACTCTCAACCAACAGATGTCGAATGGACCGAACGGCGGATGACTCGGCCGGTGCAGTGCTCGAGTCTCCCCGCTCTCGTGGTCAACCGATTCGGAGGCTGTCATGCGGACCAGCGGACGTGCGGTAGCGGTATCGCGATGGATCGACGACGAGCAGGGCGTGACATCGATCGAATACGCGCTGATCGCGGCAGTCTTCGCCACCATCGTGCTGGGAAGCGTGGTCACCCTGAAAGGATCGGTTCAGGACGCGTACGACATGATCGCGTCGATCGTGACTGCGGCGGTCAATACCGCATTGGGTCAGTGATCCCGGCCATTACAGCCAATCGAGGTTCGCCATGTTGCCTGCCGCGCTGCCTTACCCGATTCCGTTGTGCGTGACCGTGCTCGTCGTCGTCGCGGCCAGCACCGACATCACGAGCCGTCGCATCCCGAACCGGCTCGTCGCGATCGGGCTGGCCGGTGCGCTGATCGCCCAGTGCGCGCTGCACGGGGTACAGGCGGGCGCGCTTGCGTGGCTTGCCGGCGCGGCGACCGGCTTCGGCATGCTGCTGCCGTTCTATCTGCTGCGCGGGATGGCTGCGGGCGACGTGAAGCTGATGCTGGCCATCGGCGCATGGGTCGGCGCACAGATGACCTTCTACATCGTGCTGGCCACCTTTCTGGCCGGCGGAATCGGCGCGATCGGCCTTGTTTTGCTGCGCGGGCGCCTGCGCCAGATGTGCGCGAACGTCTGGGCGCTCGTCGCGCATCGCTCGATGCGCGCGTATGCAGGGGCAACCGACGGCCCCGTGGAAGTCGCGTCGGTCGGCGCGTTGCCGTATGGCGTGGCGATTGCCGCCGGCACGCTGGGCATGCTGTTCGTTTCGTGCGTCTAGCGCGACGAACCCGCAACGAGGATGACACGTACATGAACACGATCCCCACCGAACCGAAGCGCGACGCGCAGGTTACCCACCTGCCGCATCCGTCGCCGTCGCGGGAGGCGCACACGAAGCCTGGCACGCAGTTGCCTGCGGCACCGCGCTCGCTCGAGGAAACCGGACTGAGCCAGACGTTCGTCGCGGGGCTCGTGCTGAAATCGACGCTGGTGCTCGGCCGCCCGTCATACGGCGACCTGATCGAGCGCCACTGCCTGCCGCTCGCGGTGCTGGACGACGTCTTCGCGTTCCTGGTGCGCGAGCATCTGGTCGAACTTACCCATCGCGGCAAAACGGACCTCGACGTGACGTTCCGCCTGACCGACGCGGGCCGCGTGGCCGCGCTCGAAGAGTCCGCGCGCAGCACCTACAGCGGGCCCGCGCCGGTGACGCTCGACGCGTATCTCGACTGCGTGTCCACCCATTCGGTGCGCAAGCTGCGCGTCGCCCAGAACGACGTGTGGGCCGTATTCGAAGGCGTCGTGATGGACACGTCGATACTCGACTCGGCCGCCGCCGCGCTGAATTCCGGCCGTCCGCTGCTGATCTACGGCCCCGCCGGCAGCGGCAAGACCTTCCTCGCCGAGCGGCTCGGCGCGTTGATGGGCGGCCACGTACCTGTGCCGTATGCGGTCCATGCCGCCGGGGAAGTGATCCAGATCCACGATCCGCTTGTGCATGTCGACGCGCCGTCGCAAATGGAGGGCCAGTCGGTCGATCGCCGCTGGCGCCTGTGCGAGCGGCCGGTCGTGATGTCCGGCGGCGAGCTGACGCTTGACGAGCTCGACCTGCGCCGCGATGAAGCGGCGGGCTTCTACCAGGCGCCGCCGCACATGAAGGCGAACATGGGTATGTACATCATCGACGATCTCGGCCGCCAGCGTGTCGAGCCGCGCGACCTGCTCAACCGCTGGCTGCGCCCGCTCGATCGCGGCGTCGATTTCCTGACGCTCGAGTCCGGCAACCGATTCGTGCTGCCGTTCGACGTCTGGCCGGTGTTCTCGAGCAACCTCGCGCCGGAGCAGTTCGCCGACGACGCGTTCCTGCGCCGGCTCGGATCCAAGCTTCACGTCGGCGCGCTGTCGATCGACCACTACCGCGCGGTGTTCGACACCGCATGCGAGTCGCTCGGGCTGGTGTCTTCACAGGACGCCTTCGACTATCTGCTGCACCGGCTGCACCTGCCGACCGGCAAGGCATATCTCGCATGCTTCCCGATGGATCTGCTGCGCCTCGTCGCCGCCGGCGCGCGGTATCGAGGCGATCCGCTCGAAGTGACGCACGACGCGCTGCACGACGCATGGGCCAGTTACTTCGGCACGGCGCCCGAGCGCGACGGCGGGTATCTGCCACCTGCCGATCACGGCAGTCGCACGTCCATAACCGGTTGAGCCGTTCTTTCACGATTCGTTGAGGAGCATTGCCATGAAAAACAGTCGAGCGCTCATGATGCTGATCGTCGCGATGGTCGCGGGGCTTGCCGCGGTCGTGTTCGCGTCCCGCTGGTTGATGAATACATCCAGCAGCTCGGTCACGTCGGTCGCGGTGGCGACCACCGACCTGAACCTGGGCGAGCCGCTCGGGCCGAATCAGATCCGCCTGGTGAGCTGGCCGTCGGGCAGCGTGCCGACCGGCGCATTCACCGACACGAAGGAACTCGAAGGGCGCGTCGTGCGCACGAGCCTCGCGCGCGGCGAGCCGGTGATCGAGTCGAAGCTCGCGCCGGTCGGCACGAAGGGCGGGCTGTCCGCGGTGATCGCCGACGGCAGCCGCGCGATCACCGTGCGCGTGAACGACGTGGTCGGCGTCGCGGGTTTCGCGCTGCCGGGCAACTACGTCGACGTGATCGTCAACACGCAGGAACAGCAGGGCAAGACGGACGGGCAGAGCATCTCCAAGATTGTGCTCGAGCACATCCTCGTGCTGGCCGTTGCGCAGCAGGTCAGCCGCGACGACACCGCACCGAAGGTCGTCAACGCGGTCACGCTCGAAGTCACGCCCGAACAGGCCGAACGCCTCGACCTCGCGCGCAGCGTCGGCACGCTGTCGCTGGTGCTGCGCAACCAGGTCGACCAGAAGACGCTGACGACCGATGGCGCGACGAAGCTGACGCTGCTCGGCAAGGCCCCGGTACCCGACGCGCCGCCCGCACCGGTTCACGAACACGTACGGACCGTGCGCGTGCACGTTGCGTCGCACGCGGCACCGGAAGCGCGGCGCGATTGTGTCGGCGTGCTGACCGGGGTACGAGGCAGCGTCGAATGCTTCTGAAATGCTTCCGAAGCCGTAGAACAAACACCAGACAAACAGAGTAACCAGATCGGCCGCCGTCAGGGCACGGCGGCCTTGGAAGTCGACAACCGGCGGCTCGCCGGTCACTCGGGGGATCAGACGAAATGAAGATCAATCCGCAACATTCAGGTACCGGCCCGGTGCGCACGCGCATCGCACGGGGCACGATGATGGCCGCGATCCTGTGTACGGGGTGGCTGACGGTGTACAGCGCGCTGGCCCAGGAAGGCGCGGAATCGGCTGCGCTGATGAAGGGCGGCGCGAGCGCACCGGCTGCCGTCTCCAAGGGGCCGATGCAGATGACGATCAGCATGGCGCCGGCGCCTGCCGCCGCGCCTGCCGCATCGGCGGGCCCGCTGCGCGGACCGAATTGCGTGGGCGCGGTGCGCGAGTCGACCAGTGTCAGCGTGCCGCTCGGCAAGTCGCTGCTGGTGCCGATGCCGGAGCCGGTGCGCAACCGGACCATCGGCAACCCGGCCGTCGCACAGGCGACGATGGTGTCGCCGCAGACGCTCTACATCCTCGGGCTGTCGGTCGGCACGACCAACATGATCGTGCAGGGCCGCAGCGGCGCATGCCGCGTGATCGACGTGGCGGTCGGCGCAGACGCCGGCGGCCTGCAGGCGTCGCTGATGCAGCTGATGCCGAACGAGCGCGACATTCACGTATCGACCGCCGCCGGCACGATCGTGCTGGCGGGCACCGTGTCGAACTCGCAGGCCGCGCAGCAGGCAGTGCAGATCGCCCGGGCATACGGCGACAGCGCCGGCGAGGGCGGCGGAAAGAGCGCAGGCGTGCTGAACATGCTGGCCGTCACGTCGCCGCAGCAGGTGATGCTCGAGGTGAAGGTCGCGGAAGTGTCGAAGACGCTGATCAATCAGATGGGCAGCGCATTCAACATCCAGGGCGGCTTCGGTTCGTGGAGCGGCGCGCTCGTCAGCAACCTGCTCGCGGGTGTCGCGAGCGGCGCGGTGTTCAACAAGGCGAACAACAAGCCGTTCAGCATCGCGGCCGATGCGCAGAACACCGACAACCTCGTCAAGATCCTCGCGGAGCCGAACCTCGTGACGATCAGCGGCCAGGAAGCGACGTTCCTCGCCGGCGGCAAGATCTTCATCCCGGTTCCGCAAAGCAGCGGGACGGGGACGTCGTCGATCACGCTGCAGGAAGAGGAGTTCGGCGTCGCGCTGAAGTTCACGCCGACGGTGCTCGGGAATGGCCGGATCAGCCTGAAGGTCGCGCCGGAAGTGTCGGAGCTGTCGCAGACGGGCGTCACGCTGAGCGCGACCAACATCGGCGGCACCTCGATCCTGCCGTTGATCACGACCCGGCGCGCATCGACCACGGTCCAGATGGGCGACGGCGAATCGTTCGCGATCGGCGGGCTGATCAAGGACAACGCGAGCGGTGCGCTGAAGGCGATTCCCGGTGTGGGCGAAGTGCCGGTGCTCGGCGCGCTGTTCCGTAGCACGTCGTTCCAGCAGGACCGCACCGAGCTGATCTTCGTGATCACGCCGCACCTGGTGAAGCCGCTGCAGACCGCCGACGTGCCGTTGCCGACCGACAGCTTCTCGAAGCCCAACGAAGCCGACGTGTATGCGACCGGCAACATGGAAGGCCGCAAGGGTGTCCGCAAGCCTGGCGCACAACCGGCGGATGGGGCGATGAATGCACCGCAGACGCCGGCACCTGCTCCCGCGCCGCAGTCGGCCGCACCGGCCGCTGCGCTGCCCGCACCGCGTGCGCCGCAGCCTGCCGAAGCACCGGCACCGGTGCCGGCGCAGCCCGAAAAGCCGGCGGCTGCTGCGGCCGCGGCAGCAGGGGCGGTGAACGCCGAACCGGCGCCTGCCGCGCAGCCGCAATCGCAATCGCACGCCGACGCGGCCAGCGCGGCACGGATCGCGCGCATCGAAGCGACTGCCGCGCGTCTCGCGGCGGCCGGCTCCGACACACCGGCAAAACCCGCACCGCGTTCGAAGCACAGTCTGCCGGCCGCCACCCGCGCGCAGATCGCGCGGGCGAATGCCGAACCCGCGTCCACCGATCGTTGAAGCCATCCAAGGGGAAGCTCATGAAATCCGCCTACCTCGTATTCGCGCGCCGCGCGGCGCTCGCCGTCCCGCTCGCATTCGCGCTCGCCGGCTGCATGTCGTCGACGCCGGTGTGGGACAGCCGCTTCGGCGACTCGGTCCGCGCCGTCACGCAAGCCCAGATCATCGATCCGCATGCCGCAGAACACGCGGCCTCGCGCCAGGGCGTCGACGGCAGCGCCGCCGCGTCCGCGCTCGACAACTACGACAAGTCGTTCAAGCAGCCCGAGCCGAAAGCCAATGCATTCGTGATCGGGATCGGCAAGTCGTCGGGGCAATAACACAGGCACGCTCAGGGAGAACGCCATGTCCAGCGCAGCTCGTCATCCGAAACTCACGCGTCGCGGCATGCATCGCCAGCAAGGTGCCGTCGCGATCATCGTCGGTCTCGCACTGGCGGTGATGATCGGGTTCGTCGGTCTCGCGCTGGACCTCGGCAAGCTGTACGTCACGCGCAGCGAACTTCAGAACAGCGCCGACTCATGCGCGCTGTCCGCTGCGCGCGACCTCACGTCGGCCATCAGCCTGCAGGTCGCGGAAGCGGACGGCATTGCCGCCGGCCACTCGAATTTCGCGTTCTTTCAGCAGAACGCTGTGCAGATGCAGACGGATTCGAACGTCACGTTCAGCGATTCGCTGACCAATCCGTTCCTGACGAAGACGGCGGTTGCCACGCCGGCGAACATCAAGTACGTGAAGTGCACGGCGCAGTTGAGCAACATCGCGCACTGGTTCATCGAGGTACTCAACACGATCCCGGGCGTGCAGGTCGCGAACGCGGCACAGGTCTCGGCGAGCGCGATCGCGACGGTGGGCGCCGGGCAGACCACCTGTGCGATCCCGGTGTTCGTGTGCCGGGCGGCAGCCGCCGCGCCGTACAAGGTCGGCGACTGGATCTCGTCGCCTTCCGGCTCGTCGACGACATACGGGCCCGGCAACTTCGGCTGGGCCGCGCTCGACGGTTCGACGAACGAGACGACCATCGCCAGCGAATTGTCCGGCAATACCTGCAACATCACGTCGCCGCCCGACCTCGGTTCGACGGGCCTGAAGTCGGCGTCGCTGCGCGCCTGGAACACACGGTTCGGCATCTATTCGAACGGCGCCAACGGCTCGAGCGGCCAGCCGGACTTCACCGGCTATGCGTACGTCGGCCCCAACTACGGGCCGCCGGGAACCGCCGGCATCGTCGGCGACGCGTACACGCAGTTCGTGCTCGATCGCGCCAGCTTCAAGGCCTACCAGGGCGATGGCGCGCCACCGGCCGGCAGCGGCATCGCGACCAACGGGACGGTGACGGCGAGCAATTATCAGACGTTCGGCGGTGATCGCCGGGTCGCGCTCGCACCCGAAGGCGATTGCTCGACGCTGTCGGGAAGCAGCGGCAAGGTGCACGTCACGCAATGGGACTGCGTGCTGATGCTCGATCCGCTGCCGTTCAGCCCCGGCGCGGGCGGGGTCGTGGCGCATCTCGAATACCTCGGCTCGACGGCATCCGGCACCACGCCGTGTGCGACGCACGGCCTGCCTGGCAGTGGCAGCTCGGCCGGCATCAAGGTCCCGATGCTCGTTCAATAGAGGAGACGCGATCATGAAAAGGCTCCCGATTCGCCGGTCACGCATGCGCGGTGTCGCCGCTGTCGAATTCGCGCTCGTGCTGATGCCGATGATCGTGCTCGCGACCGGCGTGGCCGAGTTCGGCCGCGCGATCTACCAGTACGAGACCCTCACCAAGGCGACGCGCAACGCGGCGCGCTATCTGTCGGTCTTCTTGCCGACCGACAGCGCGTATCCGCTCGCCCAGGCGCAGTGCCTCGTCGTGTACGGCAGCACCACGTGCGGCTCGGCCGGCACCGAGCTGGTGCCGGGGCTCACGACGTCGATGGTGATCGTCTGCGACGCCGCGCATACGCCTGATTGCGCCGATGCGTCCGACCCGCCGCAGTTCGCCAACCTGCCGACGTACGACTCGACCAACAACGCGGCGAGCGGCACGGCGACAGGCAGCATCAACGTCGTTGAGGTGAAGGTAAAGGGCTACCAGTACCAGCCGATTCCGGCCTACCCTGGGCTGTCCTCGATCACCTTCGGCAATATCGTCACCGTGATGAGGCAGGTGTCATGAACGCGCGCCCCTTCCCGCTGTCGCGCCGTCGCGGCCAACGCGGCGCGACGATCGTCGAGTTCGCGCTGATCGCGTCGATCCTGATCATGCTGCTGATCGGCATCTTCGAATTCGGGCGCGTGCTGTTTTACTGGAACACCGCGACCGAAGCCATCCGGCTCGGCGCACGCACGGCGATCGTCTGCGACGTGAACGCCGCCGGCGTCGTGAAGCGCGTGAAGTCGCTGATGCCGATGCTGTCGAACGCGAACGTGTCGGTGAGCTACATCCCGTCAGGCTGCGACGTAAGTTCCTGCTCGTTCGTCACCGTCAGCATCACCAACGTCACGGTCAAGACGATGATTCCGATCGCGAACATGACGATCAGGATGCCGCCGTTCACCACGACGCTGTCGCGGGAAAGCCTGAATTCATCGACCGGCGGCACCGCCTGTCAATAATCGAACCGACGAGGCACAGCCATGATCAATATCCTCGTAGCTGCCGACGATACCGCCCGGCTCACGCAGATCGCGCGGCTGGTCACCGACAGCGGACACTATCGTGTGACACGCGCACATGGACGGCCGTCCCAGATCGAGCATCGAACGGACGGACTCGATTCATTCGATATCCTGCTGATCGACGGCGCGACGAGCGATGCGGCCGAGCTGTCGGCGCTCGAGCGGCTCTGCCGGCTGCATCCGGGGCTGACCTGCATCCTGGTGACGGCCGATGCGGCGCCGAACGTGCTGCTGGACGCGATGCGCGCCGGCGCGCGCGACGTGCTGCAGTGGCCGCTCGATCCCGCGGCGCTGACCCGTGCGCTCGAGCGTGCCGCCGCGCAAAGCACGCGGCGAGACGGCGACGATACGCGCTTCGTATCGTTCATGTCGTGCAAGGGCGGTGCGGGCACGAGCTTCGCCGCGAGCAACGTCGCGTACGAGATCGCCGAAACCCACAAGCGCCGCGTGCTGCTGGTCGATCTGAACCAGCAGTTCGCGGATGCCGCGTTCCTCGTCAGCGACGAGACGCCACCGTCGACGCTGCCGCAGCTGTGCGCGCAGCTCGAGCGACTCGACGGCGCGTTTCTCGACGCGAGCGTCGCGCACGTGACGCCGACCTTTCACGTGCTGGCGGGCGCGGGCGACCCGGTCAAGGCTGCGGAGATGCGCGAGGATGCGCTCGAATGGATCCTTGGCGTCGCGGCGCCGCGCTACGACTTCGTGATCGTCGACATCGGCGTGAGCATCAATCCGCTGTCGATGATCGCGCTCGATCGCAGCGACCAGATCCAGCTCGTGCTGCAGCCGGCGATGCCGCACGTGCGCGCGGGCCGCCGGCTGCTGGAGATTCTCGTGTCGCTCGGCTACCCGACCGACCAGATGCGGCTGATGGTGAACCGGATGACGCGCGCGAGCGAACGGTCCCGCACCGCGCTCGAGGAAGTGCTGGGCCTGCACGCGAGCAGCACGATACCCGACGACGCCGACACCGTGCGCGAGGCGCTCGACCAGGGGCATCCGGTCTCGCGCGTCGCGCGCAGCGCCGCGGTTACGCGTGCGCTGCAGGCCTGTGCGAAGCAGATCGTCGAGGGGGACGTGCGCACCCGGCACGACACGTCCAGCAGCGAACCGTTGATGTCACGGCTGTTCGGCCGAAAGGCCACGCCGAAGCTCAAGTCCATGTAAATCTTTCGGGGAAACCATCATGTCATTGCGCGAACAGATGTCCTTGTACCGGACGCAGCCGCAGGCGGCGGGCACCGAACCGGCAGGTGGGACGCATTCGTCGGTGCGCGACGCGTACCAGAAGCTGCGCCGTGAAATTCACCTGGCGGTGCTCGAACGCGTCGAGCTGGAGCGTCTGTCGCGCCTGCCGCAGGAACAGGTCCGGCAGGAAATCGCGGCGCTGATCTCGCGCATCCTCGACGAGGAGCGTCTGCCCGCGAACGACATCGAGCGACGCCAGCTCGTGATCGACGTGTACGACGAAATGTTCGGGTTCGGGCCGCTGGAGGCGCTGCTGCGCGACCCCGGCATCTCCGACATCCTCGTGAACACGTACCGGCAGGTCTACGTCGAGCGCGCGGGCCAGCTCGAGCTCACCGACGTGACCTTCTACGACGATGCGCACCTGATGAAGGTGATCGAGAAGATCGTGTCGCGGGTCGGCCGCCGCATCGACGAATCGACCCCGATGGTCGATGCGCGGCTGCCGGACGGCTCGCGCGTGAACGCGATCATTCCGCCGTCGGCGATCGACGGGCCGCTGATGTCGATCCGGCGTTTCGCGGTCAATCCGCTGAAGATGGACGACCTCGTGAGTTATCAGAGCCTCACGCCGCCGATGGCGGAGCTGCTCGATGCGCTGGCCAGGGCGAAAGTGAACGTGCTCGTGTCGGGCGGGACCGGCAGCGGCAAGACGACGCTGCTCAACATCCTGTCGGGCTTCATCCCGCGATCGGAGCGGATCGTGACCATCGAGGATGCGGCGGAGTTGCAATTGCAGCAGCCGCACGTGCTGCGGCTCGAAACGCGGCCGCCGAACATCGAGGGCAAGGGCGAAATCACGCAACGCACGCTCGTGCGCAACGCGCTGCGGATGCGGCCGGACCGGATCATCCTCGGCGAAGTGCGCGGCGCGGAAGCGCTCGACATGCTCAATGCGATGAACACGGGTCACGAAGGCTCGCTCGCGACGATCCATGCGAACACCCCGCGCGACGCGCTCACGCGGCTCGAGAACATGATCAGCGTCGGCGGCCTGACGCTGCCGCCGAAGACGATGCGCCAGCAGATCGCGTCGGCGATCTCGGTCGTGGTCCAGGCGACGCGCCTCACCGACGGCAAGCGCAAGATCGTCAGCATCCAGGAGCTGACCGGGATGGAAGGCGACATCATCAACATGCAGGAAATCTTCACGTTCAAGCGCACCGGCATGGATCGCGACGGGACGGTGCGCGGACACTTCTGCGCGACAGGCGTGCGGCCGAAGTTCGCCGAGCGGCTGCAGGCGTTCGGCATCGACCTGCCGGATTCACTGTACGACCCGGCGCAACGTTACGAGACGAAGTGACGGCGCGCTCGTCTGATTCCGGGGAGGTCTCATGGACTCGATCTTCTATGGTTTTGTGATTCTCACCTTCGTCGCGGTCGTGCTCGCGATCGAAGGCGTCTATCAATGGTGGAACACGCGCCACGGTGCCGCGGCACGCCGGATCGAGTCGCGCCTGCGCGCGATGTCGGCCGGCGGCAGCGTGCAGCAGGAGCGACTTTCGATTCTCAAGAAGCGGATGCTCGACGAATCGAAGCCGTTCGACCGTCTGTTGCTGCGCGTGCCGCGCGTGCAGTCGGTGGATCTCATGCTGCAGCAATCGGGGCTCGACTGGACGGTGGCGAAGCTCGTTGTGTACAGCGCGGTGTTGCCGGTGACGGCGATGCTCATCCTGCTGTTCACGCCGTTGCCGCTGATCGTCGCGGTGCCGATCGCGCTGCTGACCGCTTGCATGCCGACGATGTACGTGATGCGTCATCGCAGCCGGCGCATGCTCAAGCTCGAGCGCCAGCTGCCGGATGTCTGCGACATGATCGCGCGCGCGCTGCGCTCCGGCCACTCCTTTACGAGCGCGCTCGGGATGGTCGGCGAAGAGTTTCCCGATCCGATGGGCGGTGAATTCCGGATCACGTTCGACGAAATCAATTACGGCGTATCGCTGCACGATGCGCTGGTGAACCTCGCGACGCGCGTGCCGGCCCACGACCTGCGCTACTTCGTGATCGCGGTGCTGATCCAGCGCGAGACCGGCGGCAACCTGGCCGAGCTGCTCGACAGCATCGCATCCCTGGTTCGCGAGCGCTTCAAGCTGTTCGACAAGGTTCGCGTGCTGTCGGCGGAAGGGCGATTGTCGGCCTGGATCCTCGGCCTGCTGCCGTTCGGCACCGCGAGCATGATGGCGTTGTTGAACCGGGAGTTTCTGTCGGTGCTCTGGCAGGATCCTGCCGGCATCAAGATGGTCGGCGTGATGCTGGGATCGATGGCATTCGGCATGCTGTGGATTCGCCGCATCATCCGGATTCGCGTCTGACGCGTGTCTCAGGCTTCACGAACCGATTCGAGGCTGTCATGCAAAACCTGAGCATAGTACATACCGTGATGCTGGCCGGCTTGTTCATTTTCGTCGCCGGCGGCGTGCTGGTCGCGATGCTGCTGTTTGCGCCGCGCAACATGGAGCGCCGGATTCAGCACCATCGTGTCGAGTCGCGCGGCGATCAGTGCGAGCAGCTCCGGCCGCACGGTGATCCGTCCGTCAGGCCCGCTTGCGGCCGACGCACGCAACCAATGCGCGAGCGCGTCGAGCGCCGTGCCGGTGTCGAGCGTGCCGGCGATCGGCCAGAGGCCCGCGCGGCGACGCGGCAGTTGCTTTGCGTTGCCAGCAAACAAGACCATTTCGACGCGCGTGCGATCGAGCGGCCGGCTCAGCGCAGCGTTTGCGCCAGTACAGTTCCAGCAGAACCCGTCCGACCGACGCATCGCCGGTTTGACGACGTGCACGACGATGTCGGCACCGGCTGCCGCACGGTCGCGGGCGATCCGCCAGTGCAGTTGCGGATGTCGCGATCGCAGCCCGGGCAGCCAGTTTTGCGCGTCGCGTTCGTCGATTCCCCACAACCGCAGCGCAACACGAAGTGCGCGTCGGCTGTCGGGCAGGACGCGTGCATTCGATGCATGGTTGCGGTTCGGGTTATCGATGGGTTGGGTCATGGGGTGCAGGCACGAGTGATGGGATGCCGATGGTGTGCCTTCGTCGGGACAAAATGTGTCCCGTTTCGCGTCCTGACGCGAATCGCGTGTCGTGCGGATCTCGGGACGCCGTTTGTCCCGATGCGCGATTAAAGTGGCGGCACGCACGACCGACGGCGTCGCGCGCGTCACTTGCTACCGAACGGAGTTGACGGGGAGGCGCTGGTTGGTTGGGCTTGCCGGTTCGTCATGAACCGGCGATCAGGAGCATGTCGCGGCACGTCGTTCGGTGCTGAAGGTGTCGCCGCGCCCGTTCCGTCGATGCGGCCCGCGTGCTGCCGTGAAGATACGGCGGCGGACCAAATCGATGCCTATACAACGTTTTTCAAGGATGTGCCATGAACGGCTACCCGTCACCGCTCGAAAGTCTTGCAGCGTTTGCCATTGCATTTGCCGCCGGCGTCTTGTCGACAGCCCTGCTCGCCAAATACGTCGACAAGGTTCATGCCGACGCACGGCGTATGGCCGTCGAAGCCCGTTGAGGTTCGATCGGTTGATCGGAGCGTCGGGTTCAAGAAATCGGGTCGGTTGCCGTTAACCCGTAACGTTCCTTTTGCCACGCGCCGGAATCGCCCCATGCCAGACCTCGATCGCGACATCATGCGCCTGCTGCCCGACGCCGGCGCGCAGGCAGACTACGTCAGCACGCCGGACCTGTATGAACGGATGCAGGAGACCGTACCCGATCTTCCGTCGATCAAGACCGTGCACCGCCGACTCACGGAACTCGAAGCACGCGGCCTCGTCGAGACCGACCGGCGAGGCACGGCATCGGTGTGGCGCCGCAAGGACGGTGCGAGCGGCATGGCGGCGAAGGCCGGTTCGATCATGAGCTTCGACGAGGCGCTGGCCTTGCAGACGTTGCGGCGGTTCTCGTCCCGGCAAATTCCGGGACTCGTCGCCGATTCGATCTCCGCGCTCTTCAAGATCGCCGACGCGCGCCTCGAACGGCCTGTCAGCGAGTCGGAGCGCAAGTACGCGCGCTGGACCGGCAAGGTCGCCGTCGAGAGCGGCGGTTTTTCGCTGCACTATCCGCCCATCGACCGGAAGATCTTCGCGGCGGTTTCGCGCGCGCTGTTCGAGGAACGCAAGTTGCAGATCGTGTACCGGCCGCGCCACAACGCCGACAACGAGACGCCGAAGATCGTGCTGCCGCTCGGCCTCGTCGAAGTCGGCGGCCTCGTCTACATGGTCGGCGCCACCGAAGGCAAGCCGGAGCCGACGCTGTACCGGATGGACCGGCTCTCGCGCGCCGATGCGATGCTCGAATCGTTCGTCTATCCGGCGTCGTTCTCGCTCGAGGTCTACGTGAAGCGGCAGCGCCGCTTCGACTTCATGGTCGACAAGGAAGTGAAGCTGTCGCTCAAGTTCGTCAATCAGGCAGGCGACCATCTGCTCGAGGCGCCGCTGTCGCTCGACCAGACGACACGCCGCACCGACGATGCACTGTTCGTGCAGGGCACCGCGATGCTGAGCCAGCGGCTGCGCTGGTGGATCCGGTCGTTCGGGCCTAACGTCGAGGTGCTCGGACCGGCGAGCCTGCGTGCCGAGCTGGCGGCCGAAGCGGCCGCGCTCGCGCGGATCTACGGCGTGTGACGGGCGGGGCATGGCACAAGTCTTTCCGGATGGCTGGGACGCATTGGCCGCTGGGTTTGCTTCTTACCGAAAGTGATGCACGTACCGCAGCACCATCCGCGAACCCTGCGGCCGGTTACGCGCATGGACCTCGAAATACGCGTTGAATATCAGGTGATCCTGCGGCGAGAAGCTCACCATCGCGCCGGGCCCGATCCCCAGCACGGCTTCCCGCGTGCCGGACACCTCCTGCCCGTTCACCTTCATGTCGGTGGTCTGGCGCAGCCAGTAGCCGTTGAGGCCCAGCCGCAGCCCGGGCCGGACTTCATACTCGGTCGCGAAGTTCGCATGAACGGCCTGGCCTGCCTGCGTCGACGTCACGTCCGGCCCGAGCGCGGTTGCCGGCTCGTGATTGGTCGCATTCCACAGATAGTGCAGGCGCCACGACACGGTCCATTTCGGCGTGATCCACAATGTCGCGGCCCAGTATGGATCGAACGACCAGAAATGGCTGCCCGGATTGACCGCGCGTGCCGGATCGTATGCACCGGTCGGCGCGATGAACTGGAACTCCAGCCGCTGCGCGAAGCGCGGGCCTTGCGCGCCCATCACCGGATCGAACTGGATGAACGGGCCGACCAGCAGGTCGCCGAACCCTGAACGCGAATTCAGCGCGACGTTGCCGATTCCGTCGTTCGTATGCACGGAGGCCACCCACGGCAGGATCACGTCGAGCCCCGGGTGCATGCCGCCGAACGTCATCGGCGACTGGTAGACGAGCTGGCTCAGGCCCGCGAACAGGTCGATGTCCTGCTTCGGCAGCCCGACCTTGTTGCCGGCATTGTCGTTGACGCGCCCGGCCGTGTAGTACTCGAGATATTGCGTGCCGTACCAGCCGGAGCCGGCCGGCGGCATCCCGTCGAGGAAGCTGGTCATCCCGAGATTGACCGACGGAAGATCGGTCGCGTGCGCCGGTGCGTGCCCGGCCAGGCCGACGAACACGAGGCCTGCGATCGCAAGCAGACGAGAGCGGAATTTCATCACCACCACCTCCTGTGTATTTATTTGTATAACTAATCAAACGGCTCAAGAAAGATCGGGATGTGCGGAGATCGCGCGATACTGGCCCGCATGGAATACGAGCGGCGCCTTTCCGAACGTAGCGAACTGCTCGATCTGCCCGATGAACAGCAGATGGTCCCCGCCTTCGTAATGGCCCACGTTGCGGCACACGAAACGCGCGCTCGCGCCGTCGAGACAGGGCACGCCGCCCGCATCGGCGTCCACGTGCGGCACGCCGTCGAACTTGTCGGCGTGGGGTGTCGCGAAGCGGCGCGACAGCTCGATCTGGTCGTGCGCGAGGATATTGATCGCGAAGTGCGTGGCTGCGACGAAGTCCGGACGACTCGGGGCGACCTTGCGCAGGCTCCACAGAACAAGCGGTGGGTCCAGCGACAGTGAAGAGAACGAATTGGCGGTGAGGCCGACCTTGCGCCCGTCCGGCGAACACGTCGTGATCACGGTGACGCCGGTCGGAAACTGGCCGAACGCGGCGCGCAGTTGCTGCGGATCGACGGCCGGATTGCAGGTAGCGGTGGTGTCCATGTAGCTTACTCCGAACGTGCGGCGTGTTCGCGGATCATCGCCGCGCAGGCCGATGGGTCGAACCACCACGGCGCGAACTGGCGCGGATCGTCGAAGCCATTGACGAGTGTCGCGGCGAGCGATGGCAACCGGCCGGCGGCACCAAGCAGCTCGAGAACGTGCGGCGGCGGCGGGGCGAGTAACGAGTTGGTCCAGCGCACGACGTGCTGCGCGTAAGCCCAGTAGCGTTCGAACGTGCCGTGCATCCAGTCTTCGTCGAACGGCTCGGCTTCGCGCGCGAGGATTGCGTCGCCGTATACCTTCGCGCATTTGGCCGCATTGTTCGAACCCTGGCCGGTGATCGGATCGTTGACGACCACCGCATCGGCCATGCCGAACACCGTGCGGCCCGACGGCAGGCGGAAGAAGGGCTTGCGCACGGTCGGCGTGAAGCGCCCGGACAGCGTTCCGTTCGGATCGGTGAGCGCGACGTCGCGGCAGCGCTCGAATTCCCATGGCACGTACTGCTGCAGGAACGACAGGCTGCGGTCGAGATGCTGCTCGGGCGTCTTCACGTCGGCCCAGCAGTCGAGCGGACCGCCGGGGATTCCTTCGAACACCATGATTTCGCACGGGCCGGTAGTCGTCAGTGCGGGAAACACGAAGTATTCGCCGATACCGGGCAGGAGGTTGAAGCGCACGCGCGAATACGGCTGGCTCGGCGTCATGCCTTTCACGTAGGTAAGGGCAAGCGCGCGTTGCGGACGTTCGAATGCGCTGCGCGCGTCGTCGCGGCCCAGCAGGTTCACGATTTCGCCCTTGCCGGCCGCGAGCAGTACGAGATCGTGGCTGCGCGCGAGGTCTTCGAGCTCCGGCACGCCGACGTCGCAGATGCGCACGTCCGCGCCACGGCGCCGAATCGCGTCGAGCCAGTCGGCCATCTTCACGCGCTGGTCGACCGATTGCGCGTAGCGGGTCAGCCGCGACGACCAGTCGATCGCCTTGCGGCCGTTGCCTTCCGGATGCGGCACCGCGATGCCGATGCCCTCGACGGACGGGCATGCTTCTTCCCAGGTGTTCAGGCCGAGATCGCGTTCGATCTGCAGCGCGGTGTGGAACATGCACTGGCTCGACATGACCTTGCCCGTGCGAATCTGTTCCGCGTCGCGATTGGTCGCAAGTGTGACGTGATATCCCTGGTCGAGAAGCGTGAAGCCGAGTTGCAGGCCGGACTGGCCGGCGCCGACGATAGCGATGCGTTTCATGATCAAATCCTTTGTATAACGAACTAAATGCGGCGAAGTATGGGCAAAAAGAGAGTCATGACGATTATTCGGCCAGCCTTGGAATCGCCGGCGCCGCCTGCTCCGGGCCCATCGCGGAGTAGCCGCCGTCCACCGCGTAGTCGGCGCCCGTCACGAAGCTCGCCGCGTCGCTGCACAGGAATGTGACGACCTGCGCGACTTCCGACGGATCGCCCACGCGGCCGAGCAGATGAAACGGCGCGGCGACGCGATCGGTCTTCGCGCGGTCGCCGTGCGTTAGCTCGTCCATCACGCGCGACCACGTCCATCCCGGCGACACCGAGTTGACGCGAATCCGGTCTGCGGCGAGATCCATCGCCATGTTGCGCGTGAGCTGGCGCATCGCGGCCTTCGAGGTCGGATAGAGCCAGCGACCGGTCTGGGCGCATTGCGCGGAAATCGAACTGAAGTTGACGATCGCGCCGCCGCCGCGCCGCGTCAGATACGGATGAACGGCCTTGACCAGCATCGCGGCCGACACGACGTTGACGTCCATCGCTGCGAGCCAGTCGTTGCGCGTGGCCTGGATCCCGTTGTCGACGTAGCTGCAGGCCAGGTTGATCAGCAAATCAATCGCGCCGAAACGTTCGGCGACAGCCGATACCGCGCGGTCGATCGCGCGGTCGTCGGTGATGTCGGTTGCGATGAACATCCCGCGTTCGCCGAGCGTGTCGGCGACGCGCACGCCATTTTCCGCATCGAGATCGAGGATAGCGACGCACGCGCCGGCGCGGCTCAGATCCTGCGCGACGGCGGCGCCGATCAGCGTGGCGCCGCCGGTGACGATCGCGACTTTGCCAGCAAGGGAAGTCATGGGGTATCTCCTGGAATGATTGAGTGACGGCGGCGCGCGTTCGGCGCGCCGCCCGCGTATCCGCCGATCACGCGCTCTCGTGCCAGCGCTGCATCAGCCGGTTCGACGGCACGGTTTCATCGAGCAGCTTGCGCGCCGTTTCGACGCCCGCGACGGGCAGCCCGGCCGCGTCGAGCAGGCCGATCTGCACGAGCACACTCGCCTGGTCCCAGTAGATATGTTCGTGATACAGCTTGTCGCCGCGGAACTTGACGATCGCGACGAGCGGAATCTCGACGCGCTTGCCGGTCGGCGCGACGCCGGGCAGCATCCAGTCGATCTCGGTCGTGTGCGTGAAGCAGAACAGCAGTTCGTCAACGATCTGGCTCGCGCCGACCGTGCGCGAGATCGGCGTGATCGTCGTGTCCGGCGGGTTTGCATGCACGAAGTGATGCGTATAGAAACGCTTGAGCTCGTCGTAGCCGACGCCGCCCGTGAGCGTCGGAATATGGTTCACGTAAGGCTGCGCGACCATCGTCGCCATCGTGGCGTCGACATTGCGCGTGTCGAACTCGTGCCGGATGTGCTCTTCCCACAGGGCGGACAGATCGTAGTGCGGTCCGAGCGCCGCGCGGAACGCGGCGATTGCGCGCTGGTGCGCCATGACCGCGGCCGCCTTGTCGAAATGATCGCCGCCGACGCGCGCGAATGCATGATCGACACCCGGGTAGACGTACACTTCGACGCCGTCGCGGCCGGCCAATGCGGTGGCGATGCGCTGCTGCGCGTCGGGCGGGCAGAAGCGGTCCTGCGCGGCGATCTGCAGCACGAGCCGGCCGTGCAGATGGGCGGCTTCGTCGAGCGCGTGCTCGATGCCCACGCCGTAGTAACTGACGGCGGTGGCCACGTCCGGCAGCCGGCACGCGGCGAGATATGCGAGCTTGCCGCCCAGGCAGTAGCCGAGCACGCCGGCCCGGCCGGTGCATTCCGGTCGTTGCGTCAGCACGGCCAGCGCGGCGGCGATGTCCTCGACGCCCTTGTTTTCGTCGTACTCGCGGTACAGCGTCATCGCGCGGTCGAAGTCGGCTGCGGTGTAACCGAGTTCGACGCCTGGGGCCTGGCGCCAGAACAGGTCGGGCACGAGCACCGTGTAGCCTTCCTCGGCGTAGTAATCGGCCACGTCGCGCATCGTCGCGTTCGCGCCGAAGATCTCGTGACACAGCACGATGCCCGGCCCCGCGCCGCCGGCCGGCGTGCTCAGGTATGCGCGAAACGTCCCGCCGTCCGCCGACGGGATCTCGATGTGTCGTCCTTGCATGCGTCCCTCCATTCTGTTCGTGACTGGCATGGGCCCAGTATTGGCGGACGAAACGTGCGCTTCTATCCGCTTTCTTCGGCCGGTATCCGCGAATTCCGGAAACCTGCGGGTCGATCTGCCGCGCCGGGGCCGGAACGCGGCGCACTGCGGGTATGTGCGGATGCGGAAGTTCCGCACAGTTTTCTACGATGCGCGAACGGTCCGCTTCTTGCGTGATGTGCGCAGGGCTTGCGTAGTGTAACGAGGTGGACTGTCCGGATACTCCGAAGGCTATCCGGATCGTGCGACGGGATTCCCCGGAATCGGGAACGCGTGCACGGCGCAGGTGCGATCGAGCACGACGGGAGAACTTCGATGGGGCAATTTTCTGGAGCGGGCTGGCTGGATGACGCTGCCTGTTTCAACCGCGACACGCTGCTGCTGCAGTCCGATGACGTCGACGAGGTGCGCGCGCGGGTAGCGGACGTGTTCAAGCCGCATCGGCTTACGCCGACCGGCGATTCGCGCGCGCTGCACGGGCGCATGCATCATGCGCGCTGGGGCAATCTGTCGCTGAATCTGCTCGACTACGGCGGCGAAGTGTCGATCGAACCAGGGCCGCTCGAGCACTTCTATCTGTTGCAGATTCCACTGCGCGGCGACGCCGAGATCGAGTGCGGTGCGGCGCACTTCGTGTCGTCGCCCGACGTGGCGTCGCTGCTGTCGCCGACGCTGTCGCTCCGGATGCGGTGGGGCGACGCGTGTCCGCAAGTGATCCTGCGCATCGAGCGCGAGGTGATGGAGCGGCATGCGCAGCGGCATTTCGGCGGCGACCGGCGCGTGCCGGTGGAGTTCGAGCCGGAATTCAGCCTGTCGTCGCAGCAGGGCGCGTGCCTCGCGCAAATGCTGCCGATGCTGGCCGACGCAATCGCGACGGACGGACATCCGCTGCGCCATCCGCTCGCGTTCGAGCAACTCGAATCGACGCTGCTCAACCTGTTGCTGTACGGCCACCCGAACAGCGCCCGCAACGGCACACGCGCCGCACCGGCGCCGCTCGCGCCGTTCTATGTGCGGCGCGTCGAGGAATACATCCGCGCGCATCTCGACGAGCCGCTGACGATCGAACAGCTCGCCGAGCTCGCGGGCGTCAGCCCGAGCACGCTGTTCGCCGGATTCCGCAATCGTCACGGCATCACGCCGATGGGCTTCGTGCGCCAGTTGCGGCTGCAACATGTGCGCGACGAACTGCTCGACGACGCGACACCGGGGCTTGCATCGGTGACGGACGTCGCGCTGAAATGGGGCTTCGCGCACCTCGGGCGGTTCGCGATCGACTACAAGCGCGCGTTCGGGGAATCACCGTCGGCCACGCTCCGGATGCGGCGCGTGCGGAGCTGACGGGAGGTAGCCACAACACAGGCGCGCTGTTGAAAGTCTGGCACAGACGTGAAGCGCTGCCTTGATGCATGTCATGAACGCGGACGATGCCACTGCATCGCGTAGGGGCACCCGCTCCTCTCCCGCGTCACGGCGCTAGGATGAATGAAGTCATCCTCGAATGCCGGAGACGCACATGAAAATCAGCGAACCCATGCGGGCGCCGTCGACGCCCGATACGCTGCCGTTGCTGCAGCTTGGCCTGCGGCCTTTCTATCTGACCGGTGCGCTGTTCGCGGCCATTGCCGTCGCGGTATGGCTCGCGGCCTGGCATGGCGCGCCCGTCGCGGGGCGTGCCGGTGCGATGACCGGGCTCATGTGGCATGTGCACGAGATGATCTTCGGCTTCGTCGCCGCGATCGTGGTCGGCTTCCTGCTGACCGCCACGCGCGCCTGGACGTCGCGCGAGACGCTGCGCGGCCCGGCGCTCGCGGCGCTGTGGCTGCTTTGGCTGGCCGGACGCGTGCTCGTGTGGTCGGGGCCGGCGGTGCTCGCGGCGGTCGTCGATGCGCTGTTTTTGCCGGTGACGGCCGTCGTGCTGTTGCGTGTGCTCATCTCGGCGAAGAACCGTCACAACGTGTTCCTGCCAGTCGCGCTGCTGCTGTTCGGCGCGCTGAACGCGATGTTCCATGCATCCGTGATGACGGGGCGCGCCGATCTCGCGCTGCGCGCGGCCTATGCGGCGACGGGGTTGGTCGTGTTCTTCGTCGCGGTGATCACCGGTCGCATCGTGCCGATGTTCACGACGAACGCAATCCCCGGCTTCAAGATTCGCCGCTTCAGGATCGTGGACGCGCTCGCGGCCCCGGCGGTCGCGCTGACGCTGTTCGCGGACGCGCTCGGCGCGCCCGATGCGCTGTTGATCGTCGCCGCGCTCGTGACCGCCGTGCTGCACGCGTGGCGCCTTGCTGGATGGCATTCGTGGCGCATCGGCAAGCGGCCGATCGTGTGGATTCTGCACGTCTCCTGCCTGTGGATTCCGGTCGGCTTCGTGTTGCTCGCGCTGTCGTTCGCCGGCGCGGTCGCGCACTCGCTTGCGGTGCACGCGCTCACCGTCGGTGCGATCGGCGGCGCAATCATCGCGATGATCACGCGCACGGCGCTCGGTCACACGGGACGCATGCTCGTCGCGGGCCCGTGGGAGCAGCTGTGTTACTGGCTGGTGATCGGTGCGGCAGTCATTCGCGTGTTCGGGCCGCTCGTTCCGGGTGTGCCGTACACGGTCTGGCTCGATATGTCCGGCGCTTGCTGGATCGTCGCGTTCGTTGCGTACGCGATTCATTACGCACCGTTCCTGATGTCGCCGCGTGCGGACGGTCGCCAGGATTGATCCGCGTGCGTTGTCGGATCGCTACAGGTAGCGTAAGGTGCGGCATCGGGTCCGCGTCGTGCGCCGGGCCGAGGGCCGCGTGACGTCGACCGTCGTTGGTCTGACGAAGGAGAGGGCGAAGAACGTATCGCGCCGGCAAGCGTTGCGGCTTGCCGGCGACGTCGCGCAACGAGATCGGCTGCTGCAGTCGGTCCCGTTGCGCGTGTTTCAGAAATGCACGACGGTCCGGATGGACTTGCCTTCGTGCATCAGGTCGAACGCTTCGTTGATCTCGGTGAGCGGCTTCGTGTGCGTGACGAACGGTGCCAGCTGGATCTTGCCGGCCATCGCTTCCTCGACCATGCCCGGCAGTTCGGAGCGGCCCTTCACACCGCCGAATGCCGTGCCCAGCCAGCGGCGACCGGTGACGAGCTGGAACGGGCGCGTGGAGATTTCCTGACCGGCGCCCGCGACGCCGATGATGACGGACTGGCCCCAGCCGCGGTGCGCACATTCGAGCGCGGCGCGCATCACGTTGACGTTGCCGATGCATTCGAAACTGTGGTCGACGCCCCAGCCGGTCATTTCGACGATCACCTGCTGGATGGGCTTTTCGTGGTCCTTCGGATTGACGCAGTCGGTTGCGCCGAACACGCGCGCGAGGTCGAACTTGCCCGGGTTGGTGTCGATCGCGATGATGCGGCCGGCCTTCGCGAGCTTGGCGCCCTGAATCACTGCGAGGCCGATGCCGCCGAGACCGAATACGGCCACCGTATCGCCTTCCTGCACCTTCGCGGTGTTCTTGACCGCGCCGAGGCCGGTCGTGACGCCGCAGCCCAGCAGACAGACCTGCTCCGGATTTGCGTCCGGGTTGATCTTCGCGAGCGAGACTTCGGCGACGACCGTGTATTCGCTGAACGTCGAGCAGCCCATGTAGTGATGGATCGGCTGGCCGTTGTAGCTGAAACGCGTGGTGCCGTCGGGCATCACGCCCTTGCCCTGGGTGGCGCGCACCGACACGCACAGATTGGTCTTGCCGCTCTTGCAGAACAGGCACTCGCCGCATTCGGCCGTGTACAGCGGAATGACGTGGTCGCCGGGTTTCACGCTCGTCACGCCTTCGCCGACCTCCACCACGATGCCGGCGCCTTCATGGCCCAGCACGGCCGGAAATAGGCCTTCCGGATCGTCGCCCGACAACGTGAAGGCATCGGTGTGACAGACGCCGGTATGGGTGATCTTGACGAGCACTTCGCCCTTGCGGGGCGGTTCGACGTCGATTTCGACGATCTGGAGCGGCTTACCCGCCTCGAACGCAACTGCGGCACGTGATTTCATGGCAATCCTGTCAAAAAAGAATCATCGAATGGATCGGACGTCGACGAACCTGGACCGGTCAGCGCAAGTAGGACCGGACGAGCGTCACGATATCGTCGATCGATCCGGACGAGGGCCGCGGGGCGTCCGCGAGCTGGGTGAATTCCTCGCGCAAATGGCTTTCGAGCACGCCGGCCATCACGCCGTTGATCGCGCCGCGGATGGCAGCCAGTTGCTGAAGTATCGGGCCACAATCCGCCCCCTCCTCGAGCGCCTGCTCGAGCGCGTTCAGTTGCCCGCGAACACGGCGCACGCGGGTCAGGACGCGTTTCTTTTCTTCGGGGGAATGCGGCATGGGATCGGTGGGCTCCGGATACTGGGGGGCAGTATAGAGCAATGTGGCGCGAAGGTATACGGAAGTGCTGCCGGGCAGGCGCCATGCGCGTGCGCCTGCCCGGTACGCCGTCAGATCAGCAGCGTGAGCGTGCGGAACAGCGCCAGATCCTCGTTGCGCGCCGACCGCGCATGTCGCCGGATCACCTGCAGCAGGCAGTCGATGAAGCAGCGCGCGGCATCGCTCAGCGTACTGCTGCGGCGCATGACGATGCCGAGTTCGCTCGGCTCGAAGGTCTCCTTCAGCGACAGCATGCGCATCCGCTCGCCGAACGGCGGCACCGCCGCGAGGATTGTCGGGCACCACGTGCACATTCCCGGCCTCCGCGCTCACGGCGAGCGCCTGCAACTGGCGTGCGTACCAGCGGGTTGCCGGCGATGCGACCGGTTCGTCGCTCGACCCGGCACTTGTCCCGGGCGCGGCCGATCTGTCGTCGACGTCGAAGCAGTTGCTCGTGCATGCGCGGATCCGGCACAAGTTCTGACCGGACGGCACTCGGAGGGCGGGAACGGCGGCCCCGGCGCCACCGACCCGCCCGTCTGCGCAACCGGCGAACGTCGCGACGGACCTGCCGCGCCCGGCTTGCGCACGCACCGGCAGGTCCGTGTCGCCGCTTGCACGTTACGTCACCGTCCCCTTCTTCAGCGCATCGATGCACGGAATCCCGGCGCGCCGTTTCGGCCGCAGGAATTTGGGCACCGCGCTCGGCTGCCCGACGCCGGCCTGGCTGTGTTCGACCTTCGGCTTGAACGCGGCCGTCTTCGCCTTGCGCGGAATCCGGCAGCCGCCTGCCGGCAGGTCGGCGTACGGATCGTCTTCCACAGGGGGCGCGGCCGGCAGAGCGGGCGCCGTCGATGCGACCAGCATCGGCGCGAACGGCAACGCGCGCATCCGTTCGCCGGTCAGCACGAACGCGCCGTTCGCGACCGCCGGCGCGATCGGCGGCACGCCGGCTTCGCTCAAGCCGGTCGGATGCGCGTCCGACGGCACGAAAAACACGTCCACTGGCGCCGCCTCCTGCATCCGCACCGGCGGGTAGTCGGCGAAGCCGGCGTTGCGGACCGCGCCATGATCGACGTCGATCGCGAAACCCGGCTTCGTCGTCGCGAGGCCGAACAGCGCGCCGCCCTGGATCTGTGCTTCCGCGCCGGTCGGGTTCACGATGCGCCCGGCATGCACGCCGGCCGTCACGCGATGCACGCGCGGCTTTTGCGCTTCCACAGACACCTCGGTCACGTACGCGACGACCGTACCGGCCGTTTCGTGCATCGCGACACCCCACGCGTGTCCGGCCGGCAGCGTACGCGTGCCGTAACCGGACTTGTCGACGGCGAGCGCGAGCGCGGCGCGATGGCGCGCATGCTCCGGGCCGGACAGCCGCGCCATCCTGTATGCGACCGGGTCCTGGCGGGCCGCGTGCGCGAGCTCGTCGACGAGCGTTTCCATCACGAACGCCGTATGCGTATGGCCGGCCGAGCGCCATGACTGCACCGGCACGTCGACATCCGGCTGATGGACCGACACCTGCATCGGGAATCCGTACGGACTGTTCGCGACGCCGTCGGTCAGGTCGGGATCGGTGCCGGCTTTGCGAATGGTCGTGCGCTCGAGCGGCGACCCCTTCAGCACCGACTGGCCGACGACGACGTGCTGCCAGTCCCTCACGGCGCCGCTGCCGTCGACGCCGATGTCGACGCGATGCAGCACCATCGGGCGGTAGTAGCCGCCGCGCAGGTCGTCTTCGCGCGTCCAGATCGTCTTGACCGGGCCCAGGTGGCCGGCCGCCAGATACGCGGCCGATACGCGCGCCGCTTCGACCACGTAGTCCGACGTCGGTGTCGAGCGCCGTCCGTAGTCGCCGCCCGACGTCATCGTGAAGATCTGGACCTTCTCCGGTGCGACGCCGAGCGCTTTCGCCACCGCGGCGCGATCGGTCGTCTGCATCGACGAGCCGCCCCAGATCTTGATTCCGCATGCGCAGCTCGGCGGCCCGACGTCGACCGTGCAACTGAGCGGCTCCATCGGCGCGTGTGCGAGATACGGAAATTCGTAGTCCTTCTGGATGTGCGTCGCCGCCGGCGGTGCGTTGCCGACATCGGCCGTGCGCACGACGGTGCCCGGCGTGCCGGCGAGCAGCTTGTACGCCTGCATCTGCTCGACGGACGACACGGTCGAGCCGGTGTCCTTCCACGTGACCTGCAGCGCGTCGCGGCCAAGCTTGGCGGGCCAGTAGCCGTTTGCGATCACGGCAACGCCGGTGCCGCCGCGATCGGTCGGGATCTCGACGACCTCGACGACACCTCTCACGGCCCGCGCCGCCGCCGCGTTGTAGCTCGCGACCTGGCCGCCGAAGCGTGGCGGACGCGCGACCACGGCCACCATCATGTCAGGCAGACGCCAGTCCATCCCGTACTTCAGCGTGCCGTCGAGCATCGCGCGCGCATCCACGCGTGGAGTCGGCTTGCCGATGAGGCGGAACTGGTCGGGCGACTTCAGCGGCACGTTTTGCGGCACCGGCATCGCCATCGCGTCAGGCGCGAGCTCGCCATAGGTCGCGCGGTAGCTGCCCGACGTCACGATTCCGTTCGCGGTCTTGCAGGTGGCCGGGTCGACGTTCCAGCGCCGGGCCGCTGCCGCGACGAGCATCGCGCGTGCGGATGCGCCGAGCTCGCGGTATTGCGTAAACGAATGGTTGATCGACGTCGAACCGCCAGTCATCTGGATACCGGTCACCGGATCCTTGTACGGCTCGCCGGCCGGCGCGAGCACGGTGCGCACGTTGCGCCAGTCGGCGTCGAGTTCGTCGGCCAGCGCCATCGGCAGTGCAGTGCTGACGCCTTGGCCGGCCTCGCTCCGGTTGACGGCGACGGTGACCGTGTTGTCCGGTGCAATGATCAGGAATGCTTGTGGCGGCGAAGTCCGAAGCACGGTGCCGGCTTCGGCGCGGGCGCGCAGCGGCGGGACGCTGAGTGCGAGACAGCCGCCCGCCGCGATCGTGAGCTTCAGGAAACCGCGCCGGCCGGGCATCGGAGCAGCGGCTCCGGTGACGGGCGAAGCGTCGGAGTGAAGGGCGGCGGTGCTCGCCGCACGCCCGGTGGTGCGAATACGCATGGTGGGAGTCTCCCGGCAGGCTCAGGCAAGCGCCCTGGCCGCTTCGTGAATCGCGGCGCGGATGCGCTGATAGGTGGCGCAACGGCACAGATTGCCGGCCATCGCGCTGTCGATGTCCGCATCGGTCGGCGTCTTGTTGCCGCGCAGCAGCCCGGCCGCTCTCATCATCTGGCCGCTCTGGCAGTAGCCGCATTGCGCGACGTCGTGCCGGACCCACGCGTCGAGGACGGCCTTGCCGACCGCGTCGTCCGCGAGGTGTTCGGACGTCGTGATGCGCGCGCTCCCCACCGACGACAGCGCCAGCGTGCAGCTGTGCGCCGTCCGTCCGTCGACATGCACCGTGCACGCGCCGCAGTCTCCTGTCCCGCAGCCGAACTTGGTGCCGGTCAACCCGAGGTTGTCGCGCAGCACCCAGAGCACCGGCGTCGACGGATCGGCGTCAACCTCCGCCGGCCGGTTGTTGATGTTCAACGTCACCATCGTGAAGTTCTCCCTTGGACACCTTGTTATTGCCGGCAACGACTAAATCGCAATGCGTCGAATCTGAATCAATTAAAGCAGATTGGAGAAAAACCCGACGTATTAAAACCGAAATGTTTTGCGTTTTTTAACGATCTCGGCCAATTGGTTAAAATATGAAATTTACATACTGCATACGAATGGCGAAATATCCGCGAAAGATTGTTGAGTTTTGACAAGATGTTTTCCGGCCCGTGGAAAACGTTTGCGAGTCAGGCCTATATTTGACTCGCGATCATTGCGGGAGATATGTGGATCGAGTGACAGTTATTGATGAATCGACATGCGGAACAATCGAAATCCGGTTGTTCCACGGGTGAACTAAGCGTTCGTTTATGGGTGGATCGCCCCTGCGGACGGGCGCTTCAGGCTCGAGGGCCGTTTGAGGTACATAAACAGACGCGTTGTGATCGGCGGCGCCAGACGGCAATTCCAATTGGCGGGAGACAGTGAACTTTAATTAGCGAAAAAATTACCGGGCGGGGGGCGTAAAAGTAAAACATGCCGATTAAATAATGCTGGTTGATTAATTCTCGCCTGTTGTTAATCCAGCCATTCGTTCCGGATTGGTGGTGGGAAGCTATTTTTCAAAAAATATCGAATAACGCGTTCAAGTATTTTCCTTCGCATTTGAGTGCGCGAAAGAAATGGCTCGGTGTCGTCGATTCTCTTTATGGGAAGGTGTGATTATGCGTATGCGCATGGGATCGAATAAGAAGCGCGCGGAAGCACGTCCGAATCTGCTGGTTCCGACCGGCATGCTGGTCGCGCTGGTTGGCGCCGGCGTCATTCCCGCCGACGCGCTCGCGGCGTGCACCGGGACACCCACCGTCACCTGTACTGGTGCGACCACCAACTATACGAACGCCACCAACGGCCTCAACGTAACGGTTGCCCAGGGCGCGACCGTTTCCGTGGCGCCGTTGTTTGGCGGTACCGCGATGTCTCTGATGGGTAGCGGCGTGACGTTGATCAACAACGGCACGATCGACCCGTCGCTGGGCGGGCTGAGCGTCGTGTCGAATGGCGTGGTTGTCGGCAATGTCGCGTCCGCGAGCACGGTCAACGTCACGAACGCGAGCACCGGCGTGATGATGGGCTCGACCAGCGGGGTGCTGAGCAACGGGCCCGCATTGACCGTAAACAACGGCATCGGCGGGACGACGAACATCACGAACGCCGGCATCATCGGCACGACCGGCATTCTCGGCTTCGGCGCAGGCCCGACCGCGCAAGTGGTCACCGCGTCGGGCGGCGCGCAGGTCAATTTCACCAACGCGAGCGGCGGCGCGATCAATGGCTCCGTCGTGCTGGCACCGAGCGGGCTCGCAGGTGCCGGCAACACGTTTACCAATGCCGGCACCGTCACGGGCAACGTGTCGCTGGGCGCGGCCGCCGGCGTGTCGAACACGTTCAACGCGATGACGGGATCGTCGGTCGGGCTCGGCGTCGATGCGGGTGCCGGCCTGGGCAGCAACAATACGCTGAATCTGCAACTGAACACGGCGACCGGCAGCGCGTCGAACGGCTCCATCGCGGTCGATACGTACACCAACTTCAATAATCTCGCCGTACAGGGCGGCACGTGGGACCTCACCGGCGCATCGACCGCGACGAACGCGTCGCTGACCGGCGGCACCGCGATCGTCCATGGCGCCGGCGCGCTGGGCATCGGCGGCATCGTCGCCGGCGGCGGCACGCTCGAGGCCGGCACGGCCGGCGTGAACCTGCTCAACAACGTGACGCTGACCGGCGGCCTGACGGTCGACGGCGCAAACGGGCTCGCGCTGTCGGGTGCAATCGGCGGCAGCGGCCCGCTTAACGTGAGCGGCACCGGCTCGCTCGCGCTGAACGGCGCCAATTCGTTCACGGGGGGAACGAATCTGACGGGCGGCGGCGGAATCGTCGCCGGGACCGCCACGGCACTCGGCAGCGGTGCGCTGAACGTGACGGGCGCGGGCGGCACGCTCGGCACGAGCGTCGGCGGCACGGTGCTCGGCAATGCGATCAATATCGACACCGGCGTCACGCTGGGCCTGAACGGTTCGGCCGACCTCGGCCTCGGCGGCGTGATCGGCGGCAGCGGCAGTCTCGCGCAAACCGGCACGGGCACGACGACGCTGCTCGGCCTGAACACGTACACGGGCGGCACGACACTCAGCGGCGGCGGGCTGATCGCCGGCAACGGCGCGGCGCTCGGCACGGGCGCGCTGCATGTCAGCGGCGCAGGCGGTTCGCTCGGCACGAGCGTCGGCGGCACGCTGCTCGGCAACGCGGTGAACCTCGACGCAGGGGCCACGCTCGGCTTGAACGGAGCGGCTGACCTGAGCCTCGGCGGCGCGATCGGCGGCAACGGCAGTCTCGCGCAAACCGGCGCCGGCACGACGACGCTGCTGGGCGCGAACACGTTTACGGGCGGCACGACGCTGAGCGGCGGCGGGCTCGTCGCCGGCAATGGCGCGGCGCTGGGCACGGGCGCGCTGAACGTGACCGGCACGGGCGGCACGCTCGCGACAAATGCGAGCGGCACGGTGCTCGGCAATGCCGTGAACCTCGGCGCAGGGGCGACGCTCGGCCTGAACGGCGCAGCCGACCTGAGCCTCGGCGGCGTGATCGCGGGCAACGGCAGCCTCGCGCAAACCGGTGCGGGCACGACAACGCTGCTCGGCGCAAACACGTTTACGGGCGGCACAACCCTCGGCAGCGGCGGGCTCGTCGCCGGCAATGCAGCGGCATTGGGCACGGGTGCGCTGAACGTGATCGGCACGGGCGGCACGCTCGCGACGAACGCGAGCGGCACGGTGCTCGGCAATGCGGTGAACCTTGGCGCCGGCGCGACCCTCGGGTTGAACGGCGCGGCCGATCTCGGCCTGGCCGGCACGATTGCCGGTGCTGGCGCGCTCGCACTCGGCGGCACCGGCGCGACGACGCTGTCCGGCGCGAACACGTTTACTGGCGGCGCGAGCCTGACGGGCGGCGGCAGCCTGATCGTCGAAGGCGGCAGTGCCCTCGGTGTCGGCGGCGCGTTGAACGTGAGCGGCCTCGGCGGTTCGCTGAGCACGGATCTGGCCGCCGGCGCGTCACTCGCGAACGCGATCGGCCTGAACGGCGCGTCGCTGACGCTGAACGGCGCGAACGATCTCGGCCTGAGCGGCGCGATCGGCGGCACCGGCGGCCTCGTGCTGAGCGGCACGGGCACGACGACGTTGTCGGGTGCGAACACTTTCGGCGGCGGCACGACGCTGAGCGCCGGCACGCTGCTCGCCGGCAGCAATACGGCACTCGGCACCGGTGCGCTGAACGTCGCGGGCGCAGGCGGCGCACTCGGTGCGGCCGTGAGCGGCACGGCATTGAGCAACGCGGTGAACCTGGGCGCGGGCGCGACGCTCTCGTTGACCGGCGCGAATGATCTCGGTCTGAGCGGCGTGATCGGCGGCGACGGCGGCCTCGCACAGACAGGATCGGGCATCACGACGCTGCTCGGCGCGAACACGTACACCGGCGGCACGACGTTGAGCGGCGGCGGGCTCCTTGCCGGTACCGGCAGTGCGCTCGGCACGGGTGCGCTGAACGTGACCGGCGCAGGCGGCTCGCTCGGCACGACTGTCGGCGGCACGGTGCTCGGCAATGCGATCCAGCTCGGCGCAGGCGCGGCACTGACGGTTGGGAATGCGAACGACATCGGGCTGAGCGGGATCATCTCGGGTGCCGGCGGGCTGTCGGTGACCGGCCCGGGCACGACGACGCTCACCGCGGCAGAGACGTTTACGGGCGGCACCACGATCGGCAGCGGCACGCTGGCGATCGGCGCGGGCGGCAGCCTTGCCGCGTCGAGCCCGGTCAACCTGACCGGCGCGGGCGCGCAGTTCAATATCGCCGGCGCGACCACGCCGCAGTCGATCGGCACGCTGTCGGGTGTGGCGGGTTCGGCGATCGACCTCGGTGCGAACAACCTGACGCTGGCCGGCAGCGGCAACGGCGTCTTCGCGGGCAACATCGGCGGTGCGGGCGGGTTGACGCTCGCCGGAACCGGCACGGAAGCGCTGACCGGCAACAACACGTACGCGGGCGGCACGGCGCTGTCGGGCGGCAGCCTGCTCGTCGGCAGCGACGCGGCGCTCGGCACCGGTGCACTCGACGTGAACGGCTCGGCGTCGCTCGGCGCGAGCGTGCCGGGCGTGACGCTCGGCAATGCCGTGAACCTCGGTACCGGCGTCACGCTGGGATTGAACGGTGCGACCGATCTCGGCCTGAGCGGCACGATCGCCGGAGACGGCAGCCTTGCGCAAACGGGCACCGGCACGACGACGCTGCTCGGCGCGAACACATATACGGGCGGCACGACGCTGAGCGGCGGCGGGCTCGTCGCCGGCAACGGCTCGGCGCTGGGCACGGGCGCACTGAATGTGATCGGGGCGGGCGGCACGCTCGCGACGAACGCGAGCGGCACGCTGCTCGGCAATGCCGTGAACCTCGGCGCAGGCGCGACGCTCGGCCTGAACGGTGCAGCCGACCTGAGCCTGGGCGGCGTGATCTCGGGCGACGGCGGTGTTGCGCAGACCGGCGCCGGCACGACCACGCTGCTCGGTGCGAATACGTACACGGGCGGCACGACGCTGAGCGGCGGCGGGCTGATCGCCGGCAACGGGTCGGCGCTCGGCACGGGCGCGCTGAACGTCGCGGGGGCGGGCGGCACGCTCGGCACGAGCATCGGCGGCACGGTGCTCGGCAACGCGGTGAATCTCGGCACGGGCGCGACGCTGACGGTCGGCGGCGCGAATGCTCTGGGCCTGGCCGGCGCGATTTCCGGCGGTGGCAATCTGTCGGTGAATGGCCCGTCGACGACGACGCTGACCGGCGTGAGCTCGTACACGGGCGGCACGACGATCGGCAACGGCAGCACGCTCGCGGTCGGTGCGGGCGGCGGCCTGTCGGGCGGCAGCCTCGTCGATCTCGCCGGGGCGGGCGCGACGCTCGATTTGAGCGCGGCCACGTCGCCGCAGTCGACGGGTGGCCTGGTCGGCGCAGCCGGTTCGACGGTGAACCTGGGCGGCAACAGCCTGACGCTGGGCGGCACGGGCAACGGCACGTTCGGCGGCACGATCGGCGGCGCGGGCAGCCTGACGATGTCGGGCGCCGGCACGGAGACGCTGACCGGCGCGAACACGTACACCGGCGGCACGACGATCAACAGCGGCACGCTGGCGATTGGCGGCGGCGGCAGCCTGTCGGCCAACGGTGCGGTGAACCTGGCCGGCGCTGGCGCGACGTTCGACCTGAGCGGCGCGGGACTGCCGCAGACGACGGGCGCGCTGTCCGGCGTGGCCGGCTCCACCGTCAATCTCGGCGGCAACAGCCTCACGCTGGGCGGCACGAGCAGCGGCACGTACGACGGCACGATCGCCGGGGCGGGCGGCAGCCTGACGTTGTCCGGTACGGGCGCCGAAACGCTGAACGGCGCGAACACGTACACGGGCGGCACGAGCCTGACGGGTGGCGGCACGCTGATCGCGGGCAATGGATCGGCACTCGGCACGGGCGCGCTGAACACGAGCGGCGCGGGCGGCTCGCTGGCCGCGAGCATCGCCGGCACGACGCTCGGCAACGCAGTGAACCTCGGCGCGGGCTCGACGCTGACGCTCGGCGGCACGAACGACATGGGCCTGAGCGGAATCATTTCGGGCGGCGGCAGTCTCGCCCAAACCGGCAGCGGGACGACGGCGCTGACCGGCGCGAATACGTACACGGGCGGCACGACGCTGAATGCCGGCGGCCTGTCGGTCGGCAACAGCGCGGCGCTCGGCACGGGCGCGCTCAGCGTCACCGGCGCGGGTGGCACGCTCAGCGCGAGTACGGCCAACCTGCTGCTCGCGAACGCGGTCGACCTGGGCACCGGTTCGGCGCTGAATCTCGGCGGCGCGTTCGACTTCGGCCTGAACGGCATCATTTCCGGTGCAGGCGGCATCGTGCAGTCGGGCACCGGCACGACCACGCTCGGCGGCGCGAACACATACGGCGGCGGGACGACGCTGAACAGCGGCGGACTGAGCGTCGGCAGCAGCACCGCGCTCGGGTCCGGCGCGCTGAACGTGACCGGCAACGGCACGCTGAGCGCCAGCGTGAACGGCACGACGCTCGGCAACGCGGTCACGCTCGGCGCGGGCGCGACGCTCGGGTTGAACGGCGCGAACGATCTCGGCCTGAGCGGCACGATTTCCGGCAACGGCAGTCTCGCGCAGACGGGCAGCGGCACGACGACGCTGACCGGCACGAACACATACGACGGTGGTACCACGCTGAGTGGCGGCGGGCTCGTCGCCGGCAACGGCAGCGCACTCGGCACCGGCGCGCTGAACGTCACCGGCACCGGCGGCTCGCTCGGCACGAACGTCGCGGGCACGACGATCGGCAATGCAGTGAATCTCGGCGCGGGGTCGACGCTGACGGTTGGCGGTGCGAACGATCTCGGCCTTGGCGGCGGGATCTCGGGCAGCGGCGGTCTGTCGGTCAGCGGACCGTCGACGACCACGCTCACGGGCGCGAACACCTATACCGGCAATACGACGATCGGCGGCGGCAGCACGCTGGCGGTCGGCGCGGGCGGCAGCCTGTCGTCGGGCAGCCCGCTCGATCTCGCGGGTACCGGTGCGACCCTCGACATCAGTTCGGCGACATCGCCGCAAACGAGCGGCATGCTGTCCGGCGTATCCGGCACGAACGTGAACCTCGGCGGCAACACGCTGACGCTGGCCGGCGCCGGCAACGGCAGTTATGCCGGCACGATCGGCGGCACCGGCGGGCTGACGATGTCAGGCACAGGGACGGAAACGCTGACGGGGACGAACACGTACACCGGTGCGACGACGATCGACAGCGGCACGCTGGCGATCGGCGCAGGCGGCAGCCTGTCGTCGAGCAGCCCGGTGAATCTCGCCGGTGCGGGCGCGACCTTCGACGTCAGCGGTGCGACCACGCCGCAGACGACCGGCACGCTGTCGGGTGTCGCGGGTTCGACGGTGAACCTTGGGGGCAATGCGTTGACGCTCGGCGGGTCGGGTAGCGGGACGTACGACGGCACGATCGCCGGGGCCGGAGGCAGCCTCACGCTGTCGGGCACGGGCACCGAAACGCTGACCGGCAACAACACATACACGGGCGGCACGAATCTCACCGGAGGCGGCACGCTGCTGGCCGGCAACGGCTCGGCGCTCGGCACGGGTGCAGTGACCACGAGCGGCGCGGGCGGCACGCTCGGCACCAGCGTCGCGGGCACGACGCTGACCAACGCGATCGATCTCGGCACGGGTTCGACGCTGACGGTTGGTGGTGCGAACAACCTCGGCCTCGGCGGCACGATCTCGGGCAGCGGCAATCTGGCGGTGAACGGTCCGTCGACGACGACGCTCACGGGCACGAACACGTACACCGGCAACACGACGATCGGCGGCGGCAGCACGCTGGCGGTCGGCGCGGGGGGCAGCCTGTCGTCGGGCAGCGCGATCGATCTGGCCGGTGCGGGTTCGACGCTGGACGTGAGCGCGGCCACGACGCCGCAGGCGAGCGGTACGCTGTCGGGCGCAGCCGGTTCGACGGTGAACCTGGGCGGCAACACGCTGACGCTCGGTGGTTCGGGCAACGGCACGTTCGGCGGTACCGTAGGCGGCACGGGCGGGTTGACGCTGTCGGGCACGGGGACGGAAACGCTGACGGGAGCCAACACATACACCGGTGCGACGACGATCAACAGTGGCACGCTGGCGATCGGCGCGGGCGGCGGCCTGTCGTCGAGCAGCCCGGTGAATCTGGCCGGTGCGGGCGCAACCTTCGACCTGAGCGGCGCGACCACGCCGCAAACGACCGGCACGCTGTCGGGCGTCGCGGGTTCGACGGTAAACCTTGGCGGCAACAACCTGACGCTGGGCGGCACGGGCAACGGCACGTACGGCGGCACGATCGCCGGCACGGGCGGGAGTCTGATGCTGTCGGGCACGGGTACGGAAACGCTGACGGGCAACAATACGTACACGGGTGGCACGAGCCTGAGCGGCGGCGGCATGCTGATCGCGGGCAGCAATACGGCGCTCGGCACCGGCGCGCTGAACACGAGCGGCGCAGGCGGCACGCTGGCCGCGAGCACGCCGGGCACAACGCTGTCCAACGCGGTGAATCTCGGAACGGGTTCGACGCTGACGGTTGGTGGTGCGAACAACCTGGGCCTCGGCGGCATGATCTCGGGCAGCGGCAATCTGGCGGTGAACGGTCCGTCGACGACGACGCTCACGGGCACGAACACGTACACCGGCAACACGACGATCGGCGGCGGCAGCACGCTGGCGGTCGGCGCGGGCGGCAGCCTGTCGTCGGGTAGCGCGATCGACCTGTCCGGCGCCGGCGCGACGCTCGACCTGAGCGCGGCCACGTCGCCGCAGACGACCGGTGCGCTGTCGGGCGGCACCGGCACGAACGTGAACCTGGGCGGCAACACGCTGACGCTCGGTGGCGCGGACAGCGGCACGTACGCAGGCGTGATCGGCGGCACGGGCGGGCTGACGCTGTCGGGCACCGGCACGGAAACGCTGACGGGTGCCAACACGTACACCGGTGCGACGACGATCAACAGCGGCACGCTGGCGATCAGCGGTAACGGAAGCCTGTCGTCAAGCAGCCCGGTCAGCCTGACGGCGTCCGGCGCCACGCTCGACCTGAGCGGCGCCGCGTCGCCGCAATCGACGGGCGCGATCTCGGGCGTGGCAGGCTCGACGGTGAACCTCGGGAGCAACAACCTGACGCTCGGCGGCTCGGGCAGCGGCACCTACGCGGGCAACATCGCCGGCACGGGCGGCGTGACGATGAACGGCACGGGCACCGAAACGCTGACGGGCGCCAATACGTACACCGGCGCGACGACGATCAACAGCGGCACGCTGGCGATTGGCGCGGGCGGCAGCCTGTCGGCGACGACGCCGGTGAGCCTGACGGGTGCGGGCGCAACCTTCGACCTGAGCGGCGCGACCACGCCGCAAACGACTGGCACGCTGTCGGGCGTCGCGGGTTCGACGGTAAACCTGGGCGGCAACAACCTGACGCTGGGCGGCACGGGCAGCGGTACCTATGACGGCACGATCGCCGGCGCGGGCGGCAGCCTGACGTTGTCCGGCACGGGCACCGAGACGTTGACCGGGACGAACACGTACACGGGCGGCACGAGCCTGACGGGCGGCGGCACGCTGGTCGCGGGCAATGGATCGGCACTCGGCACGGGCGCGCTGAACACGAGCGGCGCGGGCGGCACGCTGGCCGCGAGCACGCCGGGCACGACGCTGACCAACGCGGTGAATCTCGGCGCAGGTTCGACGCTGACAGTTGGTGGTGCAAACAATCTGGGCCTCGGTGGCGCGATCACCGGCAGCGGCAATCTGGCGGTGAACGGTCCGTCGACGACGACGCTTTCCGGTGCAAACACCTACACCGGCGGCACGATGATCGGCAATGGCAGCACGCTGGCGGTCGGTGCGGGCGGCAGCCTCTCGGCGGGCAGCGCGGTCGATCTGGCCGGTGCCGGTGCAATGCTCGATCTGAGCGGCGCGACGGCGCCGCAGACGACGGGCGCATTGTCGGGCGTGGCGGGTTCGACGGTGAACCTTGGGGGCAATGCGTTGACACTCGGCGGCACGGGCAGCGGCACGTACGGCGGCACGATTGCCGGCGCGGGAGGGAGCCTGACGTTGTCGGGTACCGGCACGGAAACGCTGACCGGCAACAACACATACACGGGCGGCACGAATCTCACCGGAGGCGGCACGCTGCTGGCCGGCAACGGCTCGGCGCTCGGCACGGGTGCAGTGACCACGAGCGGCGCGGGCGGCACGCTCGGCACCAGCGTCGCGGGCACGACGCTGACCAACGCGATCGATCTCGGCACGGGTTCGACGCTGACGGTTGGTGGTGCGAACAACCTCGGCCTCGGCGGCACGATCTCGGGCAGCGGCAATCTGGCGGTGAACGGTCCGTCGACGACGACGCTCACGGGCACGAACACGTACACCGGCAACACGACGATCGGCGGCGGCAGCACGCTGGCGGTCGGCGCGGGGGGCAGCCTGTCGTCGGGCAGCGCGATCGATCTGGCCGGTGCGGGTTCGACGCTGGACGTGAGCGCGGCCACGACGCCGCAGGCGAGCGGTACGCTGTCGGGCGCAGCCGGTTCGACGGTGAACCTGGGCGGCAACACGCTGACGCTCGGTGGTTCGGGCAACGGCACGTTCGGCGGTACCGTAGGCGGCACGGGCGGGTTGACGCTGTCGGGCACGGGGACGGAAACGCTGACGGGAGCCAACACATACACCGGTGCGACGACGATCAACAGTGGCACGCTGGCGATCGGCGCGGGCGGCGGCCTGTCGTCGAGCAGCCCGGTGAATCTGGCCGGTGCGGGCGCAACCTTCGACCTGAGCGGCGCGACCACGCCGCAAACGACCGGCACGCTGTCGGGCGTCGCGGGTTCGACGGTGAACCTGGGTGGCAACAACCTGACGCTGGGTGGCACGGGGAACGGTACGTACGGCGGCACGATCGCCGGCGCGGGCGGGAGTCTGACGCTGTCCGGCACGGGTACCGAGACGTTGACCGGGACGAACACGTACACGGGCGGCACGAGCCTGACGGGCGGCGGCACGCTGATCGCGGGCAATGGCTCGGCGCTCGGCACCGGCGCGCTGAACACGAGCGGCGCAGGCGGCACGCTGGCCGCGAGCACGCCGGGCACAACGCTGTCCAACGCGGTGAATCTCGGAACGGGTTCGACGCTGACAGTTGGCGGCGCGAACAACCTCGGGCTCAGCGGCACGATCTCGGGCAGCGGCACGCTCGCATTCAGCGGCCCGTCGACGACGACGCTTTCCGGTGCCAACGTCTACACCGGCGGCACCAGCGTCACGGGCGGCGGCACGCTGGTGGCCGGCACGCCGACGGCACTCGGAAGCGGCACGCTGAGCGTTGGCGGCAGCGGCGGCACGCTCGGGACCAGCGTTGCCGGCACGACGCTCGGCAATGCGGTGAACCTCGGCACGGGCTCGACGCTGACGGTCGGTGGCACGAACAACCTCGGCTTGAGCGGCCCAATCTCGGGTGGCGGCAATCTGGCGGTGAACGGCCCGTCGACGACGACGCTGACCGGTGCGAACACGTACACCGGCGGCACGACGATCGGCACCGGCAGCACGCTGGCAGTCGGCGGCAACGGCGGCTTGTCGGCCGGCAGTGCGCTGACGCTGGCCGGTAATGGCGCCACGCTCGACGTCAGCGGCGCGACGACGCCCCAGACGGCGAGCGCGTTGTCCGGTGCGGCCGGTTCGACCGTGAACCTCGGCGGCGGCACACTGACCGTGGCCGGCCCGGCGGGTGGCGCGTTCGGCGGCACGATCGCCGGCACCGGCGGTTTCGCGGTGCAGGGCGGCGGCACGCAGACGCTGACCGGCGTCAACACGTACACCGGCGGCACGACAATCGGCAGCGGCAGCACGCTCGCGCTGTCCGGTGCAGGCACCCTCGCGCCGACGAGCCCAATGGTCCTCGCGGGCAGCGGCGCGACGCTGAATCTCGCGGGCTCCGCCGCGCCGCAGTCGATCGGCGCGCTGTCGGGCACGACGGGCTCGAACGTGAACCTCGGCAGCACGCCGCTGACGGTGAACACCGCGGGCACCAGCACGTTCGCGGGCACGCTGTCGGGTACCGGCCCGCTGACGCTCGCCGGCACGGGGGCGCAACTGTTGAGCGGCACGAACACGCTGTCCGGGCCGACGAACGTGACCGGCGGCACGCTCGCCGTCACGGGCTCGCTGGCCAGCTCGCCGGTAACGGTCGGCAACGGCGCGACCGTCACCGGAACCGGCACGATCGGCGGCCTCACGGTGGCGGGCGGCGGCACCGCATCGGTGCTGCAGCTCGGGCAGCCGCTGAAGGTGGCGGGCAACGCGACGTTCCAGCCGGGCTCGACGCTGCAGGTTGGCGCCACGCCACAACAAAGCGGCGGCCTCGACGTTACCGGCTCGGCCGCGCTCAACGGCGGAACGGTGCAGGTCGTCGCGGCGAGCGGGCAATACCAGCCCGGCAAGCTCTACACGATCGTGAATGCGGGCGCGGGCGTGCAAGGGCAATTCAGCGCGGTGAACTCGACGTATGCGTTCCTCACGCCGACGCTCCAGTACGACCCGTCGCAGGTGCTGTTGTCGCTGGCGCCGAACGGCACGCCGTTCGCATCGGTTGCCACGACGCCCGACGGCCAATTGGTGGCGGGCGCGGTCGGCACGCTCGGCGCCGGCAACCCGCTGTTCGATACGGTGCTGACAGCCGATGCGCCGACCGCGAACCGCGCGTTCACGCAACTGGCCGGCGATCTGTATCCGAGCACACGCAGCGTGCTGCTGTCGGACAGCCGTTACATGCGTGATGCTGTGCTCGATCGAGCACGCGTCGGCTCGCAACCGGGCGGTGCGTTGTGCGGCTGCGAGGCACCTGTGTCGGCGGACGATCATGCGGCGTCGCTCGACCGGCGGCTTGCGTCGGAGAACGGCTGCACGCCGGCGAAGTCGTTCAAGCCGGCGGTATGGGGCCGCATCTACGGTGCGCATAGCCGGTTCGACGGCAACGACGTGGCGTCGATCGATCGCAACCTGTACGGCTTCGTCGTCGGTACGGACGCGGAAGTCAGCAGCCACTGGCGCATCGGTATCGCGGGCGGCGCGTCGCGCAGCCAGCTCAATACCGACCAGAACGAATCGGCGAAGGTGAACGGCGAGACGATCGCGCTGTACGCGAGCGGCCGATACGACGCGTGGAACGTGCGCGGCGGCCTGGCGCAGTCGTGGTACCGCGTGCACAGCGAGCGCAATCCGTCGTTCGGCGGCTTCTCCGATCACGACACCGCCAGCTACGACGCGAACGCGACGCAGGTGTTCACCGAGATCGGCTACTCGACCGCGATCCGCAACGTCGCGCTCGAGCCGTTCGTCGGCCTCGCCTACGCGAGCGTGCACACCGGCGGCTTCAAGGAGAACGGTGGCGCGGCCGCGCTGCAGGGCGAATCGAGCACGAGCGGGCTCGGCTTCTCGACGCTCGGCGTGAGGGCTTCGACCGATGTGGCGGTCACGACGAAGGGCAAGGTCACCGCGTACGGCACGGTCGGCTGGCGGCATGCGTTCGGCAATACGCAGCCGGGTTCGACGTTGTCGTTCGCGAGCGGCGGGTCGCCGTTCAGCGTGGTCGGCGTGCCGGTCGCGCGGGATGCCGCGGTGCTCGAGGTCGGCGTCGATGCGGCCGTTACGAAGAACCTGTCGGTGGGGCTGTCGTATAGCGGCCAGGTTGGCGGCAACGTCAGTGACCACGCGTTGTACGGCAACCTGTTGTGGAAGTTTTGAGCGCGGGCCGGCCGCTTGCGATGCGGTTTTTGTGAGCGGCCGGTTTAGTGATGGACGATTTGGTAGTCGATCTGTTTGTGATGTTCGTTTCGTGATCCAAAGCGATCGGGCAGCGCGTTTCAATTGATGTCGGGCGTTATGCGCGAGCGGGTTGCTGCCACCGTTCCAGCGCAGTTTTCATATCGATCGATTCGTTCGTTGCGGTCGACGCATTCCCGGGCGGCCGCGAACGCGCAACGTACGTCAATCCGGCGCCGCCGCCGTCGATTCCCGCACCACGAGCTCCGGCGCTCCGATCGTATGCACGGCCGCGGCCGGCTCGACGCCGTCGATCATGTCGAGCGTCAGCGCGATCGCTCGCGCGGCGATCTGCGACGTCGGGAACCGCACCGTCGTCAGCGCGGGGCGGAACTGGTGCGCGAGCTGGATATCGGTCATCCCGACCACCGACAGATCGGCCGGTACACGCAGCCCGAGATCGGCGGCGGCCTGCATCGCTCCGATCGCCATCAGGTCGTTGGTCGCGAACAGCGCGGTGAGGCCGGGCTTCTCGCGCAACAGCGCGGTGGCCGCTTCGTAGCCGCCTTCGATCGAATCATGTGCCGACACCGTCGTCAGCGCGTCGGCCCGATGGCCGCGTGCCGTGAGCTCGTCCGCGAAACCGCGCAGCCGTATCGACTGCGGACCGCCCGACCCCTTGCCGACGAGCGCGCCGAACGCGCGATGCCGCAGCCCGGAGAGGTGTGCGGCCGCCAGCGCGCCCGCAGCAGCGAAATCGACGGTCACGCACGGCAGCGTGCGCGATGCATGCACGTGTTCCCACATGCACAGCACGATCGATGCGCCGTGGCGCGCGATGTCGGCGAGTTCGGCTTCCGTGAGATCGGTGTTCATCACGATCGCGCCGGCCGCGAGCGTCCCCGCGATCCGCTCGAGGTAGTTGCGCGTGATCGCGGGATCATCGTCGGTATTGGACACCAGCAGGTAATGGCCGCGCTTGCGCGCCTCGCGCTCGGCGGCCAGCACGAATTCCGGATAGAACGGGTTCGTGATGTTCGACAGCATCAACGCGAGCGTGGACGTGCGGCCCTCGGCCAGCGCCCGTGCGGTCAGGTTCGGCCGATAGCCGAGCTCGCGGATCGCCGCCATCACGCGCTCGACGGTCGCCGGCTTCACCTTCTGCGGATTGCGCAGCACGTTCGAGACCGTCGCCGCGGTGACGTTCGCGCGCTGCGCGACTTGCGCGAGCGTCACCATATAGAGCCTCGGGACGGAGGGGCAACGCTGCGCGAGGAAAGGGAAGCGTGAGAGTATCTGCTCATATTCTGGGAGTGCGTCCCACAAGTTGCACAGGGACAGGCGATACGCTAATTTCTCGACACATCAGATCAAGGAGACGACATGGTACGGCGAACCGGGCGAATTGCACCATCAAAATTTAAGCGTTTAAATTTTGTAACCCGAAGCGCCTGACCAGGAGAGGAGAGCGCGATGACCGCCATTTCATTGAAGGACGTCTCGAAGCGCTACGGCGATCACGCGCCGGTGCTGCGCGACGTGAACCTCGAGATCGCGTCGCACGAATTCTGCGTGTTTCTTGGTCCGTCGGGTTGCGGCAAGTCCACGTTGCTGCGGATGATCGCCGGGCTCGAGGACGTGACCGAAGGCGAGTTGCGGATCGGCGGCGCGCGGATGAACGACACGCCGCCCGCCGAGCGCGGCGTCGCGATGGTGTTTCAGAGTTATGCGCTGTTTCCGCACATGACCGTGTTCGACAACATCGGTTTCGGGCTGCGCATCGCCGGCACGCCGAAGGACGAGATCCGGCGTCGCGTGACCGAAGCCGCGCGCGTGCTGCAACTCGAAGCGCTGCTCGATCGCAAGCCGAAGGCGTTGTCGGGCGGCCAGCGGCAGCGCGTCGCGATCGGCCGCGCGATCGTGCGCGAGCCGCGCGTGTTCCTGTTCGACGAGCCGCTGTCGAATCTCGACGCGACGCTGCGCGGCCAGACGCGTGTCGAAATCGCCCGCCTGCACGCGCGCTTCACGCAGTCGAGTTCGGTCTACGTCACGCACGACCAGATCGAGGCGATGACGCTGGCCGACCGGATCGTGCTGCTGCACGCGGGCGACGACGTCGCGCGCTTCGGCAGCATCGCGCAGGCCGGTGCGCCGCTCGAGCTGTATCACCGGCCGGCCAACCGCTTCGTTGCGGGCTTCATCGGCTCGCCGCGGATGAACTTCCTGCCGGCCGTCGTCGAAGCGGGCGATGCGCACGGCTGCCGGCTGCGGCTGGAAGGCACCGGCGAAACGCTGACGCTACGCGATCGGCCGCTGCCGCGCCACGTCGGCAGCGGTGCGCGCGTGACGCTCGGAATTCGTCCCGAGCATCTCACGGTTGCCGCGTCGGGCGATGCCGACCAGCCGGCAATCGTCCGCGACATCGCGCTCGTCGAGCAGCTCGGCGAAGCCGCCTACGTGCATCTCGACCAGCCAGGCGGCATGCCGTTGCTCGCGAAACTGCCGGGCCAGGCCGCATTGCGGCGCGGTGAGCGGCATGCGTTTCGCATGTCGCCGTCGCGCTGTCACGTGTTCGACGAGGCCGGCATCGCATTGCCGGCCATCCACGCCGAAGCGGCGTTCGCATAGCGGTGCAATGCCGACCTGCCGCGCGATGCGGCACCCATCACACCAATACCAGGAGACAACGATGAGACTTCGTGCGAGCCGACTGCTGCTTGCCTTGACTATTGCCGCCGCGTTCACTGCGCAGACGGCCGACGCGGGCACGCTCAAGGTGAACGTCGCCGCGCGCGGCAACCAGCGCGCGACGTGGCAAGCGGTGTTCGACCAGTTCCACAAGGCGAATCCCGACGTCGACCTGAAGATCAGCTACGTCGGCGAGGAGGCGTACAAGGTGCAGATGTCCGGCTGGCTCGCGACCGATCCGCCCGACGTGCTGAGCTGGAACAACGGCGAGCGGCTCGCGTATTTCGCGAAACGCGGGCTGATCGAGGACCTGAGCGCGGACTGGCAGAAGAACGGCTGGTACGACACGTATGCGGCCGTCAAGCAGTCGTCGACCTACGGCGGCAAGCTTTACAGTTTGCCGCTCGGCTATGACGCATATGGGTTGTTCTACCGCAAGGACCTGTTCGAGAAGGCCGGCATTCACGGCGAGCCGGCCGACTGGCCGCAGTTTCTGGATGCATGCCGCAAGCTGAAGGCGGCCGGCATTGCGCCGATCGCGGTCGCCGCGCGCGATGCGTGGACGCTGGCCGCGTGGTTCGACTACCTCGACTTGCGGATCAACGGCTACGCATTCCACCAGAAGCTGATGGCCGGCGACGTCGCGTATACCGATCCGCGCGTGAGGGCCGTGTACGCGGCATGGAAGAAGCTGATCGACGACAAGTATTTCATCGACAACGCGCTGTCCTACGACGTCGATTCGCTGAGCCCGCTGATCGTCAACGGCCAGGCCGCGATGACGCTGATGGGCACCTGGTATTCAGCGGGCCTGCTGAGCGCGACGCGCAACCCGATCAGTTTCTTCCGCTTCCCGGTGATCGACGCGTCGGTGCCGCTTGCCGAGGATGGTCCGGTCAACGTGATGATCGTGCCGGCGAAGGCGCACAACAAGGCGGATGCACGTCGCCTGCTCGCGTTCATGGGGCAACCGGCGGTCAACGGCGAATTCGCGAAGGGAATGGGGCAACTGCCGTCGAACAACAAGGCGCCCGAGCCGCAGGACCCGATCTCGAAGATCGGCTTCCGCACCCTCGCGACCACGCCGGGCGGCATCGCGCAGTTCTACGACCGCGACATGACGAAGGAAATGGCGGACGAGGGGATGAAGGCGATGCAGCAGTTCCTGTCCGACCCGACGCAGCTCGACGCGATCCTGCAGCGGCTTGAGCAGACTCGCAAGCGCATCTATCGGAAGTGATGCACCGCGCGCCGGGCCGGCGAACACCGGCCCGGCCCGGCGCGTCGGCGTCACCGTCGCGCCCGTTTCGTCAGTTACGTCCGTTTCGTCGAAGGTCACCTCATGTCAACCAGCTTGTCCGAAAGCGCCGTGCGCCGCGAAGCCGGCCCGCGGCGGCATGCGCGTGCGTCTCTTGCGCGCCGGCGCAACCGCGCGGCGCTGCTGTTCGTGCTGCCGGGATTCGCGCTCTTCACCGTGTTCGTGCTGTATCCGATCGTCAGCAGCATCTGGCTGAGCTTCCATCACTGGGACGGGATGACGCCGATGACCTACGCAGGGCTCGACAATTATCGCGAGCTGCTGCAGTCCGATACGTTCTACGTCGCGCTCAGGAACAACGTGCTGTGGCTCGTGCTGTTCCTCGCCGCGCCGCCGCTCGGACTTGCGCTGGCGCTGTACCTGAACCAGAACGTGTTCGGGATCCGGCTCGTGAAGTCGCTGTTCTTCGCGCCGTTCGTGCTGCCGGGCGTCGTCGTCGGCCTGGTGTTCTCGTGGTTCTACGATCCAACGTTCGGACTGCTGAAGCTGATCGTCGGGCACGGGATCCCGGTGCTCGGCGATCCGCGTTATGCGACCTACGGCGTGATCGCCGCCGCGCTGTGGCCGCAGATTCCGTTCTGCATGATCCTCTACCTGACCGGGCTCACCGGCATCAACGGCGAGATCGTCGAGGCGGCGCGAATGGAAGGCGCGCGCGGCTTCACGCTGCTGTGGCACGTGATCCTGCCGCAGTTGCGGCCCGCGACCTTCATGGCGGTGGTGCTGACCGTGATCGGCGCGCTGCGCAGTTTCGACCTGATCTCCGTGATGACGGGCGGCGGCCCGTTCGACAGCTCGACCGTGCTCGCGTACTTCATGGTCGACCAGGCGATCAAGTACTACCGCGAAGGCTATTCCGCCGCGATCGCGGTCGTGCTGTTCGCGATCATGCTCGTCTATATCGTGTGGCAGCTGCGCAAGCTGGTGCGCGTCGAATCGTAAGGACCGCGAAAATGTACCCGATGCCCGTGTCCCGCTGGGGACGTCCCGCCCGCTGGCTGTACCGGCTGTCGCTGCCGTGCGCGCTCGCGCTGTGGCTCGTGCCGCTGCTCGCGGTACTCGTCACGTCGGTCCGCTCGACCGACGAGATCATGGCCGGCCACTACTGGGACTGGCCGAAGCAGTTCGCGCTGGCCGAGAACTACGGCGCCGCGCTCACGCAGACGCCGATGCTGCATTACTTCGCGAACAGCATCCTGATCACGGTGCCGTCCGTCGCCGCGTCGATCCTGCTCGCGTCGCTCGCGGGGCACGCGCTCGCGAACTACCGGTTCCGCGGCAATCTCGTGCTGCTCGGGTTGTTCGTCGCCGGCAACTTCGTGCCGATCCAGATCCTGATGATCCCGGTGCGGCAGATCATGCTCGGCGTCGGCCTCTATAACACCGTGTGGGCGCTCGTGCTGTTCCATACCGCATTTCAGACCGGCTTCTGCACGCTGTTCCTGCGCAACTTCATCCGCGAGCTGCCGTTCGAGCTGATCGAGGCCGCGCGCGTCGAAGGCGCGTCCGAGTGGGCGATCTACTGGCGTGTCGTGCTGCCGCTCGTGCGGCCGGCGCTCGCCGCCCTCGCGATCCTCGTGTTCACGTTCGTGTGGAACGACTACTTCTGGGCGCTATGCCTCACGCAAGGCGACGACGCGGCGCCGATCACGGTCGGCGTCGCCGCGCTCAAGGGGCAGTGGACGACCGCCTGGAACATCGTGTCGGCAGGCTCGGTGCTCGCCGCGCTGCCGTCGGTGCTGATGTTCTTCGCGATGCAGAAGCATTTCGTCGCGGGGCTCACGTTCGGCGCGACGAAAGGCTGACCTGTCCAATTCTCATTCTTCTGCAAGGAATCCACGATGCATCTCGGTGTTTGCTATTACCCCGAACACTGGCCGCGCGAACAATGGGCTCGCGACGCGAGGCGGATGGCCGAACTGGGCCTGAGCCGCGTGCGGATCGCCGAATTCGCATGGAGCCGGATGGAGCCGGAGCCTGGCCGCTATGACTGGGCGTGGCTCGACGAAGCGATCGACACGCTCGCCGGTCAGCAGTTGAAGATCGTGCTCGGCACACCGACCGCCGCGCCGCCGAAATGGCTCGTCGATCGCCATCCGGAGATCCTGCCGGTCGGCGCGGATGGCGCCGTGTGGCAGTTCGGGTCGCGCCGCCATTACGACATCGCGAGCCCCGTGTATCGCGAACACTGCGTGCGCATCGCGGACGCGATGGCACGGCGCTACGGTGCGCATCCGGCGGTGATCGCATGGCAGACCGACAACGAGCTCGGCTGTCACAACACGCTGCCGAGCTATACGCGTGCGGCGCTCGAAGGATTTCGCGCGTGGCTCGCCGTGCGCTACGGCGACATCGGCGCGCTGAACCGTGCGTGGGGCAATGTGTTCTGGAGCATGGAATATCGCGGTTTCGACGAGATCGAATTGCCGCGCCATACGCCGACCGATGCGAATCCCGCACATCTGCTCGACTTCCGCCGCTATCAGTCGGACGAGGTCGCGCGGTTCCACGCCGTGCAGGTCGATGCGATCCGTCCGCACGCGCCGGGTCGCGACGTGCTGCACAACTTCATGGGCTTTTTCACCGAGTTCGATCACCATGCGTTTGCGCGCGGCGGTCTCGATGTCGCCGCGTGGGACAGCTACCCGGTGCCGCGCACCGAAGTGCTGCCGCTCGACGAAGCGGACAAGCGACGCTGGGCTCGTACCGGCCACCCGGACGTTTCGGCGTTCTCGCACGACCTGTATCGCGGTGTCGGCAACGGGCGGATGTGGGTGATGGAGCAACAGGCCGGGCCGGTGAACTGGGGGCCGTACAACCCGGTGCCGCACTCCGGCGCGGTGCGGGTGTGGACGTGGGAAGCGTTCGCGCATGGCGCGGAACTCGTGTCGTATTTCCGCTGGCGGCAGTATCCGCATGCGCAGGAGCAGTTGCACTCGGGGCTGAATGCGCCGGACGACCGGCTGTCGCCGGGTGGCCATGAAGTCGCGCGCGTCGCCCGCGAGCTGGCCGCGCTGGATGTGGGGCTCGTCACCGGCGCGCGCGAGCCGGCTCGCGTCGCGCTGCTGTTCGACTACGAGGCCGACTGGATGATCCGGATCCAACCGCACGGCGCCGACTTCGACTACCAGCAGCACGCATTCGACTGGTATCGCGCGTTGCGCGAACTCGGCCTCGACGTCGACATCGTCGCGGCCGATGCCGACGTGTCGCGTTATGCACTCGTCGTCGCGCCGACGCTGCCGGTCGTCACGGATCGTATCGCCGAGCAGGCCGCGCGCGGCGATGCGCACTGGCTGTTCGGGCCGCGCACGGGCTCGCGCACGGCGCAATTCGCGATCGCGCCGGGGCTCGCGCCCGGCAAGCTGCGCGACGTGCTGCCGGTGCGGATCGGCCAGGTCGAGTCGCTGCGGCCGTCGCTCAAGCCGCGCGTCACGTTCGACGGCGTCGACGGCCACGTGCTGAAATGGCGCGATCACGTCGACATGGAATCGGCGACCGGCATCGATGTGCTCGCGGCATGCGACGACGGCGTACCCGCGCTCGTGCGGCGCGGCCGCGTGACGATGGCGACCGCCTGCTTCGACCACGCGCTGTTGCGTGCGATCGTCTCCCGTTGCGCGCGTGACGCCGGACTGCCGGTGCGTGCATTGCCGGACGGCGTGCGCTTGCGCCGGCGCGGGCGTGTCGTGTTCGCGCTCAACTATGGCGACGCGCCGTGCGCGCTGCCGGCGCCGGACGGTGCGCGCTTCGTGCTCGGCGGCCCGGAACTCGGCGCGGTCGACGTCGCCGCATGGGTCGAGCCGGACTGACGCGATGCAATCGCCGCGGTCGCTACAGTCGCATTTCGCGCGCCTCGCCGGGATCGCGCATTTCCTGCCGCTGTCCGCCGCGGCGCTGATGCTTGGCGTCGCGATGTCGTTTACGGCGCCGTACCTGTCGCTGTTCGGCGTGGAGGCGGCGGGGATGTCGCCGTTTCTCGCGGGCATCTTCATGACGCTGATCGCGGCGAGCGGTGTCGTCGCCAGCACGTGGGCCGGGCGCTGGTCGGATCGCCGCGATCGCCACAGGCCGTTGCTCGTCGTCTCGCTCGCGGCCGCCGCGCTCGGTTTCGCGCTGTTGTGCGTGCTGCGCGCGCACGGGCCGGTGATCGCGGCCGGCACGATCCTGCTCGGCGCGGGGGCCGTGTCGCTGTCGCAGATCTTCGCGTTCGCGCGCGCGGTGCTGCCGGTCGACGACGATGCACAGCGCGAACTGGCGTCGGCGGCGCTGCGCACGATGCTGTCGGTTGCGTGGGTGTTCGGTCCCGCGCTCGGCGCGCTGATCCTCGCGCAGACGGGTTTTACAGGGCTTTTTCTCGCGGCATCCGCGGGTTTTGTCGGATGCGCGGCGATCGTCGCGCAGATTCCCGAACCGGCGCGGCGGCCGGCTGCGGCGCATGCGCGCGCTGTGGATCGCGCTGCGCCGCTACCCGACGATACCCGTGCGGAGATCGTCGTCGCACCGCGCGCAAGCGTGCGACGCACCCTCGTCGCGCTCACGCTGATGGGACTCGCGGCGAACGCGACGATGATCGTGCTGCCGCTGTACATCGTGCGTGGGCTCGGCGGATCGCCGGGCAACGTATCGGCCGCGCTGGGGCTTGCCGCGTTGCTCGAGATTCCGATGATGCTTTGGCTCGGCATCCGATCGACGCGGCTCGACAAGGCGCGCTGGCTGACTGCGTGCGCGGCCGTGCATGCGGTGTATTTCATCGGACTCGCTGCCGTGACGCGCGTGAACATGATCCTGCCGCTTCAACTGCTGAGCGCATGCGTGGTCGCGATTACGTCGTGCCTCGGAATGACGCGCGTGTGCGACCTGATGCCGACGCGTCCCGGCACCGCGACCGCGATGTTCTTCAGCACCGCACGCGTCGGCTCGATCGCATCGGGCGTGCTGTCGGGCGCGTGCGTCGATCTGTTCGGTTATCGCGCGACGTTCGCGGGGTGCTGCGGGCTCGCGCTCGTCGCATTCGTGTTGCTCGGCCGGGACGCGCGCGGCGAACGGGGCGGTGCGAATGGCACAAGCAGCATGACGGCGTCTGCCCGACGCCGCTTCGATGCACCGCACTGACGCGGGATGCGTCGGTGCGGTGATGCCGTGACACTGCGAATGCGTCAGCGCCGGCGATACGCGTCGAGCGACGACAGCGCGTTGCCGTGGAAGTCGAACAACGTGTTGTTGTCCCATTGATCGCCCGCGCCCAGCTTCCAGCCGACACCCGGCGTCGGGATCCATTCCGGTTCCCACCAGAACACGCCCTTGCCGCGATTGCCCGGCACGCCCTTCACGATATCGACGACCGCCGCGAGGAACTGCGCCTGGCCGGCCGGCGACGGCGGGAACGCGGTCGAACCGGTGTTCGTCATCGCGTTCGGTTCCGAGTCGCCGTCGCTGGTGGTCCACGGATACGCGGTCTCGACGACGATCAGTTCCTTGTCGTAGCGCACCGCGAGGTCGTTCGCATTGTTGCGCAGGTCGTCGAGCGAGCCTTGCCACTGCGGGTAGTACGACAGGCCGATCACGTCGAACGCGACACCGCGCTGCGTCGCGCTATCGAACCACCAGCGGCTTTTCGCGTTGTCGCCGCCGCTGTCGATGTGCAGCATCACCTTGATGCGCGGATCGACGGCCTTCACTGCGTCGCGCCCGGTCTTCAGAAGCTGCGCGAGGTTGTCCCACTGATCGTAGCGGCCGAGCGGCCAGAGCATGCCGCCCGTGATCTCGTTGCCGATCTGCACCCACTCGGGACGCACGCCGGCACGCTGCAACTGTCGCAGCACGTCGGTCGTGTAGGCCGACAGCAGCGCGCACGTATCGGCGAGATTCTTGCCGGCCCATGCGTGCGGCGGATATTGCTTGCCGGGGTCGGCCCACCAGTCGCTGTAGTGAAAATCGATCAGGATGCGCATGCCGAGCGCGGCCGCGCGCTGCGCGAGTGCGACGACATGGGCCGCGTTGTTGTAGCCGGCCGCATCGCTCTGGTTGGCCGGGAAGAATTCCGGATTGCCGGGGTCGTTCCATACCTTGATGCGGATCGAATCGACGCCGTGCGCGTGCAGGATCTTCAGGCAGTCGCGCGGGTGCCCGCGGTCGAAGTATTGCGCGCCGTGCGCCTCGAGCTCCGGCAGCGTCGACACGTCGGCGCCCATCGCGAACGGGGCGCCCGCGGCGCGCGCGGCGCCTTGCGCGACGGTCGGCAACGTACCGGCCAGGTCGACGCATGCGAGCGCCGCGGTCGAGATACTCCAGCGCAACATCGATCGTCTGTTCATCGTCATCCTCCAGTATCGGGCCCGGTCGATCGATCGCAGGATCGCGGGCTTCGTCGGTTTAAGCGCTTAAATTTCAGCCTCGATTCGAGGCGGAATCGAGCGTAGCGCAGCCGTGGATGCCGATGCAAAGAACATGTGCGTTGCCTACTATCTGGCGAAGACCGTGTCGGCCTCGCCGTCAATCAAACGCCAAAGAACGCCAACCCCGCGATCACAATGCCGATTGCGGCCACGCCGATCGACAGGCCCTGCATCCATGAACGGCGCGTGAGGATCGTGATCGCCGCAAGTGCGATCGAGATCTGGATGATGGTCGTCGCCTGCGACCATCGATGGTGCCGGTGCATCCGCGCCTCGCTCGCCGCGTTGTTCTTCTCGACTTCCTTTTCGAGCGCCTCGGCATGTATGCGGATCGGCTCCTTTTCGGCGCGGTATCGCGCGGCGTCCGTCTCGAACCGTTTGCGTTGCGGCGACGCGTCCGGGCTCAACGCCGCACCGAGTTCGGCGAGGTTCTGCTTGTTGCCCTTCGCTTGATAGTAGGCCCACTGGTTCGCCGCCTCGGTTTTCCGGATTGCGGCGTCGTTCTTGTAGAGCAGCGCGAGGCTCTCGTCGGCACCGCTCTGGTAGGCGGATATCGCTCCGAAGCAGGCAAGCACGGCCGTCAGCACCGCGATGCGCGACGTACCTTGATCGTTGCCGTGTGGCGCGTGATGCTCCATCGCATGGTCGTGAGGACCATGAACTTCGTATTCTTCAGACATCCGTGACAAACCCGCAAGAGTTGAATGAATCGATCGCCGGCGGACCGCGCGCGGACGCTCGATCGCACGTGCGAGTCTGACACAGGTTGGTGCGCCGGCGAAGCCTTCACGCGGCGGGCCAACTTTGGGCGGAAGGTGCCCGGATCGATCCGGTATACCGGCTTGCGCGATTTACCCCGTGGTCTCCCGCGCGGCCGTGCTGACGGGGTGCGTATCCGCTGCCGCTACGCCCGAATGCCCACCCGATACCGCGTCGTCTGGCGGTAGGTCTCACCGGGATGAAGGATGGTTTCGTCGCGCAACGTGTCCATGTTGACCTGGTTCGGATAGAACCCGGCCTCGACGCACAGCGCCGCGTGTCGCCCGCACGGGATGCCGCCGGCCACGCGCAAGCCATCCAGATAGTTGCCCGTATAAAGCTGCAGCCCGCGCTGATCCGTCGATACGGCGAGCTCCCGCCCGCTTTCCGGATCGTAGATCGATGCGACGGGCCGCACGCCGCGCGCAGGGTCGCGCAGCACGTAGCAATGGTCGAAGCCGCGCCCGCGCGCGAGCTGCGCGTGAGGCCAGTCGAGCCGGGCGCCGATCGGCGCGCTGTGCCGGAAATCGAATGCCGTGCCGGTCACGTCGGCCGTGCCGGTCGGGATCAGCGCGTCGTCGACTTCGACGAACGCGTCGGCGTCGATCTGCAGCAGGTGGCCGCGCACGTCGCTGCCCGCGCGTCCGCTGAGGTTGAAGTAGCTGTGATTCGTGAGATTCAGCGGCGTCGGCGCATCGGTTCGGGCCGAATAGTCGATCGTCAGCGTGCCGTCATCGTCGAGCACGTAGCGCACCTGCACGCTCACGTTGCCGGGGAATCCCGCATCGCCTTCCGGCGAATCGAGCCGCAGCGTCAGCCCGCGGTGGTCGTCGATCACGTCCCAGCGCGCGCGATGAAAGCCGCTGGCGCCGCCGTGCAGCAGATTGCCGTTCTCGTTGCGGTCGAGCGTGTAGTCGATGCCATCGAGCGTGAAGCGCGCACCCGCGATCCGGTTCGCCCAGCGGCCGACCGTCGCGCCGAGGTACGCACCCGATTCGACGTACTCGGCCGGTGTGTCGTGGGCCAGCACGATATCGGCGAAGCGCCCGGTGCGGTCGGGGGCGAGCCACGACACGACGGTCGCGCCGAGATCGCTGACGACGACGCGCATCCCGTGCGCGTTGCGCAGCGTGTAGCGCCGCACCGGATCGCCGCCGGGCAGCGTGCCCCACGGTTCGGACGGAATGCGGCCGACATCGGATGCCGGGCGGGGGGAGTCGGTGTCGATATGCATGAGTGGGTCGCTCGTGGGCGGTGAATTCAGTGAGCCGACGCCGCGCGTTCCTGGTATTCGCGCGGCGTGCAGCCGAGTTCGCGGCGGAACACCGCGTACATGTATTGCAGCGACGTGAAGCCGCAGCGGATCGCGACTTCCGCGCTCGACGCATTGCGGCCGGCGAGCAGCGCCTGCGCCGCCTCGATCTTGTGACGCAGGATTTCCTGGTGCACGGTGCGCTGCAGCTCGCGCCGGAAGTGCTCTTCGAGCAGCGAACGCGACACGCCGACATAGTCGGCGACCTGTTCGGTCTTGATTCCCTGGCACGCGTACTGTCGGATGAAATGCCGTGCGCGCATCACGTGCGGGCTCGCGAGCGGCTGGTGGCGCGTCGATTCGAGCACGTTGATGCCGACTGGTGGTACGAGGATGCGCTGCCCGGGAAATCTTGCGCCGCGCAACATCCGGTGCAGCAGGTGCGCGGCGGTGCGGCCCATTTCTTCGGTGCCCTGGATCACCGACGACAGCGGAATGCGCGTCAGCGTGCGCGTGAGCGGATCGTTGTCGATGCCGATGATCGCGACCTGTTCCGGCACCGCGATGCCGGCCAGCAGGCACGCCTGCAGCAGATGCCGCGCACGCGCATCCGTGACCGCGATCACGCCAACCGGCTTCGGCAGCGCATGCAGCCAGTCGATCAGCTGCTCGATCGCATGATTCCACCCCGACGCGCTGGTCGACACGCCCCGGTAGATCGGCGCGTCGAGCCCGTCCGCGCGCGCGAGCCGGTCGAACGCGAGCTCGCGCTGCTGCGCCCACCGGTTCTCCTGCGCGACCGGCAGGCTGTACATCGCGAAATGCGCGAGCCCTGCGCCGATCAGGTGCGTATGGGCGAGCGACACGAGCTTCGGGTTGTCCGTCGCAATATATGGGACGCCGTCCGGGTACTGCGCCGGATCCTCGTACGACGAGCCGACCGCGACGATCGGCAGCGGCGAACCGGCAAGCGCGTCGGCGACGGCCGGATCGTCGAAGTCCGCGATGATGCCGTCGCCGTCGAAGCGTTCGATGCCGGCGAGCCGGCAGCGGAAGTCGTCTTCGAGGAACAGATCCCACACGACGCGCGTCGTGTGCAGGTACTGGCCGATGCCGCTGATGATCTCGCGGTCGTAGACCTTGTTCGCGTTGAACAGCAGCGCGATGCGGTGCGGCGTCTGGGCGGAAGAGGCACGGGTCATGTCGGTCTCGTGGCGGGGCGTCGCTCGGGCGTCTCGCCGTTGTCTCCGGGGCGCGCGGGCGGTGCCGCGCGGTTCTCTGGTGTCCGGCGATTGTAGGACGGAACGCAGGCCGCGCGCAGCGGCTGGCAAGAAACGTTAAGCGTGCTGCGCAATTTCGCAATTGCCGGCCGGCAGGCGCGCGGGCACGATCCAGCCAACCGGATTCGGCCGCGTGCGTCGTCGTCGCGACGTGCGTTGCGCTGCAACAAGACCCAGCACGGAGACGCCATGTCGTATTTCGAACACATTCCCTCGATTCGCTACGAAGGTCCGCAGTCGGACAACCCGCTGGCTTACCACTATTACGACCGCGAGAAGCGCGTGCTCGGCAAGACGCTCGCCGAGCATCTGCGGATTGCGGTTTGCTACTGGCACACGTTCGTATGGCCGGGGCACGACATCTTCGGGCAGGGCGCGTTCCAGCGGCCGTGGCAGCAGCCTGGCGACGCGCTCGAACGTGCGCGCATGAAGGCCGATGCGGCATTCGAGTTCTTCACGAAGCTCGGCACGCCTTTCTATACGTTCCACGACACCGACGTCGCGCCGGAGGGCGACAGCCTGCGCGAGTACGCGGCCAATTTCGCGCGGATGGTCGACTATCTCGGCGAGCGCCAGCAGGCCAGCGGCGTGCGGCTGCTGTGGGGCACGGCGAACCTGTTCTCGCACCCGCGCTTCGCGGCGGGCGCCGCGACGAACCCGAACCCCGACGTGTTCGCGTGGGCCGCAACCCAGGTGTGCCACGCGCTCGATGCGACGCATCGGCTCGGCGGCGAGAACTACGTGCTGTGGGGCGGCCGAGAAGGTTACGAGACGCTGCTCAATACCGACCTGAAGCGCGAGCGCGACCAGTTCGCGCGCTTCCTGTCGATGGTCGTCGAGCACAAGCATCGAATCGGTTTCAAGGGCGCGCTGCTGATCGAGCCGAAACCGCAGGAACCGACCAAGCACCAGTACGACTACGACGTCGCGACCGTGCACGGCTTTCTCGTGCAGTACGGACTGCAGAACGAGATTCGCGTGAACATCGAGGCGAACCACGCGACGCTCGCCGGCCATTCGTTCCACCACGAGATTGCCAACGCGTTCGCACTCGGCGTGTTCGGCAGCGTCGACGCGAACCGCGGCGATCCGCAGAACGGCTGGGACACCGACCAGTTCCCGAACAGCGTCGAGGAACTGACGCTCGCGTTCTACGAGATCCTGCGTCACGGCGGCTTCACGACCGGCGGGATGAACTTCGACGCGAAGGTGCGGCGCCAGAGCATCGATCCGGAAGATCTCTTCTACGGCCACGTCGGTGCGATCGACGTGCTCGCGCTCGCGCTCGAACGCGCTGCCGTACTGGTCGAGAACGACCGGCTCGACGCGCTGCGCCGGCAGCGCTACGCGCAGTGGGACGACGCGTTCGGCCGCAAGATCCTGTCGGGCGGCTATACGCTGCAGTCGCTCGCGGACGACGCGCTCGCACGCGGCGTGGACCCGCGACATGTGAGCGGCGCGCAGGAGCGGCTCGAGAACATCGTGAACCAGGCGATCTACGGGCTGCGCTGACGCCATGTACATCGGACTCGATCTCGGCACGTCGGGCGTGAAGGCGGTGCTGCTCGACCGCGATGGTGCGGTGCGGGCGAGCGCGAGCCGCCCGCTGACGGTGAGCCGGCCTCGGCCGCGCTGGTCCGAACAGGCGCCGCGCGACTGGTGGGACGCCGCGTGCGGCGCGCTGGCCGCGCTCGTCGACGAAGCGCGCGCGGGCGGCATCGATCCGCGCGACATCGCCGCGCTGGGACTGACCGGCCAGATGCACGGTGCGACGCTGCTCGATGCGCGCGGCGACGTGCTGCGCCCCGCGATCTTGTGGAACGACGGCCGCGCGGATGCGGAATGCACGGAACTCGAGCGGCTCGCACCCGCGCTGCGCGCGGTGACGGGCAACGGCGCGATGCCGGGCTTCACCGCGCCGAAGCTGCTCTGGGTGCGTCGCCACGAGCCCGACGTGTTCGCTCGCATTGCCCACGTGCTGCTGCCGAAGGATTACCTGCGCTACCGGCTGACCGGCGCGTTCGCGACCGATCCGTCGGATGCCGCCGGCACATTGTGGCTCGACGTCGCGAAGCGCGACTACGACGACACGCTGCTCGCCGCATGCGGTCTGGCGCGCGCGCAGATGCCGGCAGTGTTCGAGGGCAACCGCGTGGCCGGCACGCTGCTGCCGGCCGTCGCACGCGAGCTCGGCCTGCGCGAGATCCCGGTCGTCGCCGGCGGCGGCGACAACGCGGCCGGCGCGGTCGGCGTCGGCATCGTGCGACCGGGCGACGCGCTGCTGTCGCTCGGCACGTCGGGCGTGTATTTCGCGGTGTCGGACGGATTTCGCGCAAACCCTGAATCGGCGGTGCACAGCTTCTGTCATGCGCTGCCCGACACGTGGCATCTGATGTCGGTGATGCTGAACGCGGCTGGCTGCATCGACTTCACCGCGCAACTGGCCGGTTATGACGGTGTGGCGGCGCTGCTCGCCGATGCCGAGACGAACGCGCGTGCCGAGCGCCCGTGGTTCCTGCCTTACCTGAGCGGCGAGCGCACGCCGCACAACGACGTGAATGCGAAGGGCGTGTTCTACGGGCTCACGCCCGACACGCGGCGCGCGGATCTCGCGAACGCGACACTCGAAGGCGTCGGCTTCGCGCTGCTCGACGGCATCGATGCGCTGCATGCGGCCGGACTGGCGCCCGACGGCATCACGGTGATCGGCGGCGGCTCGCGCAGCGCGTACTGGACGCAGATGCTCGCCGACCTGAGCGGACGCGCGCTGACATTGCGCGCGGGCGGCGAGGTCGGCCCGGCGCTCGGTGCCGCACGGCTCGCGCATCTCGCGCTCGAACCGGAGGCGTCGCTCGACGACGTGTGTCCGCAACCGCCGGTCGTCGCGGTGCGCGAGCCCGATCCGGCGCGGCACGCGTGGTATCGCGATGCGCGGCGGCCGACGTTCCGCGCGCTTTACCGCGCGCTCGAACCGGTGTTTTCGGCGGGCGCGTGACCGGCGCTTCGCCGGCACGATGCCGTGCCTTGCAGTGATTCGATGCGGGCGGCGCATTCCCGCGGCCGTCCGGCGTTCGTGAGGTGGTTCCATAACAAGGAGTGGAGACATGAAATCCGTGACGCGTCGTACCGTATTGAGTTCCCTTGCCGGCGCCGCGGCGCTGGCGCTCTTCGTGCTGGGCGCTCCGCTCGCGCATGCGAGCAAGGACAAGCCCGAGATCGGCTTCTGCATCGACGACCTGCGCGTCGAGCGCTGGTCGCGCGATCGCGACTATTTCGTCGCGGCCGCGACGAAGCTCGGCGCGAAAGTGTCGGTGCAGTCGGCCGATGCGAGCGAGGAGCGGCAGATTTCGCAGATCGAGAACCTGATCTCGCGCGGCGTCGACGTGATCGTGATCGTGCCGTTCAATTCGAAGACGCTCGGCAACGTCGTCGCCGAAGCGAGGAAAGCCGGCATCAAGGTCGTGTCGTACGACCGCCTGATCCTCGATGCGGACGTCGACGCGTACATCTCGTTCGACAACGAGAAGGTCGGCGAACTGCAGGCGCAGGGCGTGTTCGACGCGAAGCCGAAGGGCAACTATTTCCTGCTCGGCGGCGCGCCGACCGACAACAACGCGAAGATGCTGCGCGAGGGCCAGTTGAAGGTGCTGAAGCCGGCGATCGATCGCGGCGACATCAAGGTCGTCGGCCAGCAGTGGGTGCCCGAATGGAGCGCATCGACCGCACTGCGCATCGTCGAGGATGCGCTGACCGCGAACAACAACAAGATCGACGCGATCGTCGCATCGAACGACGGCACCGCGGGCGGCGCGATCCAGGCGCTCGCCGCGCAGCACCTGGCCGGCAAGGTGCCGGTGTCGGGGCAGGATGCGGACCTCGCGGCGGTCAAGCGCGTGATCGCCGGCACGCAGACCATGACCGTCTACAAGCCGCTGAAGCTGATCGCGAGCGAAGCCGCGAAGCTCGCGGTCGACCTCGCGAAGGGCACGAAGCCCGCGTTCAACGCGCAGTATGACAACGGGAAGAAGAAGGTCGACACGGTGCTGCTGCAGCCGACGCTGCTGACCAAGCGCAACGTCGACGTCGTCGTGAAGGACGGCTTCTATACCCAGGCCCAGCTCGCGAGCCAGTAACGGCACGACGGGCAGGATGTGCGTGGCCGGCCGGGTGTGCGGCCGGCCGCGTGCTTACTGCGAGGCAATGAACGTATGACCGAACCCTTGCTGACGATGCGCGGCATCGTCAAGGCATTCGACGGCGTGAAGGCGCTCGACGGCATCGACCTGACCGTGCGCCCCGGCGAATGCGTCGGGCTGTGCGGCGAGAACGGCGCCGGCAAGTCGACGCTGATGAAGGTGCTGTCGGGCGTCTACCCGCACGGCACGTGGGACGGCGAGATCCATTGGGAGGGCGCGCCGCTCGTCGCGTCCGGCGTGCGCGACACGGAGCGCGCGGGCATCGTCATCATTCACCAGGAACTGATGCTGGTGCCCGAGCTGTCGGTTGCCGAGAACATCTTTCTCGGCAACGAGATCACGCTGCCCGGCGGGCGCATGCACTACGCTGAGATGGTGCGGCGTTCCGAGGCACTGCTGCGCGAGCTGCGCATCGACGCGATCAACGTCGCACAGCCGGTGATGAACTACGGCGGCGGCCATCAACAGTTGATCGAGATCGCGAAGGCGCTTAACAAGCGCGCGAAGCTGCTGATTCTCGACGAACCGTCGTCGTCGCTGAGCGCGGCGGAAACGCGCATCCTGCTCGACATCGTGCGCGACCTGAAGCGGCGCGGCGTCGCGTGCGTGTACATCTCGCACAAGCTCGACGAAGTCGATGCGGTGTGCGACACCGTGACCGTGATCCGCGACGGCCGCCACGTCGCGACCGAGCCGATGCACGGGATGACCACCGACCGGATCATCGCGATGATGGTCGGCCGCGAGATCCGCAACCTGTATCCGCGCGAGCCGCACGAGATCGGCGACGTCGTGCTCGACGTGCGCAACGTGACCTGTCACGACGTGGCGAACCCGCGCCGCAAGCGCGTCGACGACGTGTCGTTCAGCGTGCGGCGCGGCGAGATCCTCGGTGTCGCCGGGCTCGTCGGCGCGGGCCGCACCGAGCTGATGCAGGCGATCTTCGGTGCGTATCCGGGCGCGAGCACGGCGACCGTGCGGATGAACGGCCAGCCCCTTGCGATTCGCGCGCCGGCCGATGCGATCCGCGCGGGCATCGCGATGGTGCCCGAGGATCGCAAGCGTCACGGGATCGTGCCGCAGCTCGGCGTCGGCCACAACATCACGCTGTCGGTGCTGCGCCGTTTCGCCGCGCGCGGGCGGATCGACGCGGCCGCCGAGCTCGACGCGATTCGTACCGAGATGCAGCGGCTGTCGGTGCGTGCCGCACACCCGTTTCTGCCGATCGCGAGCCTGTCCGGCGGCAACCAGCAGAAGGCGGTGCTCGCCAGGATGCTGCTGGCCGACCCGCAGGTGCTGATCCTCGACGAGCCGACCCGCGGCGTAGACGTGGGCGCCAAGGCCGAGATCTACCGGCTGATCTTCGCGCTCGCGAAGCGCGGCGTCGCGCTGATCGTCGTGTCGTCGGAGTTGCCGGAAGTGCTCGGGCTGGCCGATCGCGTGCTCGTGATCGGCGAAGGCGAACTGCGCGGCGATTTCGTCAACGACGGACTGACGCAGGAACAGATACTCGGCGCCGCGCTGACCCCCGCGCGGCGGCCGGCCGAACCCATTGCAGCGAGTGCCACATGAATACCGAACTTTCTTCCTCTTCCGCCGTGCCGCCGGACGCAGACGCGCGTCGCGCACGTGGCCGTCCGCTGCGCCAGATTTTCGTGCGCTACAAGGTGCTCGCCCTGCTGTTCGCAGTCGCGGCGATCTGGATGTTTTTCTCGGTGCTGACCGACGGCGCGTTCGTCACGCCGCGCAACGTGTCGAACCTGCTGCGGCAGATGTCGATCACCGGAATGCTAGCGTGCGGGATGGTGTTCGTGATCATCGCGGGCGAGATCGACCTGTCGGTCGGATCGCTGCTCGGGCTGCTCGGCGGCGTCGCGGCGATCCTCGACGTGAACCGCCACTGGCCCGTCGCGGCGACGGTGCCGACCGTGCTTGCGCTCGGCGTGCTGGTCGGGCTGTTCAACGGCTGGTGGTCGACCTACCGGCGCGTGCCGTCGTTCATCGTCGGGCTGGGCGGGATGCTCGCGTTTCGCGGCATCCTGCTCGGCGTGACGGGCGGCTCGACGATTGCGCCCGTGTCCGACGGCTTCGTGTTCATCGGGCAGGGCTATCTGCCGCGCGCGGCCGGCGACGGGCTCGCGGTCCTGCTGTTCGCGCTCGTCGCGCTGCTGGTCGTCCGGCAGCGCGGTACGCGGCATCGTTACCGCCTTGCGGTCGCACCGCTGTGGCAGGACGTCGTGAAGGTCGTGGGCGCCGGCGCCGTGCTGTTCGCGTTTGTCGCGACGCTCGACCGCTACGGCGGCATTCCCGTGCCCGTGCTGCTGCTGCTCGCGTTGCTTGGCGCGTTCTCGTGGATCGCGACGCAGACCGTGTTCGGCCGGCGCATCTACGCGGTCGGCTCGAATCTGGAGGCGACGCGCCTGTCGGGCGTCGACACCGATCGCGTGAAGCTCGCCATCTTCGCGCTGATGGGGCTGATGTGCGCGTTCGCGGGGATCGTCAACACCGCGCGGCTCGCGGCCGGTTCGCCGTCGGCCGGCACGATGGGCGAGCTCGATGCCATTGCCGCATGCTTCATCGGCGGCACGTCGATGCGCGGCGGATCGGGTACCGTCTACGGCGCGCTGATCGGCGCGCTCGTGATGGCGAGCCTGGACAACGGGATGTCGATGCTCGATGTCGATGCGTACTGGCAGATGATCGTCAAGGGCGCGGTGCTGGTGCTCGCCGTGTGGATCGACGTGGTGTCGCGATCGAACCGGCGATGACGCGCCGCTCTACTGCGCGGCCGCCTTGATGAAATCGACGAACGCGCGCAGCGGGGCCGGCACGAAGCGTCGCCCCGGATAGTAGAGATACGGGCCCGAGAACGGCCGCCACCAGCCGTCGAGCACGGGCTCGAGCGCGCCGCTCTCGAGTTGCGGGCGAAGCCAGTCTTCGTACAGATGGACGATGCCGAGCCCCGCGCAGGCGGCATCCACGACGAGATCGATCGCGCCGCCGATCTGCACGACGAGCGGCCCCGACGGCTCCACGCGCACCACTTCGCCGTTGCGCTCGTACTCCCACGCCGGCATCGCGCCGCTTGCGAAGCGGCCGCGCAGGCAGGCGTGATCGAGCAGGTCGCGCGGATGGGCGGGCCGCCCGCGCCGGTCGAGATAGGCGGGCGCCGCGGCGGTCGCGAAGCGTTGGGAACGCGGGCCGATTGGTACGGCGATCATGTCCTGTTCGAGGCGTTCGTCGTAGCGGATGCCCGCGTCGCAACCGGCCGCGAGGATATCGACGAAGTTCTCGTCGGCCACGACCTCCAGCCGGATCTCCGGATACGCGTCGAGAAAGCGCGGGACGATCGACGGCAGCACGAGCCGCGCCGCGCTCATCGGAACATTGAGCTTCAGCGTGCCGACCGGCTTCTCGCGGAACGTGTTCACCACGTCGAGCGCCGCCTCCACCTCGCTCAGCGCCGGCGTGAGCCGCGCGAGCAGGCGCTCGCCGGCCTCGGTCGGCGACACGCTGCGCGTCGTGCGGTGCAGCAGCCGCACGCCGAGTTGCGCTTCCAGCCGCCGCACCGCCTCGCTCAGGCCGGATGCGCTCGCGCCCATCGTGCGTGCGCCTTCGCGGAAGCCCTTCGCGCGCGCTACCGCCACGAACGCGTTCAGATCGCCGAGATCGACTTGCATTGTTCGCCTTTTCGTACGGGTTGTGCGGATTATGGCCGATTATCGCGCAGCCCGACGTGGCGTAACCTGCGGTTCATTCATTCGATACAGGAGCACGATCATGTCCGCCGTCGTTCAATCCGGCACGTTCCCGATCGCGGGCCGACGCGTTCATCGCCTCGGCTATGGCGCGATGCAACTGGCCGGCCCCGGCGTGTTCGGTCCGCCGAAGGATCGCGACGCGGCGCTCGCCGTGCTGCGCGAAGCCGTCGAAGCGGGCGTCGACCACATCGATACCAGCGATTTTTACGGCCCGCATGTGACGAACCAGTTGATCCGCGAAGCGTTGCATCCGTATCGCGACGATCTGCTGATCGTGACCAAGATCGGCGCGCGGCGCGGCGCGGACGGTTCATGGCTGCCGGCTTTCTCCGCCGACGCGCTGTCCGCCGCCGTGCACGACAATCTGCGCAATCTGGGCCTCGACGTGCTCGACGTTGTCAATCTGCGGATCATGTTCGACGTGCACGGGCCGGCCGAGGGCTCGATCGAGGCGCCGTTGTCCGCACTGGCCGAGTTGCAGCGCCAGGGCCTCGTGCGGCACATCGGGCTCAGCAACGTGACGGCCGCCCAGATCGCCGAGGGCCGGCGGATCTGCGACATCGTCTGCGTGCAGAATCATTACAACCTCGCGCACCGCGATGACGACGATCTGGTCGATGCGCTGGCGCGCGACGGCATCGCGTACGTACCGTACTTTCCGCTCGGCGGGTTCAATCCGTTGCAGTCGTCGACGCTCGATGCGGTCGCCACGCGGCTCGGTGCAACGCCGATGCAGACCGCGCTCGCATGGCTGCTGCACCGCGCACCGAACATCCTGCTGATTCCGGGAACGTCGTCGGTGGCGCATCTGCGCGAGAACCTCGCCGCTGGCGCGCTGGCGTTGCCGGACGATGCGGTGCGGGAACTCGATGGCATCGCGGTGGCGCGTGGGTGAGGGCATCCGGGCGGGCGGCGACGCGATTGCGCTATGTCCGGTCGCGATTGCGTGCGCGCGTCGCGCCGGTGATGACGGCGATGCCGAACAGAATGACGGCAACGATCTCGATGATGTGTTGCGATACGTGCAGCGTCATCAATCCCCATGCGACGCCGGCGATGAAAATGATCCAGCCGAGCAGATAGATAAGCAGCGTCATCGCTTTTCTCCTTGCGGTTCGGGTTCGTCGTGCGCAGGGCCGTCACGCGGCATGCTCTTTTATCCAGCCGCCGCTTCGCGCGCATGCAGCCCGAGGCGTTCCATCAGGCGCTGCGCGTCGAACGGCGCGCGTGTTTTCACGTCGTTGTCGAAGTAGCAATACACATCGCGCGTTCGCGCGCGCGGCGGCGGCAGCTCCGGTGCTGCGAGATGCGCATCGGCGGGCTGCGTGCCGCGGCACCATGAATCGATCCTGGCCGCCCAGCGGTCGAGCGCGGCATCCGAGTATTCGCCCGAGTATTTCGTTTCGGTGCCGTGCAGCCGCATGTAGACGAAGGCCGCGCTCAAGTCTTCGAATTGCGGCCACGGCTCGGTCGAATCGGAGACCACGAGGGCGACCTTGTGACGGCGCAGCAGTTGCACGAACGCCGGGTCGACGAAGCTCGCGTGGCGCACTTCGATCGCGTGCCGCAACGCGCGCTTGCGATCGATCTGAAGATAAGGCGTCTTCACGCGCGCATCGTGCCGCTTCGCAAGCGTCAGCGCGGCTTCGGTATCGTGAGGCAGCATGCCGAGGAAGCGCGCGATGTGGTCGGGGTCGAATCGCAGCGACGGCGGAAATTGCCAGAGTATCGGCCCGAGCTTGTCCTTGAGCGCGAGGAGACCCTGCGCGAAAAAGTTCGCGCATGCGACCATCGCGGTTTCGTCGCGAAAGCGCAGCATGTGCGTCAGATAGCGCGAGCCCTTCACGCTGAACGTAAAACCGGGCGGCGTTTCGTCGTACCAGCGTCGCCAGCTGTCGAGCGATTGCAGGCTGTAGTGGGTACCGTTGATTTCGATCGTCTGCATCCGGGTTGACGCGTATCGCAGTTCGGCTGCCTGCTTCAACCCTTCAGGGTAGAAGGTGCCCCGCCAGCCATCGTAGCGCCAGCCCGAAATGCCTATGTGAATGTCGCCCGGTTTGCTCGCCACGTCGCTGCCCGTCGGTCCGTTGAATCCGCGTTGCGGTGAGCAAGATGCGTGCCGCGCCTGCGGCATGAACCTCGTTCGTCACGACGGAGTCGGTGCTGACCGACGGCAGCGAATCGTTCCTTCCCGGCGGCCCGTCATGCACGTCCCGGACGTTTCGAAACAGTGAGCGCCCGCGCGGCTGGCCGCACGGGATGCGGACATTACGATGCCGACAATCTGACCGACACGCCGGTCGCCGTATACACCGGCGTCGCGTTGAATCCGTCGACGGTCACCGTCGCGAACTTCGCGGAAGCCGCCGCGCCGTCGATCAGCACGATCGTGTCGCCGGCCTTCGGCGTATAGCGGTTCACGAACTTCACGTGCAGCGTGCCGCCGGCGACGGCGAGCGGGCCGCCCACGCGCAAGCGCCCGCCGCCGTTGCCGTCGATGTCGAGTTCGAGCGTTGTGTTGTCGAGCTGCGTGTAGCGCGTCGCGACCGTCACAGGCGCGGCGGCGGCGATCTTCACGCTGCCGCCGGAACCGACGTATACGTCGCCGTTGCCGAACGCAGTGGCCGATGCTGCCGCGAGCGTGCCGCCGCTCACCTGCGTGCCGCCCGTGTAGCTGTTGTTGCCGGCAAGCGTCAGCGTGCCGGTGCCTTGCAGCGTCAGCTTGCCGGCGCCCGCGATGTCGTTGCGCCACAGGTCGGCCGCATTCAGCCCGCCTTGCGACGCATTCATCGACACGATCACGTTGCCGTTGAACGCGCCGTAACCGTCGGCGGCGGCGAACAGGTTCAGGCGGCCCCAGCCTTCCGCATCGTCCATCACCGGATAGCCGGACGATATTTCGGTCGTCTTCAGCACGACGCGACGCTGGTCGGCGCTCAGGTAGGGGAAACGCGTCTGCAGCAGGATCTCCGCGCCCTTCGGCACGACGGGCGGTGCGCCGGTCGATTCGATCGCGCCGAAGCCGAACGTCATGCGGCGCGCGAAGGCGGCCTTGTTCGTCGCGTAATCGGCGAAGCGATCGGTCGTCGCCGTACCCGAATGCGCGAACGCGGCGAACGTCGTGTCGGTCGTCCCGGTGAGCTGCTGCAGTGCCTGATGGGCCTGACCGTACGCCGCCTGCGCATCGCTCGCATACGCGGTCAGGTTCGCCGCGCTGACGGCCAGCGCGAGCATGCGCCCGCCGATCACGTCGAGCGGCGAGTGCATGCCGGCAAGGATCCGGTTCTCGCCCAGTTCGAGGCCGCGGCTGACCATCTCCTGGAAGCGTTCCGGCACGAGCCACGCCATCGTCATCGCATCGCGCATCGCTTCGGCTTCGTGGCCGCTGATGAAGCCGCCGTCGGTCGCGGGCGTCGTGCTTTCCGCCGGCACGAGCGTCGGCGCGACGACGACGCTCGTGCTCCAGCGATACGGGCGCGCGTACTTGTAAAAGCGCTTCGACGGTTCGGTCGACGCGTTGGTGCCCATTTCGTTGAGCAGGTCGACCACCTTGCCGAAATTCGTATTGGTGCTGCTGCCGACGCCGGTGTTGTTGCCGCTGTCGTTGTACAGCACCGTGGTTGCGTCGGCGGGCACGCTCGTGATGCTGGTCGTTTGCTGTGCCGCCGTGCGCCATGCGTCGGTGAGCGGGCCCATGCCGTCGGTCACGCTGTAGCCCTTGCCGCGCCGGTCGTCGAAGTAGGCGGCATCGGCCTGCTGTTGCGTGCGCGCGGTCGTTGCGTTGATCACGTATTGCACGTTGGCGGCCAGCACCGTGTCGTTCAGGATCGTGCCGCACGGCGTGCCGCTGCCGGGCAGGCCCGAGCAGGTCGACGGCGAGATCGCGGGAAACGCGCCGTTGGCCGGCGCGCTCACGCCGGCATCGACGAGCATCGTCGCCGGCTGCCACAGGTCCAGGAAGCGGCTCACCACGCGCACGGCCGCGTTGGTCGACAGCGTCGCATAGCGCGCGTCGCCGCGCTGGTTGGTCGCGATGTTGTCAACGAAGGCCGGCACGCTCGGCACGGGCGCGCTGTCGACGAAGCCGGGATCGGCTGGCGGGGCCGGCATGGCCGCGCTGGTCGCGGCGGTCGACGCGACATCGTCGCCGCCGCCGCACGCGGCGAGAACGATCGCGCTCGATAATGCTGCGACGTGCAGCGGGAAACGGCTTCGTGACGCAAACATGCAACGCTCCATCCTGAGTGTCGAAGATGGCGGATTGTCGTGGGCGATCGTGACGCAGCCGTTACGGATTTGTTTCGGGTCGCGGTCGATGCGCCCGATTTCTCACTATCTGGTGAATTCGTGCTGCTGAACGTCGCGACGGGGAAAATCGGGCCGCTGGCGAGGTTGGATCCCGCATGCGCGCGTGGTCGAAAAGACGATCGGATCCGGAACGGTCAAGCCAATTGGGCGACCGATTCGGCGCCGGCGCGGCACACGCGGTTTCTGCCCTGGCGCTTCGCCGCATAGAGGGCGACGTCGGCCTGATGCGACAACGCGTGCACGGATCGCGGATGCGCACGGTGCCCGGTCGCGCAGCCGATGCTGACCGTGAAGGCCGGAACCGTCGCATCGAACCCGTCCAGCCGGTTGCGCTCCACGGCGCGGCGAATCGCTTCGGCGACTTTCGCGGCGCCGCTTTCATCCGTATCGGGCAATACGACGACGAATTCCTCGCCGCCGTAGCGCGCGGCAAGATCACCGCGCCGCCGCGTATGCGCGCGAATGCACTCGGCGAGAAAGCGCAGCGCGGTGTCGCCTTGCGCATGACCGAAGCGATCGTTGTACTGCTTGAAGTGATCGGCGTCGATGAACAGCACCGACAGGCTGCCGTCGCTGCCGCGTTGCAGCCGCGCCCATTCGTCGGCGAGCGCGGCATCGAGCGCGCGACGGTTGTGCAGGCCCGTAAGCGGATCGGTGCGCGTCAGGTCGGTGAGCAGCGTCTGCTTGCGCAGGTTTTCCCGCAGCGCGAACGCGAGCAGCCACACCACCGCGCAGAACAGCGCGCCGATGACGGACGCGGACACACCGACCGTCCACGTCAGGTGCGTGGTGCCGGCCAGCACATCATGCTCGGCCGGTGCGACGACCGCGATCAACGGCGTGCCGGGCACCCGCTGGAACGTGTAAAGCCGCATGACGCCGTCGATGCTCGAGCGCGCGGCATAGAAACCCGATTCGCGGCTCACCATTCTCTCGAACGCCTTCGAGCGGCGCAGGCGGACCATCTGGTGATCGCTCAACGGCGGGTTCCTCGCGAGGATCGTGCCGTCCGCGCGCAGGATCGCGCTGACGCCGTGCGGACCGACATTCAGGCGGGACAGAAGCCGATCGAAGTAGGCGAGGTCGACGGCGACCACCGCGATCCCGTCGAACGTGTGATCCGCCCGCTCGATGCGCCGCGACAGCGCGATCGATTCCGTGCCGCCGCGCGAACGCGCGTGATACGCCTCGGACACGTAGAGGCCGACGTTGTCTGCATCGCGATGGACCTTGAAGTAGTCGCGATCGCTGAAGTCCCAGTTGTGGGTCGAGCTGCAACAGCCGTCGATCAAACGGCCATGGCGGTCCGTCACGCCCATGCCGGTCACGTATTGCGCGGCCGTGCGTTCGAACAGCACGTCATGACGCAGCCCGGCGTCCATGCGTGCGACGGCGGGATTGCCGAGATTGGTGGCGAGCGCGACGAGCGCATTGTTGGACGTCTCGACGGTGCGCGCGATCTCGCTGACCAACACGGCCGCGATGTTGCGCGACGTCTCGTGTGCATGTCCGACGACCTCGCTACGGGCGGCCCACAGCGTCGCGGCGCTGATGCCGAGCGCCGCGAGCGACATCAGCGTGCCCAGCACGCCGACGATCAGGTGATTGCGGCCGGCCCAGTCGGCAATTTTCTCGATCGAAATGGATGCAGGCATTGCTCGCGCTCGTGCGGGAAGCCGGCTGCGACTGCAGCGGCGCTGGTCAAATCCGGGTTAACGGCACGGTTACCCGGAAATCGAGGCCCGCATGCGAAGCGATGACCGCACGGGATGGCGCAAACGTGTGCGACCGGGGGACGCCGGCCGCGGCACGCCGCGCGACGCGAGCGCAACGGCAGCGGTAGCGCGGAATCAGTCGAGCCCGCCCTGGCACAGGTACTTGATCGACAGGTAATCGTCGAGGCCGTAGCGCGAGCCTTCGCGGCCGTAGCCCGATTCCTTCACGCCACCGAACGGCGCGGCCTCGCTCGCGAGCGCGCCTTCGTTGATGCCGACGATGCCCGTTTCGAGCCGCGCCAACACGCGCGCGATGCGGCGCACGTCCTGCGAGTAGAAGTACGCGGCGAGCCCGAACGGCGTGTCGTTCGCGGCCTCGACGGCTTCGTCCTCCGTGTCGAACCGGAACAGCGCGGCGACGGGGCCAAAGGTTTCCTCGCACGTCAGCTGCATGTCGGCGGCGGCGTCGACGAGCACCGTCGGCGCGTAATAGTTCGGGCCGAGTTCGGCCAGGCGCCGGCCGCCGGTGAGCACGCGCGCGCCGCGCTCGATGGCGTCGCCGACGTGGCGTGCGATCTTGTCGACCGCGCGCGCGTTGATCATCGGCCCGATCTGCGCGGCAGGGTCGGTCGCGGGCGCGACCTTCAGCGCGGCGACGCGCGCGGCGAGCTTCGCGGCGAACGCGTCGTAGACGCCGGTCTGCACGTACACGCGATTCGGCGACACGCAGGTCTGGCCGCCGTTGCGGAACTTGGCGGCCATCAGCCCGTCGATCGCGGCGTCGAGTTCCGCATCGTCGAACACGATGAACGGCGCATTGCCGCCGAGCTCCAGCGACAGCTTCTTCAGCGTTGCCGCCGATTCGCGCGCCAGCAGCTTGCCCACGGGCGTCGATCCGGTGAACGTGATCTTGCGCACGCGGCCGTCGGCGAGCCAGTCGGCCACCGCGTCGATGCCGCGTTCGCGCGACGCCGCGATCAGGTTCAGCACGCCGGGCGGCACGCCGGCTTCCTGCGCGAGGAAGGCCAGCGCGAGCGCGGTGAGCGGCGTGTCCTCCGCCGGCTTCGCGACGACCGTGCAGCCGGCCGCGAGCGCGGGTGCGATCTTGCGCGCGATCATCGCGAGCGGAAAATTCCACGGCGTGATCGCGGCGACGATGCCGATTGGCTCCTTCACCGCGCTGAGCCGCTTGCCGCGCTGCTGCTGCGGAATCAGATCGCCGTAAGCGCGCGTGGCTTCCTCGGCGAACCACAGCACGTACGACGCGCCGTATGCGACTTCACCGCGCGCTTCGGCGAGCGGCTTGCCCTGTTCGCGCGACATCAGCTTTGCGAGATCGTCGGTATGCGCGACGATCGCCGCATGCCATGCGCGCAGGATCGCGGCCCGTTCGCGGGCGGGCGTCGCGCGCCATGCGGGCAGCGCGCGCGCGGCTGCATCGGTCGCGGCGCGTGCGTCGGCCGCGCTGCTGTCGGGCGCATGGGCAACAGTCTCGAGCGTCGCCGGATCGGTGACGTCGAAGCGGCGGCCGTCGAGCGCGTCGCGCCAGGCGCCGTCGATCAGGTTGGCGGTGCGAACGAGTTCGGTTCGGGACAGCGTAAGCGGCATGACAGGTCCTTGGATGGCGCGATTCGGTGACGATGGCCGCGGCGCGCGCGACTACCCCGCGCGGGCGGCGGGCCGCCGCGCTCGTGGATGCCGCACGCTGGCCGTCAGTGACGTTCGCCGAACAGCGATTCGAGCGGGTAATGCCGTTTGACGAACGGCGACTTGATGATGACGTAGCTGAAATATTTCTCGATGCCGATGTTCTGCTCGAGCAGCCCTTCGACGATCGTCTGGTAATGGCTCACGCTGCGCGTGATGAACTTGAGCAGATAGTCGTAGCCGCCGCTCGCGAGGTGGCATTCGACGATCTCGTCGACGTTGCGGATCGCCGCGACGAAACGGTCGAAGTCCTCGCGCCGGTGGTCGGCGAGCGTGACCTCGGTAAACACGACCTGTACGTCGCCCAGTTTCTCGAGCTGGATGTGCGCGCCGTATCCGCCGATATAGCCGGCCTTCTCGAGCCGCTTCACGCGGATCAGGCAAGGACTGGGCGACAGCCCGACCGCATCGGCCAGTTCGACGTTGGTCATGCGGCCGCGCTTTTGCAACTGGGAGAGGATGCGCAGGTCGATGCGATCCAGCTTGCTGTCCGTCATGTTCACGTGAGAGGAAAAAATGGAATGTCCGGTTACTTTAGAGTCGAACGATTATCGCCACAAGCCCGGCTTTCCCTTGGCCGGTCAGGCTGGTTGCGCGTGTGCGGTGTCGAGTGCGCGCTGCACGCCCGCGTCGGCCAGCACATCGTCGAGCGTCTTGCGCACGCGCTCGAACATCAGGTCGAATTCGCCCGCGGTGAAGCTCAGCGCCGGCGCGAAGCCGAGCACGCCATCGCCGAATGCGCGAAACACCACGCCGTTCGCATACGCGGCGGCGGCAACCCGGTCGGGCACGTTGAGCGCAGGATCGAAGCGCGTCTTGCGCGTCTTGTCGGCGACCAGTTCGAGTGCGCCGAGCAGGCCGGTTGAACGCGCGTCGCCGACGAGCGGATGCGCGCGCAGCGCATCGAGCCCGGCGGCGAAACGCGGCGCCATCGCCCGGCCGTTCGCGAGCAGCCCGCCTTCGTGATAGAGCTTCAGCACTTCGAGGCCGATCGCCGCGCTGACCGGATGCGCGGAATATGTATGGCCGTGGCCGACCGCGGCCGATTCCGCGCGGCTGCCCGCAATCCCTTCGTAGATTTCGTCGGACATCAGCACCGCGCCCATCGGCGCATAGCCGGCGGTCAGCCCTTTCGCGACCGTCATCAGGTCCGGGTCGACCTGCTCGGTCTCGCACGCGAACAGCGGGCCCGTGCGGCCGAAGCCGGTGATCACCTCGTCGGCGACGAACAGGATGCCGAGGCGCCGGCACGCGTCGCGCATCGCCTTCAGCCAGCCGGCCGGCGGCACGATCACGCCGCCGGAACCCTGCACGGGCTCGCAGAAGAAGGCCGCGACGTTGTCCGCGCCGAGTTCGGCAACCTTCGCTTCGAGCGCGGCGACCGACGCGGCGATCAGCGCCTGCGGATCGTCGCCGAGCGGGTGGCGATACGGGTAGGGTGACGGAATGTGGTGCTGGTCCGCGCGCGGCAGATCGAAGTGACGGTGGAACGCGGGCAGCGCGGTGAGGCCGGCGCCGATCGACGACGAGCCGTGATAGCCGCGCTCGAGCGCGATCATGTGCTTTTTCGTCGGGCGTCCGGTCGCGTTGAAATAGTGCGTGATGAAACGCACGGCGGAGTCGATCGCATCCGAGCCGCCGAGCGTGAAGTACACGCGGTTCAACGACGGCGGGGCGAGCGCCGCGAGCCGTTCGGCCAGCTCGATCGCGGGTTGCGAGCCGAAATGGAAATAGCCGGTCGCGTAGGGCAGCTTCGCCATTTGCTCGGTGGCGGCCTTCACGATGCTGTCGCGGCCGTAGCCTACGTTCACGCACCACAGGCCCGAGAACGCATCGAGCAGCGTGTGGCCGTCGGCGTCGCGCAGGAACACGCCTTCTGCGGATTCAAGCACGGTGACGCCGCGCGCCTCGTGCGCACGATAGTTGACGACAGGGTGGATCAGATGTTGACGATCGGCTTCGATCAGCGTGGCTTGGTTCATGGCAGTGCGGGACTCTCGTCGGGTGTCAGCGTGAGGTCATGCTACCGGGCGAGAAATCCGCACGCGCCTTCAATTTGCGCGCTGAAACGTACGGAAGCAGTGTTTGCACGGGGCGCTTCGGCATTTTCTGCTGCGTGCTCCGCCAGGCCGGGCGAGCGCGTCAGTAGCCGCGTGCGCGATCGACGACGCCGATCATCGGTTGCCCCGCGCGATGGCGCGCGAGGTTCGCGAGCACGGCGTCGACCGCGGTGTCGGGTCGCGTCGCGCTGGCGATGTGCGGCGTGATGCGAATGCGCGGATGCGTCCAGAACGGGTGGCCGGCCGGCAACGGCTCCGGATCCGTCACGTCGAGGATCGCGCTGTCGAGGCGGCCGCTGTCGAGCGCGGCGAGCAGCGCGGTCGCGTCGAGCTGCGGGCCGCGCCCGACCTGCACGAGCGATGCGCCCGCCGGCAGCGCGTCGAACACGCGCGCGCCGAGCAGGCCGCGCGTATCGTCGGTGAGCGGCAGCAGGCAGATCAGGATGTCGGTGCGAGCAAGGAACGTATCGAGTGCGGCGTCGCCCGCATGGCAGTCGATGCCGTCGAGCGTGCGCGGCGTACGGCTCCAGCCGGCGCACGGGAAACCGAAGCGCCGCAGCGTGTCGAGCACGGCCTGCCCGAGGGTGCCAAGCCCCAGCACGCCGACGCGTCGCGACGCGGCCGCGCGCACCGGTTTCTCGCGCCACACGTGCTCGCGCTGCTGCGCCGCGTAGTCGAACAGGTCGCGATGGATCGTCAGCACGGCCTGCGTCACGTATTCGATCATCCCGTCGACGATGCCCGGTTCGATCATCCGCACGACCGGGATGTGCGCGGGCACGCGCGACAGGTCGAATTGATCGATGCCGGCGCCGACGGAGAACACGATCTCCAGGTTCGGCAGCAGCGCGCACGGATCGTCGGGCGGCTGCCACGCGGCGAGATAGCGCACGGCCTCCGGATCGCCGAGGTCCGGCCAGATCCGGAACGCGAGGTCGGGCGCCTGTTGCGCGAAGCGCTGCGCCCATTGCGCGCCGCGCACCGGGTCGGCCTTGTAGAGGAAACTCATTGCGCGCCGCTCAGCCGAGCGCCTGGTTGACGATCGCGAACGCGCGCAACGCCGGATCGCGGGCGAGCGCCGCGCCGCGCGCCATCGCGACGACAGTATCGACGCGCGGCAGCCCGAGCCCCTGCAGCCAGTCCGACAGCCCGCTGTCGCCCGGCACGTCGAGGCGCACGAACATGCCCTCGTGCAGCGCGAGCCAGTGACTGATCAGCGCCTGCGCGCGCAGCGCGTCGGGCGCGATCACCGGGCCGATCACGTGGCCGCGGCCGAAACGGCGGAACAGCGCGAAGCCGAGCAACTCGCCGTCGCGATCGAGTGCGATCCCGTTGGCGACGTCGAGCAGCGCATCGATCACCGTGTCGCGCGGGTAGCCCGATGCGCGCGATGCGAGCGCGGCGAGGCGCGGCCCGTCGTTGGTGCCGAGCGGGCGCAGGCGCTCGCCGGGCGGCAGCGAGATCAGCGGCGGCTGGAATGCGGCGCCCTGGTGCTGGTCGATCGTGCCGATCGCCTCGAAGCCGAATTTCACGTAGAGCGGCTCGCCGGACGGTGTCGCATGCAGGAAGATCGTGCGCGCGCCGAGACTGTCGACGACGCGCGCGAGCAGTTCGCGGCCGATGCCGCGGCCCTGGCGCTCGGGCGACACGATCACCATGCCGAGCGATGCATGCGATTCGCCGAAGCGCCAGCCGAGCGCGGTGCCGACGACGCCGGATTCGTCCTCGGCGACGAAGCCGCTGCCGAGCTGGAATGCGAAGCGCCAGTCGTCGAGCCGGTGCGGCCACTTGACTGCCTCCGACAGTCGGTGCGCGGCGGGCAGGTCGGTTTCGGCGAACGGCCGATAGGTAAGCGTGCTGGAAGAATTGAGGTCGGCCACGCCGGACTCCGGATGGGTAGGAATGACATATCGACTCTGCCAGTGCCGCTGCGGCGCGGATAGGACGATTCGCCTGTTTTCCGGCGTCGGCGGACGGTCGTGCGAGATCGACGCAAACCGGGTCGATCGGCGCGCACGAACGCGCGCATCATGCCGGCGCGCCCGGCCATTCCGACAGCTTCTGCTGTGGGAATGACACTACGATAAAAACGCGGCGGCGCTGCCGCGCGCAGGCGAACCGTGCCGGGCGGTTACCGCGCCGCGGTTGCGTGAAGTCCGCCGGCCGGCCGGCTCGCGCCGCCGCTGGCGACCGCGCCGCAGATCGTGCTGCCCGGGGCGTGCAACACGCGGCGAATCTGCGTTTCGAACGGCGTCGAACGATGTGCGACGGATTTTTTGCCCTGATTCAATTTCGTTGAACCCAGCCCGTCCCCGGCCCTGCCGGGGTTTCACACCGACAGGACCCAACCATGATCCAATTTGAACCGAAGTTCATCACGTTCGACTGCTACGGCACGCTGACCCGCTTCCGGATGGCGGAACTGGCGCGCGAGATCTACGCGGACCGGTTGTCGGCGGTCGCGATGGAGGAATTCGTGCGCGCGTTCGCCGCGTATCGGCTCGACGAGGTGCTCGGGGCGTGGAAGCCGTACCGCGACGTCGTCGTCAACGCGATCCGGCGCACCTGCGCGCGGGTCGGCGTGAAGTTCGACGAGGCGGAGGCGGAGCGCTTCTATCAGGCGGTGCCGACGTGGGGGCCGCATCCGGACGTGCCGGCCGGGCTCTCGCGGCTCGCCACGAAGTACAAGCTCGTGATCCTGTCGAACGCGTCGGACGACCAGATCATGAGCAACGTCGACAAGCTCGGCGCGCCGTTTCATGCGGTGTTCACCGCGCAGCAGGCGCAGTCGTACAAGCCGCGCATGCAGGGCTTCGAATACATGTTCGGCCAGCTCGGCTGCAAGCCGGAGGACGTGCTGCACGTGTCGTCGAGCCTGCGCTACGACCTGATGACGGCCGAGGATCTCGGGATCAGGCACAAGGCGTTCGTCAATCGCGGCCACGAGCCCGGTACGCCGTTCTACAACTATTACGAAGTGTCGGACATCGGCCATCTCGCGACGCAGCTCGGCCTGTAAGCGCGCGGCGCGTTGCCGGCGTGCCGCGACGTTGGGGATCACCGCCGCACGCGGCATGCCGGCAGCGCTGCAAGATCGCATCGACACGTGCGCCGCGCGTGTCATCCCTCGTCACGCTCGCCGGCATGCGCGGCGCAGCAACGCGTCGCGCCCGCGCCGACCTGGCCGGCGCCTTCACCATCCCCGGCAAATCCATGCGCGCCGCACACGAAGGCTGCGTCGTCTCCGACTCTGTCACGTTGCGCCGGCAAATACCCGGCATGAATTTGCATACGCCGATCCAGAACGCGCCGTAGACCGGATCGCGCGGGGCGTCTCGGCGTTCGCATGGCGCGGCGCCGTGCACCGGTGCGGCGGCAGGTCGGTTCGAAAGCACAACGCAATCATCTGAATTTTCGTGCGGAGGCACTGGAAGGCGCCGCGAGATCGCACGGCCGTCGGTTCGACAGGAGCACGCTGCCTGCGCGGGCCGAAGGCGTTAGCGATGCCGAGCCGGCAGTGTTGTCGGCGCAATTCGCCGCGTGCGTCGCTTGATCACTTCCGTCGCCGTGCCACCGTTACCCCGACCGTCGCGGCATCGCATCGCGCAAACGCCGGCAGGTGCGCTCACGCAGCAAATCATGCTGCGCAGGTGGCCCAAAACGGTCGAATCGTGTGGTGCAGCCGCCCCGAATCGCGACAACCCGCATTTTGGCGATGCTTAAATGAACTCAATGCGCATGACGTCGCGCCCGCTACCAGCACGCGGCCGCGACGGGTTTCTCGAACCACGCTGGACCCCAGGACCCACTTTCCACAGTCAGGAGCAGTTCGGATGAGCGACGATATCGACAACGGCGGCAAGGGCGGCTTCACGCGCCGCGACATGATGCGGGTCATGGCGGCGAGCGGCATGATGGCCGTCGGCGGCGGCGGGCTGCTGATGGACGCGCAGTCCGCGTTCGCCGCGCCGGCACCGAAGCGCGGCGGCAAGATCCGTGTCGCGAACGAATCGAGTTCGACGGCCGATACGCTCGACCCCGCCAAGGGCTCGACGGGCGCCGACTACATTCGTTTCTTCATGTTCTATAGCGGCCTCACGCAGCTCGATGCGAGCCTGACGCCGCAGATGAACCTCGCCCAGTCGTTGCAGACGACCGACGCGAAGACGTGGATCATCAAGCTGCGCAAGGGCGTCACGTTCCACGACGGGAAGCCGGTCGGGCCGGCCGATGTGGTGTTCTCGCTGATGCGCCACAAGAACGCGGCCACCGCGTCGAAGGTCAAGCCGCTCGCCGATCAGTTCGCCGATGCGAAGGCGAGCGGCCCGGACGAGGTCACGCTCACGCTCGTCAGCGCGAACGCCGACCTGCCGGTGATCCTCGCGACGCCGCAGCTCGTGATCGTCAAGGACGGCACGACCGACTTCAGCACCGGCATCGGTTGCGGCCCGTACAAGCTGAAGTCGTTCAAGCCGGGCGTGTCGACCGTCGGCGTGCGAAACGACAGCTACTTCAAGCCGGGGATGCCGTACCTCGACGAGATCGAGCTGATCGGCATCAGCGACAGCGCCGCGCGCCTGAACGCGCTGCTGTCGGGCGACGTGCACCTGATCAACGCGATCGATCCGCGCTCGACGCAGCGGGTGGCGTCGACGCCGGGCTATGCGTTGCAGGAAACCAAGTCGGGGCTCTATACCGATCTGATCGTGCGTAGCGACAACCCGATCACCGCGAATCCGGATTTCGTCGAAGGGATGAAGTACCTGTTCGATCGCGAGCAGATCCGCTCGGCGGTGTTTCGCGGCTACGCGGTGATCGGCAACGACCAGCCGATCCCGCCGGGGCATCGCTATTTCAACGCGTCGCTGCCGCAGCGGCCGCACGATCCGGACAAGGCGAAGTTCCTGTTCCAGAAGGCGGGCGCGCTGGGCGTCACGCTGCCGCCGATCTATGCGACGTCCGACGCGAACGGGTCGATCGAAATGGCCGTGCTGCTGCAGCAGGCCGGCCAGAAGATCGGGCTGAACCTGCAGGTGAACCGCGTATCGCCCGACGGCTACTGGTCGAACCACTGGATGAAGCATCCGCTCGGCTTCGGCAACATCAACCCGCGCTCGAGCGCCGACGTGGTGTTCACGCAGTTCTTCAAGTCCGATGCGCCGTGGAACGAATCGGGCTGGAAGAACGCGAAGTTCGACCAGTTGCTGCTCGCCGCGCGTTCGGAAACCGACGACGCGAAGCGCAAGCAGATGTACGGCGACATGCAGGTGCTCGTCGCGCAGCAGTGCCGGGTCGGCATTCCGGCCTTCATCAGCTTCCTCGACGGCTACGACAAGCGGCTCGCGGGCCTCGGTTCGATCCCGACCGGTGGAATGATGGGCTTCATGTTCGCCGAGCACGTGTGGTGGAACGCCTGAGCCCGGTGCATGCCGCCGCCGCGCGGCCGGTGCGGGCGACTGCACCGGCCGCGCGCGACCTTTTCCGGAGTGCCGCTTCATGAATCGAATCCTGCTCGGGCTGATCGGCCGGCGCATTGCGGTCACCGCGCTGACGCTGCTGATCGTGTCCGCGATCATCTTCACGATCACGAACCTGCTGCCGGGCGACGCCGCGCAGGCCGCGCTCGGCCAGTCCGCGACCCCGGAGACGGTCGCCGCGCTGCGTCAGCAGTTCGGCCTCGACATGCCGGCCCACGTGCGCTACCTGCACTGGCTCGCGGGGCTGCTGCACGGCGATTTCGGCCGCTCGCTGTCGGGCGACATGCCGGTGTCGGAGATGATCGGCGGGCGCCTGCCGAAATCGCTCGCGCTTGCGGCGATCACGACCGCCGTGTCGGTGCCGATCGCGCTGCTGCTCGGGATCCTCGCGGCGGTCAAGCGCGAGTCGGTGGTCGATCGCATGATCAGCCTCGGGACGCTGTCGCTCGTCGCGACGCCTGAATTCCTGATCGCGACGGTCGCCGTGCTCGTGCTGGCCGTGAAGCTGCACTGGCTGTCCGCGCTGTCGTACAGCGGCCCGATCGAAAGCCTGCACGATTTCCTGCGGGCGTACGCGATGCCGGTGCTGACGCTGTGCGCGGTCGTGATCGCGCAGATGGCACGGATGACGCGCGCCGCGGTGATCGAGCAACTGAGCGCGTCGTATGTCGAGATGGCCGTGCTCAAGGGCGCGAGCCCCGCGCGTGTCGTGCTGCGCCACGCGCTGCCGAACGCGATCGGCCCGATTGCCAACGCGATCGCGTTGAGCCTGTCGTATCTGCTCGGCGGCGTGATCGTCGTCGAGACGATCTTCAACTATCCAGGCCTCGCGAGCCTGATGGTCGATGCCGTCGGCAACCGCGATTTCCCGTTGGTCCAGGCGTGCACGCTGATCTTCTGCGTCGCCTACCTGACGCTCGTGCTGTTCGCCGACCTGTGCTCGATCGTGTCGAACCCGAGACTGCGGACCTGAGCGTTCCGTCCTCCTTCCGAGATGCCGCCCATGCACCCGACCGAACCCGTTCAACGCAGCAGCGCGCTGCCGCCGTCCGGCGATCAGCCTCCGCCGTGGAGCGGCGCGACGCCGCCCGCCGCACCCGCACCCGACCAGCCGCCCAAGCGCCGCGCCGCGCGCATGGCACTGACGACCGGCGGCCGTGTCGGCCTGTCGATGGTCGCGCTGATGCTGTTCATCGCGGCGTTCGCGCCGCTGCTCGCGCCGCACGACGTCGGCGCGATCGTCACGCCGGACGTGTTCGCGCCGTTCAGCGCGAAGCTGCCGTTCGGCTCCGACTTCCTCGGCCGCGACATGCTGAGCCGGATCCTGTACGGCACGCGCCTGACCGTGCTGCTCGCGCTCGCGGCGGTGCTGCTTGCCGCGCTGACCGGCACGACGCTCGGGCTGCTCGCGACCGTGTCGGGCCGCGCGGTCGACGAGACGATGAGCCGGCTGCTCGATGCGCTCACGTCGATTCCGTCGAAGATGTTCGCGTTGATGTTCGTCGCCGCGTTCGGCTCGTCGCTGCCGCTCCTGGTCCTGACCGCGGCGGTCAGCTACATGCCCGGCTCGTACCGGATCGCGCGCGCGCTGGCCGTCAACATCAGCACGCTCGAATTCGTGCAGGTTGCACGTGCGCGCGGCGAAAGCGCGCTGTACATCGCGTGCGTCGAGATGCTGCCGAACATGATCCACCCGATGCTCGCCGATACCGGGCTGCGCTTCACGTTCGTCGTGCTGCTGCTGAGCGGCCTGAGCTTTCTCGGGCTCGGCGTGCAGCCGCCGTACGCGGACCTCGGCTCGCTCGTGCGCGAGAACATCGCGAGCCTCGGCGACGGCTCGGCCGTCGCGATCATGCCCGCGGTCGCGATCGCGATCCTGACGGTGGGCGTCAACCTGTTGATCGACGGACTGCCGCATCGCGGCCGCCGCAAGGGTGCGGCCGTCGCCGCCGGAGAACACTGATGCGACACGATTCGACTCCGCTCGTCGAGGTGCGCGGGCTGCGCGTGGTCGGCGGCCGGCCGGGCGGCGAGGAAACGACGATCGTTCACGGCGTCGACTTCGATATCGGGCGAGGCGAGGTGCTCGCGCTGATCGGCGAATCGGGCTCCGGCAAGACGACGATCGCGCTGTCGCTGATGGGCCATGCGCGTGCCGGCTGCCGGATCGCCGGCGGTTCGGTGAAGCTCGGCGGCACGGATGTCTGCACGTTGCCCGCGCCGGCACTGGCCGCGCTGCGCGGCCGCAAGGTCGCATACATCGCGCAGAGCGCGGCCGCCGCGTTCAACCCGTCGCGCACGATTCTCGATCAGGTGATCGAGAGCGCGCTGATCCACAAGACGCTGTCGAAGCGCGACGCGCAGGCGAAGGCGGTCGAGCTGTTCCGCGCGCTCGCGCTGCCCGAACCCGAGACGATCGGCAAACGCTATCCGCATCAGGTGTCGGGCGGTCAGCTGCAGCGGCTGATGGCCGCGATGGCGCTGATCACCGATCCGGAGCTGGTGATTCTCGACGAGCCGACCACCGCGCTCGACGTGACTACGCAGATCGACGTGCTGCAGGCCTTCAAGAGCGTGATCCGGCGCTACGGGATGAGCGCCGTCTACGTATCGCACGACCTGGCCGTGGTCGCGCAGATGGCCGACCGGATCGTCGTGCTGAGCGACGGCGTGATCCGCGAAGCAGGCGATACCGAACAGATCCTGCATGCGCCGACGCATCCGTACACGCAAAGCCTGATCGCAGCGGTGACGCCGACCGATGCCGAACGCGATGCGAAAGCGGCGAGCGCCGCGCCGGCGCCGCTGCTCGACGTGCGCGGCGCGGTCGCCGGCTACGGCGGCCGGACCGCGAAAGGCTGGCCCGCGAAGGTGATCCTGCACGAAGTGGACCTGCGCATCGGGCGCGGGCAGACGGTTGGCGTGATCGGCGAATCGGGCTCGGGCAAGACGACGCTCGCGAAGGTGATCGCGGGTCTCGTGCCGGCGACGGCCGGTCGGATTCTGCTCGACGGCGAGCCGCTCGCGCTCGACATAGCCAAGCGCACCAAGGAGCAGCACCGTCGCGTGCAGATCGTGTTCCAGAACGCCGATACCGCGCTCAACCCGGTGCATACCGTCGAGCGCACGCTCGCACGGCCGCTTGCGTTCTATCACGGGATCAAGGGCGCGCGTGCGCGGCAGCGTGTCGCCGAGCTGCTCGATCTCGTGCGGCTGCCGCAGGCGGTGGCCGCGCGGCGCACCGGCGAGCTGTCCGGCGGGCAGAAGCAGCGGGTGAACCTCGCGCGTGCGCTCGCGGCCGAGCCCGACCTGATCCTGTGCGACGAGGTCACGTCGGCACTCGACACCGTGGTCGGCGCCGCGATCATGGACTTGCTGCGCGACCTGCAGGCGAAGCTCGGCGTGTCGTACGTGTTCATCACGCACGACATCGCGAAAGTGCGCGCGATCAGCGACGACATCGTCGTGCTGTACGCGGGCCGCCGCGTTGAAACGGGCAGCCGCGACGCGCTGTGCGCGCCGCCTTATCACCCGTATTCGCATCTGCTCGTGTCGTCCGCGCCGGAATTGCGCGCGGGCTGGCTCGACGATGCGGCCGAACGCTGCCACCGGCCGCTCGTGCCGATCGGCGCGAGCGCCGACGACGCCGAGCTGTGCCCGTTCCTGTCGCGCTGCGCGATGCGGGTGGACGGCGTGTGCAACCGGACCGCGCCCGCGCTGCGCACGCTCGAGAATGGCGCGCAGGTGTTGTGTCATCGCAGCGAGGCGGATCTCGCGCGCTTCCAGGCCGAGCCGGCGAAGGGCGTCGCAACGGCGCAGCCGGTGCGTCAGTAGCATGCCGAATCGTTCGTCCGTCGCGGTCGCCGGTGCGGCGAGCAGCGTTGCCGCATAGTGTGCTGCGACGGTCGTGCAAAACGGTGAATCGTGCGTGTACCGCGCGCGAATACGCGGCAACCGCGCTTTTTGACGGTGATTAAATGGCTTTCAACGGGCGATCGCCGATCGCTGTCGACGGAATGCTCGAGAAGGATCCGATGAAATTCGAATCGTACTGGCTGGATACGCGTCCCGCGTTTCGTGCAGGTTGCGAAGGGCCCGTCGAAGGTCGCGCCGACGTGGCCGTGATCGGCGGCGGTTTCACCGGCCTGTCGGCGGCGCTCGCGCTGGCGCGGCGCGGCGTATCGGTCGTCGTGCTCGAAGCCGCGCAGATCGCCGGCGAAGCATCGGGCCGCAACGGCGGCCAGTGCAACACGGGCGTCGCGCAGGATTACGCGTCGCTGGCCGCGCGGATCGGCGCCGAGTCTGCAACGCAGTTCTATCGCGCGTACGAAAGCGCGGTGAAGAGCGTCGAGGCGATCGTCGCGGAACATGCGATCGACTGCGATTTCCGCCGTGCCGGCAAGCTGAAGCTCGCCGCGAAGCCGCAGCATTTCGCGGGACTGGCGAAGACGTTCGACGCGCTGCGGCGTGACGTGGATCCGGACATCGAACTGATCGAGCCGTCGCGGATCCGCGATGAAATTGCGTCGGACGGCTTTTACGGCGGGCTGTTGCAGCGTAACGGCGTGCAGATGCACATGGGCAAGTTCGGCGTCGGCCTCGCGCAGGCGGCCGTGCGGGCGGGCGCACGCATCTACGAACACGCGGCCGTCACGCGGCTCGAGCGGATCGACGGCGAGCGCCACGTGATCACCTGCACGCGCGGCACGCTCGTCGCCGATCGCGTACTGGTCGCGACCGGTGCGTCGCAACACGGCCCGTTCCCGTGGTTCCGGCGGCGCATCGCACCGGTCGGCAGTTTCATCGTCGTCACCGAGCCGTTGCCCGACGCGCAACTGAACCGGTTGTTCCCGCATCGCCGTGCGTACGTCACATCGCGGCAGATCGGCAACTACTTCCGCGTGACGCCCGACAACCGGCTGCTGTTCGGCGGCCGCGCGCGCTTCGCGATGTCGAGCCCGCGCTCCGATGCGAAAAGCGGCGAGATCCTGCGCGCCGGCATGGCTGGCTATTTCCCGGAACTGGCGAACGTGCGGCTCGATTACTGCTGGGGCGGGCTGGTCGACATCACCGCCGACAGGCTGCCGCGCGCAGGCCAGCACGACGGGCTTTACTACTCGATGGGCTATAGCGGCCATGGCGTGCAGATGTCCGTGCACATGGGCCGCGTGATGGCAGACGTGCTGTACGGCATGGCCGCATCGAATCCGTGGCGCGAGCTCGACTGGCCGGCGATGCCCGGCCATTTCGGGCACGCGTGGTTCCTGCCGTTCGTCGGCGCGTATTACCGGATGCAGGATTTCCTGCACTGAAGCGGCTGCCCCGGGAGGATTCGATATGACCGCACGATTCATTTGCCCGCTTGCGCTGGACGAAGCCAGCCGCGCCAGGGCGGCTGTGGGTAAGAGAGTGGCCGCATGGATCGAGCCGCGCTCGGTCGCGCATTTCATCGCACAAGGCACTGCCGTCAAGGCGATTGCATGAGGACGGCGAGCATGGCCACCCTGTTCCACGAATCGCTTGAAGGCGCGACGCCGCGCGCTCCGCGTGTTCCGCAGCCCGTCTCGTCGGCGATCGGCGACGTGCTGCGCACGATCGACGCATCGTTCGCGCAGCCGCTGAACCTCGACACGCTCGCGGCCGTGGCCGGATTGAGCGTGTCGCGTTTCACGGCGCGCTTTCGCGGCGAAGTCGGCTTGTCGCCGCACCGGTATTTGTGTCTCGTGCGCGTGCGGCGTGCGCAGGATTTGCTGCGCGCCGGTGTGGCGCCGTCGGTGGTCGCGACCGAGGTCGGCTTCTTCGATCAGAGCCATCTGTGCCGGCATTTTCGGCGGGTGCTCGGGATCACGCCGCGCGATTACGTGCTCGCCCGGCCGGATGACGCGCCGGTGCGAACGTCGCCGGTGCGCATGCATGCCGAACGCCGCGAGGCGTCGTGTCACGTTGCGTAGGCGCGGCGCGGGCGACATCCGCGAACAATGATTTCCGATACCGCGCGACGTGGTTCCCGACAACATCGTCGCGCACCGGGCAGGAGCTGAAATGACCGCAGTGTTCGTGTTGCACAGTGCCGACGGCACGACTGATCCAAGCGCCTTTCGCAAGCAGGCATTCGGCGAGTGCGATCCTTTCGCCCGACATCGGGAGATCGCGTGGGAAGGGCCCGACGCGATGGCCGCCGGGCGTATCCGTTTCGTCGGCGAGTTCGACGTCGCGCGTTATCCGCACATCGAGACCCTCATCGTCGTCGAAGGCGAGCTGACGCTGGAAGCGGCGGGCGCCGCTCCGTTGGTGCTGGGGCCGGGGGAGGGGGCGGTCATCGGCGTCGGCACGGCGCTTCGCGTCGCGGCGGAATCGCGCGTGCTCGTGATGTTCTGCGCGGCTGCATGCACGAAACCGACGAAGCGCGGCTTGTTCGCGCTGCGCGCCGACGCCGACTTCAAGCCGTCCGCGTCGCTCCCGGCCGAAGTGCTGCTCGGCGCCGCACCGCAATGCCGCAGCGACAACGTATTCATCGATGACGGCGCCGGGTACTGCGCGGGCGCGTGGGATTCGACGCCCTATCACCGAATCGTTCGCCCGCATCGCGTGAACGAGTTCATGCTCCTGCTCGCCGGCAGCGTACGGTTCGCCGCGCCCGACGGCAGCGTGCTGTCGCTCGGCGCCGGCGACGCGCTCTTCGTGCCGCGCGGCGCACCGATCGGATGGGAAAGCAGCGAGCGCGTGGCGAAATTCTACGTTGTGCAAAACGTCACCGTATCAACCGAACGAGAGTGAATATGTCCCCTCCGTTGCGCCATATCGAAACACCATCCTCGCCGCCGGCCTCGGCCGACGTCGTCGTGATCGGCGGCGGCATCATCGGCGTCTTCACCGCTTATTACCTGGCCCGGCGCGGGGTGTCGGTCGCGCTGGTCGAGAAGGGCCGAATCGGGGCCGAGCAGTCGAGCCGCAACTGGGGCTGGTGCCGGCAGCAGAACCGCGACGAACGCGAATTGCCGATGGCGAGCAAGAGCATCGATCTGTGGGAACGATTCGCCGCCGAATCCGGCGAAGACACGGGCTTCCATCGTTGCGGGCTGCTGTATCTGAGCAATGACGAGGCCGAGCTGGCACGCTGGGCCAGCTGGGGCGAATTCGCGAAGACGGCGGGTGTAACGACGTACATGCTCGACAGCAAGCAGGCCGGCGAGCGCGGGCACGCGACCGGGCGACCGTGGAAGGGCGGTGTGTTCTCGCCGAGCGATGGCACGGCCGACCCGGGGAAAGCCGCGCCGGCCGTGGCGGCCGCGTTGATGAAGCTCGGCGGCAGCGTCAACCAGCACTGCGCGGCGCGCGGCATCGAGCTGGAGGGCGGGCGCGTCGGCGGTGTCGTCACGGAAGCCGGCGTGATCCGGACCAGGACGGTCGTGCTCGCCGGCGGCGCGTGGGCGTCGTCGTTTTGCCGTCAGCTCGGCATCCGGTTTCCGCAGGCGTCGATCCGCCAGTCGATCCTGAGCGTGTCGCCCATCGAACAGCGCTTGCCGGATGCACTGTATACGTCCGGCGTGTCCGTGACGCGCCGCGGCGACGGGCGCTATGCACTGGCCATCAGCGGCCGCGCACGCGTGGACGTGACGCCGCAGTTCCTGCGATTCGCGCCGCAGTTCGTGCCGATGTTCGCGAAGCGCTGGCGCAATCTTCTGCCGGGCGGTCTCGAAGGGATGCGCGGCGGACACGAAACGCTGAAGCGATGGCGGCTCGATGCGCCGACGCCAATGGAGGCGGTGCGCATCCTGGATCCGAAGCCGGACATGCCGACGGTCGCCGAAACGTACCGCCGTGCCGTCGAATTGCTCCCGGAACTGCGCGAATCGACGATCACGCATGCATGGGCCGGATTCGTCGACAGCACGCCGGACGGCGTGCCGGGTATCGGCGAAGTGCCGGGCGTGCCGGGGTTGATCCTCGCGGCAGGCTTTTCCGGTCACGGCTTCGGCATCGGCCCCGGCGCCGGTCACCTGATCGCGGATCTCGCCACGGGTGCGCAACCGATCGTGGACCCGATACCGTATCGGCCGAGCCGGTTCGGCGATTCCGCATGGGGCAAGGTCGCCGATTTCTAGTCGGCACACCGCGGCTTCGGCCGCTGGCGGGCGCATGGCATCGACTCAAGGACATCCCGTAATGAATTCACCCACCGATTCACCGGTTCGTCGTCTGATGGAAGCCGGCAGGCTCGATCGCTTCTTCATCGACGGCGACTGGGTTTTGCCGGACGGCGGCGACCGTTTCGCGGTCGTCTGCCCGTCCACCGAAGACGTGCTGTGCGACATCCCGCTCGGCAACGCGCGCGACGCCGACCGTGCGGTGCAGGCCGCGCGCAATGCGTTCGAACGCTGGTCCGCGACGTCGCCGCAAGAACGCGCGGTGCTCCTCGACCGCGTGCACATGCTGATCCTGGCGCGTGCCGAACGATTCGCCATGGCGCTCGCGATGGAAATGGGCGCGCCGATCGGCTATGCACGCACCGCGCATGTGCCGCTTGCGGCCGAACATATTCGCGTCGCGCGCGACAATCTGGCCAGCTATCCGTTTCGCACCCGGCGCGGGACGACCGCGATCGTGCGCGAGCCGATCGGTGTTTGCGCGCTGATCACGCCGTGGAACTGGCCGATCTATCAGATCACGGCGAAGGTCGGCCCGGCACTGGCGGCGGGCTGCACGGTGGTGCTGAAACCCAGCGAGCTGTCGCCGCTCAGCGCGTTGCTGTTCGCGGAAGTGATCGCCGATGCGGGTGTGCCTGCGGGCGTGTTCAACCTGGTGAGCGGCAGCGGAACGGAGGTGGGCGCGTCGCTCGCGTCGCACGCGGAAGTCGACATGGTTTCGATCACTGGCTCGACGCGTGCCGGCGTGCTGGTCGCGCAGGCGGCGGCGCCGACCGTCAAGCGCGTCGCGCAGGAGCTTGGCGGCAAATCGCCGAACGTCGTGTTGCCCGATGCGGACCTGTCGCGCGCCATCGCGCCGGGCGTTGCCGCCGCGTTCCGGAACATGGGCCAGTCGTGCAGCGCGCCGACCCGGTTGATCGTGCCGCGTGGCGTGCTGGGCAATGTCGAGGCGCTGGCCGTCGCGGCAATGGAGCGAATGGTCGTCGGCGATCCGTTCGCCGAGTCGACGACGCATGGCCCGCTGGCCAATCGCGCGCAGTTCGGCCGGGTCGCGCAAATGATCGATGCGGGCATCGACGAACGGGCGAAGCTGATCGCCGGCGGCCCCGGGCGGCCGGCGGGATTCGACCGGGGGTTCTACGTGCGGCCGACGATCTTTTCCGACGTCCGCACCGACATGGCGATCGCGCAGCAGGAGATCTTCGGCCCGGTCCTCGCGATCCTGCCTTACGACACCGTCGACGAAGCGGTCGCCATCGCGAACGATACGGTCTACGGGCTTGGCGCGCATGTGCAGGGCACGGACATGGAGCGCGTGCGTGCGGTGGCAGCGCGCATCCGGTCGGGGCAGGTACACCTGAACTACCCGGCATGGGACCCTCAGGCGCCGTTCGGCGGGTACAAGCAGTCGGGCAACGGCCGCGAGTACGGGATCGAAGGGATGGAAGAGTACATGGAGGTCAAGTCGATTCTCGGGTTTCATGATTGACGCGGCCGCAGTCCCGACTTGAACCGGTTTGCCTTGCGAGGGTGTCGAAATTGAAAAACCCCATCATCCCCGAGACGTCATTGGAAACGCATCACGCGCACTGGGCGACCTTGCGTCGCGACCTGCATGCGCATCCCGAGTTGCGATTCGAGGAACACCGGACGGCCGACGTCGTTGCCCGTGAGCTCGAAGATCTCGGCTATGCGGTGACGCGCGGGCTGGGCGGCACGGGCGTCGTCGCGAGCCTGCCCGGCGCGGACCCGGGGCGTGGAATCGTGCTCCGTGCGGATCTGGATGCGCTTCCGATCCAGGAAGCCAATGACTTCGCGCACGCATCCAGCGCGCAAGGGATCATGCATGCGTGCGGGCATGACGGACATACCGTCATGTTGCTCGGCGCCGCGCGCGTGCTGAAAGCGCTGCCGCAGTTGCCGGGCACGGTTCATTTCGTATTTCAGCCCGGCGAAGAGGGCGGCGCGGGCGCGCGGAAGATGATCGACGACGGGCTGTTCGAGCAATGCCCGGCGGAGGCGGTATTCGGCATGCACAACTGGCCCGGCTTGCCGGCCGGGCATTTCGGGTTGCGCACCGGGCCCATCATGGCAGCGGGCTCTCGGTTCAGGATCACGGTAACCGGCAAGGGCGCGCATGCGGCGCAGCCGCACCTGGGCATCGACCCCGTCCCGCTCGCCTGTTCGATGGTGCTGCAGTGTCAGACCATCGCCGCGCGGCACAAGGATCCCGTGGACCCGGCCGTCATTTCCGTCTGCATGTTCCATGCGGGAACGACCGACAACGTCATTCCGGACAGCGCCGAGCTGCGCGGCACGATTCGCACGCTGTCGTCGGCATTGCAGCAACAGTTGCAGCGCGACGTCCGGCTAGTGTGCGAGGCGCTTGCCCGCGCGCATGGCGCGCAAGTCGACGTCGAGTTCTTTCAGTACTACCCGGCGACGGTCAACACGCCGGCCGAGACCGCGCTCTGCGAAGCGGTGATTCGCGACACCTTCGGCGACGCACGCCTTTACGCGAACGTGCCGCCGAACATGACCTCCGAGGACTTCGGCTTCATGCTCGAGGAGCGCCCCGGTGCTTATGTGCTGATCGGCAACGCGCCGGCCGGAACGGCCGCCCCGGCGCTGCATCACCCGAAATACGATTTCAACGACGACATCATTCCGGCCGGGGTCCGGTATTGGGTCGCGTTGGCCCGGCATTATTTCAACCGGTCGCCGTGAGCGCGTGCGCGATGTCGCGGCGGCGGACAGCGGACGCGCGGTCCGCCGCGACACGCATTCGGGAACCCGGCACGCATCACGCGCGCTGAGCCAGCGCCTTCACCTGGTCGGCCGACATCGCGCCGCGATGGATGCGGAACTCGTCGATCCCGCCGTTGAAGAACGGATCGCCCGGATATTGCGAGCGTCCGATCCAGTTCTGCGCGGTTTTGCCAATGCGCCATGGCGCGAAGATGACGTCGCTCGCCGAGCCGATTGCATTGCCGTCCAGATAGAGCGTTGCGGTCGTTGCGGAGAGCGTGACCGCGACGTGCGCCCATTGCCCGGCCGGCAGTGCGGTGTTGCCGTCGATCGTGCGCTCGCCATGCCCGCCGTTGGTGGTGATAGCGAAGCGCATCGTCCCGCGCGCGCTTTTCGGCGTGACGAACAGATAACGTCCGGTGCCCGAACCGAAATCGAAGATGCGCGCCCACGTCTGTCCGCCGCGCCAGTTGACCCACGCCGCGATCGTGAAATCCGACACGTCGGCGACGATGTCGTTCGGCAGCGCGACGTAGCCACTGGCGCCGTCAAGCGACACCGCGTTGCCGGTCTTCCCGGACACGCGTGATGTGCCGCCGACGAGCGTGCCCGCATGGCCGTTGCCGGACGCGTCCGCGGCGGTCGTGCCGTTCGTCTCGTCGAAGGTCAGCATCGTATGCAGTTGCAGCGCTGTCGACGCAGTGACTTCCGCCGAATTCGCGGATTCGCCCGATGCGGTCTGCGCACTGATGACGTAGTACCAGATGCCTTGCGCGGGCGTGTCCGTGTAGGTGAGCGGATCGACGATGCCGCTTGCCACGGTCTTGTACGGCCCGCCCGTCGTGGCGGCGCGCTTCACGTTGTAGCTGGCGGCGTTCGCGACGCCCCACCACGACAACACGACCTGTCCGGCGGCCGGCCACGCGGTCAGCCCGCTCGGTGCCGTTGCGGGCGCAACGGGGTCGCGCGTGCATGTCAGCGTGCCGTAGCCGAGCTGATCGTATCCGCCACTCGTTTCGCCGTAGTTGCCGCCGCCGCCTTCGGGCTGGATCGCGCGCGCGAACTTCGCGGACCACGGCGCGGACAGCCCCTTGCGGTTCACGTAATGGTTGTAGACGAGCGCCCAGCACGGACGGATCGTTCCCTGGCTGGCGCTCGAGAAATGCGCCTGCGTGACATCGGCGTTCGCATACGGCACGTACGGCACCGGAAGGAACGTGCCGTCCGGCTGCACGAGATTCGCCTTCGCGACATATTCGGCACCCGCGAGGAAACGGTTGTTGTCGTGCCCGTACAGGTCGATGCCCTGGTTCCACGCCATTTCGCAGATCGCACCGCCGAGCGCGATGCCGAGCGTGTTGTGCCCCTGGTCGCGGCCCGACTCCTGCCATTGGCCGAGATGACCGGGATGCACGTAGTACACGGCTTGCGCGATCGCGCCGTTGCCTGGCCCGTCGATGAAGTAGTTGACGGCTTCGTCGAACTTCGCGTGATCGTCGCACAGCACGCCGATCGCCATGATCGACGCGATGTTGCACAAATCCCAGTTCGCCCAGTAGTGCGTGATGTCGGTGTTGTTGTGGCGGTTCAGGAAATCGGCGTTGATCGGGTAGAACTTGCCGGCCATCATCGTCTGGAAAGCGGCGAAGTCGGCGGCGGCCCAGCCGTGGTAGGTGCGCATGATCTCGCCGGCGTTCGCGAATTCGTAGCCGTAGAGGCCGGCCGCCAGGTCGACGTTCGAGTCGCCGGCGAGGTTCTGCAGCGTCGACGACCACGCATTCATGATCTGCACGGCCTTGTCCGCATACGCGGTGTCGCCCGAGATCCGCCAGCGCAGCGCGCACGCATACGCGGCCGCGATGTCCTTGTACAGCACCGGGTAGTTCTGCGAGCCGGTGCCGCCGCGCGTGACGACGGCTTGCGGGCGCGGCGACCAAGACAACTGCGCATGCCCGTTCGCGATCAGCGTGTTCCAGCCTTCGCGCCATGGCGATGCGGCGGCCGCCACTTTCTGCGCGATCCGCTCGAAATCGGCTTGGGCGTGCAGCAGGCCCGGATGCGCGAACGCGTCATTCGTGGCGATGGCCGTGGTGCCGGTGGCCACGCGCGCGAGCGCACGGTTGCCGGTCGCGGCGGCCGTGGTGCCGGCGACGCTTTCGCTCGCTCCCGTGCCGCCGCAAGCGGAAAGCGCGAGCGCGCCGATGCTGTAAAGGAAGGTGCGCCGGGAAATGCGCGCGCCGGATTCAGGCCGAAGCCGCGGGTCGTTCATGTCGTGTGCGTCCTTCCTTGATCGGACTCAGCTGAAAAGAGACAGCGCCATTTTGAAATCAGTCATCGCATGACGATGCGGATTGTACTGGAAGGATCAGCGTTTTCGACCATGAACTGGCGTTTGGGGGCGATCTATTTTTCGGAAGCCGATTGCAGTGGATTCGTTGATTAACATGCTAATAGTGTCGCCAAAAAATGGCGATTGATACGTTTGCGAGATATGATCGTCACCGGCGGTCGGGCCGCAGGCTTTTCAGACATCCAAAACGATGGATTCCCACCATTTCACATAGTTGTCGCACGACATATGACATGGTGCGATGTTTCAGACCGCTTTCCAGGCCGGAGGCAGCGACAAGCGCATGCCGTTGAAGCCGCATCGGTATCGTTCGACGAACGAGAAGAACCGGGGAACGGCGCGATGACGCGCAGGAATGCGGACCTGGAGGAACGGTTCGAACGACGCGCGGTGCGGGTCAGTCGCTCCAGGCATGCGCGGGCATGGCGGCAATGACGGTTGCCGCGTCGACGTCGCCAATATGATCGGACAGGTCTGCGCGTCAAGCGCACGGATTGCACGGCGTGCGGTCGTCGCGTTCTCCGTTGAACGCGCGCGACACGGGCGGCTGTACGGGACATGGTGAACGCTCATGCGTCCGCGACACCGGGATCGCGGCCGCATGCATTTTTATAAGGACCGCGCAATGTGCGGCGATATCATTCACGCGCTCGAAAACGACGCAATCGATCGACGCGCACCGATTCGTGCGCGGCAGGCAGCACCACGCGGCGGCGGGGCCGCGGCGGGACGACGGAGAGTATCGAAACGATGGGAACGGCGACAGGTTCGGTGCGACGCGCAATCGCGATCGCGGCCGGGGGGACGTTGTGCGCGGCGGCCGCAGGCGGTGTACACGCGCAGGCATCCGGTACGGCGACGGTGCGGCCAGCCGACGCGGCGGCGGTGCTGCCAAAGATCGACGTGGCAGGCGAGGCCGACTGTGCGTCGCTCGGGCTCGTGGGGCTGCGCACGGCCACCGCCACCAGGACCGACACGCCTGTCGCAGAAATCCCGCAGACGACCAACCTTGTGACCGCGCAGCAGATCGAGATGACAGGCGCGACCGACCTGAATCAGGCATTGCGCTACGTGCCGGGTTTCGCGACGTTCGGCGCCGACACGCGCACCGACTGGTATGCGGCATTGCGCGGCTTCACGCCGACGCTGTACGTCGACGGCGTGCCGGCGCCGAACACGGCGGTCATCGCGAACTGGCGCGTCGATCCGTACACGATCGACTCGGTCGCCGTGCTGCGCGGGCCGACGTCGGTGCTGTACGGCGCGGGTGAGCCCGGCGCGATCGTCGATACGCACACCAAGCTCGCCGACGGCGAGCGCATTCGCGAAGCCGGCGTGCAGATCGGCAACGACGCGCGCAAGCAGACCATGCTCGACGTCGGCGACACCCTCGATCCGGACGGCAAGTATGCGTACCGCTTCGTTGGCGTCGCGCGCGACGGCAATGCGGTGACCGGTCCGAACGCCGACCGGCGGGTCGCGGTGGCGCCGTCGTTCCGCTGGCGGCCGACGGCCGACACGTCGCTGACGGTGTCCGCGTCGTTCCTGCAGGATCACGGCGACATTTCGTCGAACTTCCTGCCGGCGGCGGGCACGGTGCTGCCGAACCCGAACGGGCGCCTGTCGCAGGACATCTACATGGGCGACCCGGCGTTCAACGACTATCGGAAGAAGCAATGGTCGCTCGGCTACGCGCTCGAACATCGCGTCGATGCGATGTGGACGCTGCAGCAGGACGTGCGCTGGTCGCGACTGTCGCTGGACGACGCGACGGTATTCGGCAACGGGTTTGCGCCCGGCAGTACGACCAACATGATGCGTACCGCGGGGCTGTTCCAGTTGAACTACAGCCGGCTGGACATCGACAACCGTGCGCAGGCGCGCTTCGCCACCGGCCCGCTCGAACACACGTTGCTGCTCGGCCTGCAATTCGACCGGCAGACGACGACCAACAGCGTGTGGCTCGCGCTGGCGCCGTCACTGAACCTGTACCACCCGGTCTATCTTCCGGTGACGGCCGCGATCTTTTCCGGCCGGACGTCGCTCGGGCGTTTCGATCAGTACACGGCCATGAACACGCTCGGCGCGTACGCGCAGGATCAGATCCGCTGGAACCGCTGGACGCTCACGCTCGGCGGCCGGGAGGATCGCGTGAGCGCGCGCTTCGACGACCGGGTGGCCAGAACCGGCACGCAGCAGGACATCAGTGCGTTTTCCGGACGCATCGGGCTCACCTGGCAGGGCGATGCGGGGTTCGCGCCCTACGCCAGCTACTCGACGTCGTTCGATCCGGTGATCGGCGTGCGCATGTACGGCGGCGGCTTGCCGAAACCGACGCGCGGCGTGCAGACCGAGGCCGGGCTGCGTTGGCAGCCGCCCGGACGGAACCTGATGCTCACCGCGGCTGTTTATCGGATCGATCAGACCAACGTCGTCACGCCGACGCCGCCGAGTCTCGATCGCACCGGCACGTCGTCCATGCAGACCGGAAAAGTGCGTTCGCGCGGCGTCGAACTGAGCGCGGTCGGAAAGGTGACGCGCGAGTTGTCGATCGTCGCGTCGTACGCGTACCAGGACGTCAAGAACGTGCAGGCGAACGATGCGTCGTTGAACAACTGGCCGGTGTCGGTGCCGCTGCCGCGACAAATGGCGTCGCTCTGGGCGGACTGGACCTGGCACGGCGGCGCGCTCGCGGGCGTGGGCATCGGTGCCGGCGTGCGCTACCAGAGCGCGCTGGCCGGCGCGCCGGACAACTTGCTGACGGTGCCGAGCGCCACGCTGTATGACCTGGCGATGCACTACGACCTGCGTCACTGGCGGTTTGCGTTGAATGTCGCGAACCTGTTCGACCGACGCTACGTCAGCGGCTGCCAGTCGTACGCGGTATGTGTGTTCGGCAACGAGCGAACGGTGCTGGCGAGCGCGAAATACAACTGGTAGTCGCGATCGTCATGCCGGGCGCGACTACGCGTCGCGCTGCGGCTTACGGGCCGTCGCGCGTCCGGCTGCATGGCGCTGTCGTCGCCATTCGGTCGGCGTGATGCCGAACCGTTCGCGGAACGCGGTGGCGAAATTCGCCGGTGAGGAAAAACCGATCTCCTTCGCGATGCTTGCGATGCTGAGCGACGTCGAATCAAGCAGATCCTGGGCGATCCGCAGGCGTTCGTGCCGCAGATACTCGAACACCGTCTGCCCGAGATTGTCGCGAAACGCGCGCGACAGGCGCTTCTCATGCGTGCCGACCGCGCGCGCCAGTTGCTCGACCGTCGGCGGATCGTTCAGCGATCGCGACAGATGGCGAATCGCCGCGCGCACGATGATGTCGTCGTCCTTGCCGGCCGCGAACGGGGCGGGCGCCTCCGCCATATCCTCCGTATCCGCCGGAACCGGGCGGACCGTTCGCATCAGCTGTACGCGAATTCGTGCGATGACTTCCGCCGGCTCGAACGGTTTCACCACATAGTCGACGCCGCCGATCTCGAGCCCCTCGACGCGCTCGTGCAACTCGCCGGCCACCGTCAGGAAAATGACCGGAATAGCGCTCGTCAGCGGATCGGCGGCAAGCCGGCGGCATGCGGTGAAGCCGTCCATGCGCGGCATGCGCACATCCATCAGGATCAGGTCCGGCACGAGCGCCTGCGCACGCTCGCACGCTTGCAATCCGTCGAAAGCGACGCTGATCCGGCACCCGGTGCCGCGCAGGATATCGATCAGCAAGCGCAGTTGCTCGGGCTGATCGTCGACGATCAGGATATGGGCGCGGCCCAATGCGGAGCTCGGTCGAGGCATCGTGCACCTGTTCGGGAAAGACTGCGGAGAGCGTTCCAGCGCGGCGGCGATTTCGTTCGGGAAAATCGTCGGAAACCGCGACGCGACTTCGCGAATGCGCATGGCACGCTCGCATCGACAAGCGGACGTCGCCGGACTGCACGGCAGGCAGGGGCGGCGCAATACTCGGCGTTCGTTGTTCTGATCACTGGCCGATAAAGGCGCGGATGATTGCCGGTACCGGAATCGATGCGAGCGGAATTGTAGGAGGTTATTCCGCTTCGCGCCAGATGACGGGGGCTTCTATTTTTCCATTCGCCGTTTTCGCGCTTTGGCGCGGTGATCTCGTTTTCGGTGTTTTTCGCCTTATCGGTTATCGCGGACACTCGGATTCGCGTGTCGTCCGGGGTGCTGGCGGGTGTGCGACGGCTTTTTTAAAAAATTTAAAAAAATCACGCGTGCTTTTAATCCGCTCCGGCAAAGCATTTGTCCGTTCGTGAAAACATTTTTATTAAGTGTAAATGTGGTTAATCGTTTGCGTGCGCATGTAATGAGATGCAAGTGTTTGAAAATATTGAGTTTTACAATGTATGAAGAATGCTGTCTTTTCTGATGTTGGGTGGTGTCTCATAATTCGTCCGAATTTTGAATGACGGGTGGATCGGGCGGCGTGGCAATGTCGCCGCTCAAGCAAAAGAAAAGAGCGGCCGCGAAGAGGTTCACCCAGTTTCACGCAATGAAATAAAAGAGACGGGGTTGGTCGCGGCCGGCGTGGCATCAAATTCGGAATGTTCGGCGTGACGGGTTGAACCGTGAGAATCGGTCGGGGGAACTCGTCCTGACCGTGAAGTCTGCATTCCTTATTTATTTATCGAATGAAAGAAGCGGGCCGGAAATCATGCGGCGGCCCGGCGCTGCGCGCGCGTTGTCGACATGAGCGGCGGCTGCGTATCGCCATCGGCCTGGCGGGTGACGCAGGGCGCGCAGCGCGTTTCGCACTGAAGTCGGAGTTGGAGTCGAGCTGGAAGCTGTGAATAAACGTAAGTAGTCCGTATTCAAATCGAACGCTATAAACGGAGCAGAAGAAAATGAAGAGGAACCAGATCCCGGCGCTCGTCGCCGCCATGTTCGCAGGCGCAGGCGTGCTGGTCGCGGGGGCCGCACATGCAGACAATTTCGTCGATCGCGGCAACCCGGACAATGCGTTGAACGGGCAATGCATCGACGGGACGAATACCGCCTGTATTGCGACGAAGAGCGGGACTTACGTCGCGACCAGCAGCACGAATTTCACGTCGGGCACGAATGCGAAGGCCGGTTCCAGCGGAATCGCGATCGGCGACCAGTCGAATGCCGGCAGCAAGAGCGGCACCAGCAGCGGCGGCGGGATTGCGATCGGCGTCGGTGCACAGGCGCTAGCGAACTCGGCCACGGCGATCGGCACGGTCGCGCTCGCGCAAGGCAATACGGCACTCGCGATGGGCCGCCAGTCGGCCGCGATCGGCGATTATTCGATGGCGCTCGGCAACGTCGCGGATGCGCACGGCACGAGCTCGATCGCGCTCGGTCACTCGGCACTCGCGAGCGGCGATCGCTCGATTGCGATCGGCGGCGCGAATCCGACCACGAGCGACGGCGTATCGAACGGCGCCGCGTACGACGCGGCCACCCAGACACGTGCGGGCGGCACGCAGTCCGTCGCGATCGGCGCCGGCGCGCAGACGAATGACGACAACCAGGTCGCGATCGGTTCGGGCAGCACCGGCGCGAACAACGGCGGCACGCCCGTGTTAGGCGGCACGGCGGCACCGGTCGGCGGCGCTGTCTCGTTCGGCTCGCTCGGCCACGAGCGCCAGCTCAAGAACGTTGCGGCCGGCGCGGCCGATACGGATGCCGTCAACGTCCAGCAACTGAAGAACGTCAACAGCACGCTCAGCACCGGCATCGGCAACGTCGACGCCCGCGTGACCTCCGTCGGCAATGCGTTGTCGACGTCGATCGCGAACGTCGACCAGCGCGTGACGAGCGTCGGCAACAGCCTCAGCACGAGCATCGTGACGGCGACGCAGAACGTCGTCAGATACACCGACGATTCGCATGCCGCGATCGCACTCGACGGCAGCAACGGCACGACAATCAGCGGTGTTGCCGCAGGTGTCGCCGATACGGATGCGGTCAATGTCGGGCAATTGAAGGGTAGCGTTGCACCGCTGCAGACGTCGCTGTCGACCGCTGCCGCGAACATCACGAACCTGCAGAACAACGTGTCCGGCATCAATGCGTCGCTCAGCACGGCGGCGTCGAACATCGGCGGCCTGCAGGCAGCCGATGCGCGCAACGTGAAGTACGACGGTCAGAGGGGCTTCGACTCGGTCACGTTTGCCGGGCCGAACGGCACGACGCTGCACAACGTCGCGGACGGCAAGGATCCGCACGACGCCGTGAACGTCGGCCAGCTCGGCAGCGGCCTCGCATCGCTCAGCACGAGCGTGAGCAACAGCGTCAGCACGACGATCGGTAATCTGAGCACGTCGGTCGCGAACCAGATCGGCAACGCGACGAAGAACGCGGTGCAGTACGACGACGATGCGCATGGCGGCGTCACGCTCGGCGGCCAGGGTGCGCCGGCACCGGTTGGCCTGCACAACGTCGCGGATGGCGTGGCTGCGAACGATGCGGTGAACGTCGGCCAGCTCGGCAAGGCGACCGACACGCTGAATCAGTCGATCGCCAACGTCGGTAACAACGTGACGAAGCTCGGCGACCAGGTCACGACGAACGCCGGCAACATCGCGGCGCTGCAGCAGGATGCGCTGCAATGGAACGCAAACCTCGGGACCTACGACGCGAGCCATGGCGGCAACGGCCCGCAGCGCATCGGCAACCTCGCGGCCGGCCGGAACGGTACCGACGCGGTCAACGTCGACCAGTTGAACGCGGCGATCCACGACGGCACGAGCCAGCTCGACGCGCTCGCCGTGAAATACGACGATGCCGGCAAGCGGCAGGTTTCGCTCGGCGCGGGTAACGGCGGGGTGCCGGTGCGCGTGACCAATGTCGCGCAAGGCGATGTGTCGGCCGGCAGCACGGATGCGGTGAACGGCGCGCAATTGCGCCGCGCGATCGACGGCACGGCGGCCGCGCTCGGCGGCGGTGCAACGGCGAATCCTGACGGCTCGATCACGGCGCCTGCATACAAGGTAGGTGGCGATTCGTTCAACAATGTCGGCGACGCGCTGACGAACCTCGATGGTCGCGTCGTCGGCAACACCACGACGCTTCAAAATCACGAGACGCGCATCGGCAACGCCGAAACCAACATCGCGGGCAATACGACCGCGATCGCCGGGCTGCAGAAGGATGCATTGCAGTTCGATCCGACGCTCGGCGCATACAGCGCCGCTCGTGGAGGCGCATCGACGAAACTGACCAACGTCGCCGACGGGAACGTCGCCGCCGGCAGCACCGATGCGGTGAACGGCGGCCAGTTGTACGGCGTGAAGTCCGATCTCGAGCAACAAATCACGCAGGTATCGAACCAGACTGGCGAGGCCGTGAAGAATGTCGTCAAGTACGACGTCGACGGCAGCGGCAACCGGCTGAACTCGGTGTCGTTGATCGGCGGCAACGCGAACGCGGCGGTCGTGCTGAAGAACGTCGCGGCCGGCACCGACGATACGGATGCCGTGAACGTGAAGCAACTGAAATCGGTGCAGTCGAATCTCGATCAGCTGGGCGCGCTCGCCGTGCAGTACGACGACAGCTCGAAGAGCTCGATCACGCTCGGCGGTGCGGGCGGCACGCGCATCACCAACGTGAAGGCCGGCACGCTCGGCACGGCCAGCACGGACGCTGTCAACGGTTCTCAGCTCTACGCGACGAACCAGCAGGTGTCGAAAAACACGACCGATATCGCCAACCTTCAGAACAACGTGACCGACATTGCGAACGGGAAGGCCGGCCTCGTGCAGCAGCAGGATCCGAACGGCCAGATCACGGTCGGCAAGGATTCGGGCGGCACCAGCGTCAACTTTGCCGGCACGGCGGGCGACCGCGTGCTGAGCGGTGTCGCGGCCGGTGTGAACGCCAACGATGCGGTCAACATGGCTCAGTTCAACGATGCACTGAAGACCGCGGCGATCAACGACAAGGTCCGCGCGGCGGCGACAGATGCAAACACGTCGTGGATCACGCGCGCGGATGCGGGATCGATCGGATCGACGGCGACGGCAACGGGCAAGAATGCAGTGGCGGTCGGCCAGGGCTCGATTGCCGATCGCGACAACTCGTTCTCGGTCGGCGCGAAGGGCAGCGAGCGCCAGGTCACGAACGTGGCGGCCGGCACGGCGCCGACCGATGCGGTGAACGTGCAGCAGCTCAACGACAACCTCAACGCAGCGTCGACGCAGGCGAAAGGCTACACCGACCAGCGGATCGGGCAGGTGTACAACGCGTTCAACGACCTGAAGAAGGACATGTACGGCGGCGTGGCGTCGGCGATGGCGGTGGCCGGGTTGCCGCAGCCGACCGGGGCAGGGCGTTCGATGGTGTCGGCGGCGACTTCGAATTATCACGGGCAACAAGGTTTCGCGGCCGGGTATTCGTACGTGACGGAGAACAATCGCTGGGTCGTCAAGGCGTCGGTGACGGGTAATGCACGGTCGGACTTCGGTGCGGTGGTCGGGGCGGGGTACCAGTTCTGATCGGGGTTGAACAGCGTTGAGCGGCGGCGGGCAGGGGATGTCCGCCGCTTTCGATACGCCGGTGGCGCGCGATTTCGAGCGATCGCCCGTCAAGCGCGTGCTGCGGGAACATGCAGCATCCACCGGACCGCCTTGGCCTGATTTCGGGAGTGTGTCTTCTCGAAAGCGGCCCGAACGGCACATGCGGCACGCTTTGTACCACGGCGGTCGGATACGACTACGCGACCGGCCTCAGGCGACTGATGGCCGCCGATCTGATCCAGCCGCTGATGAGCGCGTTTTGATGCGGATATATCTGTTGTCCGAATAAGTCAGCGGGTTCGTGCGCAGTATGAGAATGTGGAGCAGCCGCGGTTTCTCCGGTCTCTGGCGGCCGGTTTGCACTATTCACGATATTCGTGTTCGTGCATGTGCTCGCGTTCGTGCTCACGCCACGGATCATGTTCATGCGGATGACGATGCATCCACGCGTCATGTTCCCAATAACGATGGCCGTCCCAGTAACGGTCGCCGTGCATGCCTATCGTTACCGACACATCAGGTGCCGGGGCCGGTTCTTCGTGCCGCGGTTGAGGTGCAACGTAGACCTGAGCGAAGGCCACGCTGGCCATGGCGAGAGTGCCGCTCGCCACGAGTGTCGCCAGAGTCTTGCGGTTCGAAATTGTCACGGGTTTCATTGTGCTGTCCTCCATTCGATACCTGACGACGAGCACGATTCGTTCCCATACGAACCGGAGATACTTCGCTTGCTGGTTGAACTACGCGATCCACGTCTTACGCATTTTATTTCGCGATCGATGGAGCCAATTCGCGAACGCGCGCATTGCGCTGGCGGTGCTTGCCAGCCCCGGACCCACGCATGGCACGACGACGTAACCGATATGGGTCGTAATCAGCTATTTCGCGGTCGTATCGATTCAATGGAGACGTCCCCCGAACAGACCGAGCAACCCGATGATGATCAGGTAGAGCGCAACGATATAGTTCAGAAGACGGGGTATCACGAGGATGAGAATGCCGGCGATCAGTGAAACCAGCGGGCCGGCGCTAGTGAGCATGTTCATGCTTCCTCCGCAGGATTGAAAGCGAGTGGCCACGGCCGGCCTTGCCGTCGGCACCCGTTACAGAAACGAGAGCCTGGGCAGCGGCAAGCGTTTGGCCGTCAACTTGCCGTCCACAAGCGCGAACGGTTTGACCGTCGCAATCGCCGTACCTGCACGGACGTTTCATGTGATTCGGATCGGCGCGCCTGATCGGGCATTCGCAGTTCGAGCATTCGTCAGTTTCAACGAGCGATGTCACGAACAAAGACCAGGTGAGAAGCCGCCTCACGGAAGCAAAGGGCAAGCTGAAGGAGATGGTGGGCAAGGCCGAACAGATCGTCGGCGAGACACAAGTATCGTTCGGCGATGTGAAGGAGCGATTCAAGAAACGGAAATGGAACCTGACGTGGAGGATCGAGAATAGGCCGCCTCGTCGCATCGGAATCGGCGTGCCGGCTGAACGTGAATCCGTTCGTCAGCATGCAGGCAGAACTTGCCATCCACCGCTCGCTGACGAGTGGCAAGATCTGGCCGCTCGAGACCGGCACCGCCTAGATTCGCGCGAGCGTATTGTGATCGGCCTCGCCGCCGAAATATTTCTCGAGCGCCGCCACGAACACCGCGTTGTCGGCAGTCGCGTGCGCGAACAACGTGACCGACGATCGGAATTTCAGGTAATCCGGATACCCGAAAATCGTCTGGATCGAACGGTCTTCGACCTGATTTACCAGCCGTGTGCATTCCCGCAGCCTTTTGCCGAGCAGCGGATGCTGAAGATACGCGACGGCTTCGGCCAGTGTCGAGATCGCGTACCGTTGCGCCATCGCGCTGTCGCCAAGTCCTTCAATCTGTGGAAATACGAACCACATCCAGTGGCTTCGCTTGAGTCCGCTCTTCAACTCGTCGCATACCTGCGCATACACCGGATCTTGTGCGTCGACAAAGCGCTGAAGATCATAGGGATCGTTCATTTCGCCCTCCATCCGTTCCGGTGCGGAAAGCCGCCGGAACGCTTATTGTGAGCGTGACCCGGACGGCGTGCAAACGCTACCTCCATCGCGCGCTCCCGTGGCTGGGCGTCACGTCCCACGGGCGAGAGAACGGATTTGCTGCGCTGCACGGCGTTCGATCGTCGATCTGAATCAGTTCGCCCAGGCATGCACAGCGGTTGCGCGGTTGGTAGACCTTCGGCGGGCGTTGCTTGCGTGGAATCCATAGGCCGGAAGCCCTCATCAGCGTACGAACCGTCTCGACAGCCAGGTCAATGCCATGACATTCAGGCAGCTTCTCGCACGCCAGCGTCGACCCAGAATCCGCGTAGCGCTCGCGGATCAGGCTCAAGGCTCAATGCGCCAGATCCTCGGGAAGTTGATGATTGCTTGCGTGGCCACGACGCTGCGAAACCAGTCCCGCCAGGCCAGCAGCACGATATCGGGCGACCAGTCGTTCAATCTGCCGTCGACTGATTCCGAGCCGCTGCGCGGCTTGCCAAGGCATCAGACGCTGCTCGATCACGGCTTCCACGATCTTCAGACGATCCAGCTCGCGCATGCTCATGGTGATCAGTCCAGGATGGCCCACAATGCGCTCCGGCAGTTCAAACCGCCGCCAGCATCGGCCGAAACCTCCGAACTACGACATAATGAAATGGTCAGTCCGATCCCCGCGACCGTTCTACGATAGGAAGTTCGGTCCACAGAATTAAATTCAACGATCTCATAAATGATGGGGCGTCGTACATCGAAGTGTCTCGTTTATCTTGCGAAAGGTCATTGACGGGATCTCATACTGAGCGACCGCTTAGGGTCGTTCAGAGTCGTTCGCTGCGCGTCAGAATGGCCATTCGCTGTCGCGTATCCACGTTGCTGAACGATGCCGCCGAGCTATCAATTCGCAACGGCGACGAATTTATCGACATTACGCATCTCGAGCATGTCTGCCGAGTCGAGCAGTAACGTCGTTCCATGGCCGATTGCCCCCAGGCCCTTCTACGAGGAGGCCTTTGGTGGCTGGTTAGGCCGTGTCGCGACGCGATATCAGGTGAGCGTTGCGATGCTGTGGCAGATGAGCTCGAGCGAGCCGCTGCCCTCGCTTGGGACTGCTGGATGGATTCTTTTTCCTCCGATTTCTCAACCAGCGCTTCAACGATTCTCAACGCTCGCACGTCTTGATGAAGACAGATTGAGGCACATCCAGACGCCATCGGCCGGGCTCTTCAACTGGCGCTGCGTGCCGTACTGCTTCAGATGCCTCGTGCTGAACGACGCGGACGTTTCAGTGCCTCGCTGGAAACGTGAGTGGCTCGATCCGACAGCCGAATTCTGTAGTGTGCATCACACGGTTTTGGAAACAGTCCCCGCCTCTGTATTTCGGCTGTCGGGTCACTTTGCTGCCGCGCCGCGCGCGATTAGCCGTTATCGCGAGAAACGAGCGTTCAAGGACCGTAGATGGCTGCGTTAGCAGAATTAACGGACACGATTAGCGTTGCGGCGGACGCTATTAGCACAAACTTCGAACTTCAACACGTGACGACAGGAACGAATGCGATATTGCCCCGCCGGGCAACGTTCCATGATCGAGCGTGACTACCATCTTGGCTATGTGCGTGATGCATAAGAAGCATAAGTCGGACCCACAAGCGACAATCAAGGCGCTCAGTTACGAAAAATAAGTATAATTTCAGGATCACGTCCTACCTCGGTCTAGCCCCCGATAAACATGCTGCGTGAAGGTCAATTTCGTTATATTTCGTAAAATCTGCTATCGAACGCCAGCGTCTGGCTCCATTTGGCAATCCAAAATAGAGATCACTCGCCTTCGGTTCGCTATCCGTTGGCGCATCGAATGGAACATCTGTCGCTTTCCAGGCCTCTGCGACCAGAGTTTTTCTTCCGTCAGGCGTCACTCGCAATACGCGAATCCATGCGGGGTGCTCACCCAATACCGAGAGATCTGGGACCCGTTCTTCATCTTCCGTTGAATTTCGAGGTGCCCAGCCGATCAGAATAATTTTGATTACTTTTCCTGAAAAATCAAGTTGCTCCTGGCGCTCGACGCTCTTCCCTAGGAGCCTGAAACGACAAATGGGAACATGAGAGTTTGCTTTGAAATATTCTGCGATGACCCAATCAAGACTTGAGGACACGATAGGAACATCTCGACGTCGGTCGAATCTGTAGATTCTCTCTAAATTCTTTACCACTGACAGTGGAGTGTTGGCATTCGGAAAATAATAACGAGCCTGTTTGAAATCATTCGCTTCAGATTTTATGGAGTTAACAGGATTCATATCGAGAATTAGCTCTCGCGGCGGAATTGTAAGTGATATTAGCCTGTCTCCATCTACCTTGCCGTAATACATTGGATGAGTCGATTCTACTACTTTCGTGGCAGGAAATGCCGCCTGAGATATTGAAAGCAATATGATTTTTGCAACCATCATTCTGACTGGAAAATAATCGAAAGATAGATTCATGACATTTTTAATGTGAAGTGAGTTTGCTTTGCGATGTCCATTCTTTGACAAAAAATCGCACCACTTCGTGCGCTCGAGCGGGTATTGCGTCCCGTCCGGGGGGGCTATGAGTTTCGCCAAGTGTTAGGGGCTGACTTGGGTTGGTAATTGGTACCGTCGCGCAGCATGGCGAACAGAACGTCGCGGCGGCGCCGTACGAGCGCGACGAGCGCTTGGTTGTGGCGCTTGCACATCGAACTGCTGCGCCAGTTCAGCCAACGTCCACTCGCCCTTGACCGCTGCCAGCACTACCTTCGCTTTGAACGCCGCTGAGTGCGTCCGTCGGGTTCTCTTCGTCATTTCCTCGGTTCTTTTGCCAGCATTATCGCTGGCTTAGGCCCCGGACAAACCACTTATCCAACTGCCCCAATTTGCGCGGTAACCACGTCGCATGGACGCTCCACTCGCTGACCGTCGGTTGCCTCGCAAATCGTTCGGCGCTCGGATTTCCGATTGTCGACGAAGTAGGCTGCCGCGTCGAATGTCTCAAGTTGGCCGGGTAGTGCCCGACGACCGAGCGACCGAGCGCTGCGATCTCCTCCTAAGCAGCGTTCATGTAAAAGGCATGATTCGCCCCGAAGCGGTCCTTCAATGTTCCCAGAAGGAGACGTTGGAGATCGGCACGCGGTCGAAGCGCAAGTCAGGCTTACCTGGATCGGGGTATGGATCGCCCCACCGAGAAGCAATCTCAGACCGTTGCCAGAACCAGACGCGCGGGTGTCGCACCGATAAGCAGCCCGTCATCGCGGTTTGCGAGATAGCGCTGGTTCAATTCCTCGGGAGTCCACGCGTTGCTGTGGATGTATCCCAATGCACTCAACGTATCGGCAATGACAGCCGTTTCAAAGAAGGTTTTCCACGACAGCGACCCCGAGGTCTGACAGTGCGTGGGCAGCATGCGGGAGCGTTCGATGACCCGATTAACCCGCCGACGAACTGCCCCCGGAGTTGGCGTGAGGTATCGCTTGGCGCCGCTGCAGTTCGGCCGGTGTCGTACGGTACATTGATTCCTTCCCGGCTCATGGCGTCTCCTTCGACGTCTTGCGTACGCGCCGTGTCACGGCTGCGTCGAGCGGTCGGCGCGCGGGGCGGCGGCCTGGACCGCGACGTGCACGCGCGTCGGGCATAGCGGTTGGCCGCCAGCGTGATGATCAGTGCGGCCAGTTCGGACAGCCCGCCGATCGCGCCGATGTCCGCCACGGAGCTGTACGCGACGATGAACGACCCGAGCGCCGCGCCGAGCGCGAAGCCGAGATACGTGAACGACGAATTGAGCGACAGCGAGACCGGCGCGACGTCGAGGCCGGCGATGCCGATCAGCTTGGTCTGCTGGGCCGGGTTGAATGCCCAGCCAGCCGCGCCCCACGCGGCGATCGCGACCAGGATCGCGACGCGCGCATGCGCGGGCTCCAAGTGCAGCGCGCTGGCGGTAAGGCTCTCGTACGACAGCATCATCACGACCAGGCAGACGATCAGCACCTTGCCGCTGCCGAGGCGGTCGATCGCACGGCCGCTGATAAACACGCCTATTCCGGCGAACACGCCGTACAGCAGCAGCACGGCGCCGACTTCCGCGCCGCTGAAGCCGGGGCGACCCGTCAGGAACGGCGCGAGATACGGGTAGATGGTCCAGATGCCCGCGGCCCACAGGGTCGTGATGAGCAGCGTGACCAGTACGGCGGGCTGCCGCCCGACGGCCACGCGCTGCGCGAGCGACGGCACCGACAGGTTCGCGCCGATCCCGCTCGGCAGGCCGACCACCACCCCGAGCGTCACGATCGCGGACAGCACGCCGATGCCGACGAACGTCGCGCGCCAGCCGAAGTGGCCGCCGATCCACGCGCCGAGCGGCACGCCGAGCGCGACGGCGATCGTGATCCCGCCATGGACGGTCGCGAGCGCGCGCCCCCTGCGCTCCGGCGCGACGAGCGAGCCGGCGAGCGCATTCGCGCTCGGCATGTACAGGCCAGCCGACACCGCCAGCAGCACGCGCGCGGCCAGGAGCGTCGGATAGCCGGGCGATGCGCAAGCCGCGAAATTGGCAGCGGTAAAACACAGCAATGCGACGATCAGGAAGCGCCTCCGGTTGACGCGCGCGCTGACCGTCGTCAGGATTGGCGAGCTGATCGAATAGGATAGCGAAAAGACGGTGACGAGCTGCCCTGCCGCTGCGAGGCTGATGGATAGATCCTTCGCGATGATCGGCAGCAGCCCCGCGAGCATGAATCCTTCGGTGCCGATTGCAAAGGCCCCCAGCGCGAGGAGATACAGCGATGCGTTCTGTTTTAGTTCGGCGGCTGACGCCATGAAATCGTCTCCCTGTTGATGAATCCGGGAAGTGCACGCATTCGCCCGCACAGGGCGCGCTGTTTCAGCGCGCGGTCGACCGGCTGAACACGTCCTGGCCATGCGCATCGCACGGATGGATGTAGACGCACGGGTTCAAGCGGGACACAACGCCGGCATTGTTGCTCTGGCTCGCGGAGCGTAGTGCCTCGACGGCGCCGATATTGCCGACGTTGTATGCGGAGCAGACAAGATCGTCGAGCTGGTCCGGCGTCAATTGTCGCTGGCTGACGGTTCTACGCATTCAGCTTCCGCGCGGCTCACGCCCGTAGCAAGTTGCGCGTTAACCTGCCTGACGCGCGGCTCGCTTTCAGTCGCATTGCTTTTCCAGTCGTCGGTTTCAACCATAAAAGCTGACGTAGCGTCAGGTGCAAGCGAAATCGACGAAATTGCGCGCTGCAGGGCAGCGTGCCACGAAATGCCAGGGCCATATGCGTTTACGGGACCTCGATTGTTGACGGCCGGCCGGTTTTGGCCGCCAACCGCCGGGGGGGGCAAGATTCGGCGGAAATCAACAGAGTGCACGATCCTTGACGCAGCAAGCCGGTTTTGAGAGCCGGTTGACCGCGAGCTAGTGGGTCTTTAAGAATGCGGTGATCAACTCGGCGATCTCTCGCGGTGCATCCTCGAAGCTGTAATGACCGACTCCCGCGAGCCGGTGAATCGGTGCCATGGGAAAGATTTCGCTGAACAACGGCAGAAAGTGTTCAGCTGCCAGCGTGCGATCGGCCTCGCCCCAGATTGCGAGCGCTGGTTTTGAACGGATTGTATCGAGTGCCGTCGCGTCTGGCATTTCGAAACGATGTGCCCCGATCGCGAAGCCCTTCGCCCACCCTATCGCGCCAGCACTGTCGGTTGGCACGGCGAAACGCGAGCTGTAGGCACGCAGCCACGTATCGTTGATACGCGCGTGGTTTTCGAAGCCGTTGAGCTTCAAGGTACTCAGGATATTGAAGCTGAGTTCGTTCAGCACGGATTCGAGACGGCCTTGCGAATTAGCGCGGAGGATCCACTGGAACCAAGGCGAGACTGCGGCATTTGCGTTCAGGCGGTCGAATAACGTGCTTTGGCCGAAAGGCGTCGGGCCGTTCGTGCTGATGATTCGACGAATGCGGTCGGGATGTCGTGCGGCCAGTCCCATGCCGACGGGGCCGCCGAAGTCGTGCATGACGAGAGTGATGTTGCTCAAGTCCAGGGCAAGCACGAACTTTTCAATGTTGTCGATATGATCCTGCAGCCAGTACGTCCGACGTTCCGGCGTTTCGCTCTTGCCGAAGCCCATGTGGTCGGGCGCAATCACACGGTAGCTGCCCGCGAGTGCAGCGATCAGATCACGAAACAGATAGCCCCACGTCGGTTCCCCATGAATGCACAGGACAACCTCGCCACCAGTGGTTCCCTCATCAACGTAATGCATGCGAAAGCCGCCGACATCGCTGAAGCGCGGAGCAAACGGAAATGTTCCGTCAAACGTGTCATTCGATGGTGTCATCAGGGTTCCCTCACGAATAGAGCGGCGGACAATCCGTCCGGTCGAAAGAGGTTAAACTTTGACACCGTTGTCAAGGTCAAGCATATCTTTCGGGAGATGGCATGCGTATCGGAGAGTTGGCTCGCCGCACTGGCATCAGTGAGCGGATGCTGCGGTATTACGAACAGGAAGGTCTGCTGAGTCCGAAGAGGACCGATTCGGGCTACCGCGATTACGGCTCCGACGAAATAGACGCAGCGCAGCGCATTCGCGCGCTCAGCGCGGCAGGACTGAAGATCAGCAGCATCCGGCTGTTGCTGCCTTGCGTACTCGGCGAAAAACCTGTGTTTCATCCATGCGTGCAAGCTCGCGCGTTGCTGCGCGACGAAGTCGAAAAGCTCGACACTCGGCTGCGCGAACTCAGTGAAACGCGAAAAGTGGTCGCGAGACTGCTCGATGCGGTCGACACCAACGAGACATTGCCGCTCTAGCCGTTGCGTCGACTCGAACTTGGCGCACTGCCCTTTGGCGAGGCCCGGCAAGTTGACATGTGGCGACATCGGGTCCGGGAGTAAATGCTTCGGACCATCCTTCAAGGAAGTCTCTCCGGCGAAGGACAGCAATCGACCGTGGTAGAGGCGCTCGGAAATAATCGCCCGAATGCCGATATGGGGCATCAGCTGCCATCGGAGTCCGTAGCCTCCAACGACGCGGTGCAGCCTCCATTGTCGGTACGGGTTCGGCCAGTTCGAGACGGTCACCCGCATGTGCAGCGCGACCTTCGAACGTCGCATCCACGGCGTTCAGCGGTCCATGAGAGCAACGTTCCCGGGCGATTCCCGCATCTCGTCGTTGAAGTCGCCATCAGTGTCCGTCGACCTGGGGGATCGGACATCCTCCGCGCCACGTGAGATGTTGATTTTGATACTGAACAGTCCTATTATGGTTCTCATGAAGATGCCTGATACAAACCGCCGTCATTCTGGGCGAGCCGCTGAGCGCGGACGACCACGAGAATTCGATGTTGACCGCGCAATCGAGGCTGCTGCGCGAGTGTTTTGGGAACACGGCTACCATGCGACTCCCGTCGATGCGCTATGCGAAGCGACCGGGGTCTTTCGCGGCAGCCTGTATAGAACCTTTGGCGATAAGCATGGATTGCTCGTTGCGGCGTTCGACCGTTATGCAGAAGGGGCCATTGCACGACTGAAGGAGAGGTTGACTGCCGACTTGCCTCCACGACGGGCACTTCGCGAAGCGCTTCTGCACTATACGAAAGTGAGCGTGAACCTATCCGAGCGCCATGGCTGCTTTATTACCAATGCAGTGATCGAACTCCTGCCGGGCGATCAAGCTCTGCGGTCAAAAATTGAATTGACTTTGCAGCGTATAGCGACGCAATTCAGCCTCGCGATTGCAAGAGGTCAGCAAGTCGGCGAATTCGATCGTCGTATCGACGCAGAGGAAGCCGGGCGATTCCTACTATGCATGGTTCAAGGGATACGCGTGCTCGGTAAGGTCGACATGAACGAGACTGCACTCGCATCGATCGTCGACATGGCGTTGCGCGCAGTGACGTGAAGCATATCCGAGTGTCATAGCTCGGTCGGCGGCATCCACTAAAGGTGAATGCCGAATTTTTTAATGATTTTGAGAATGACCATTCATGAATTCATCGACCGCTTTGGCTTCAAAGTCTGTCGGCTATTGGAACGGGATTGCTTGCTGCCTCGTCGCCACAATTCTGTTTGGTGTGATGTTTCCCGTCATGACTGATGCGCTACGTTACATCGATCCTTTTACATTTACTTCATTCCGGTACCTAATCGCGGGCGTGGCCTTTGTCGTCCTATTGCTGCAACGGGAAGGAATCGGTGCGTTACGAGCAGATGGCAAGTCGCTGCTGATTGCCTGGTTGCTTGGTTCGATTGGCTTCTGCGGGTTCGGATCGTTTGTCTTTCTGGGGCAGCAGTTAGCTGGAGAACAAGGGGCACTTAGCGCGTCTATCATGATGGCCACGCAACCGATGATGGGGTTGCTCCTCAATGCGTTCGTGCGGAGATCCGCGCCCCCGCTTCCTTCATTTCTATTCGTTGTCGTCTCGTTCACGGGTGTCGCCCTCGTCATCACGCGGGGTGATCTGCGGACTGCGGTGCTCGCTCCGCAACACTACGCGGCAAGCGGCCTCATCGTTCTGGGTGCACTCTGTTGGGTTGTTTACACTTTCGGCTCCGCGTACTTCACACGCTGGTCGGCGCTCAAATACACGACAATTACGACATGGCTGGGATTGAGCACGATTGTCGGCGTGAACGTGCTGCTCATCGTGACGCACGCAATACCCGCTCCCACGCTCGCAGCACTTCGGACGATCACGCCGCACCTGATTTACATGGGCCCGATCGCGGGTTTTGCGGCGATTCTCTGTTGGATTTCTGGTAACAGGATTCTCGGACCGATGAATGGAGTGCTGTTCATGGACGTGGTGCCGATTACTGCATTTACCGTGTCGGCATTGACAGGAGTTATGCCAGGCGGAGCACAGGTACTCGGCGCCGCGATGACCGCGTCTGCATTGGTTCTCAACAACCTGTATTTGCGCCGACGCTCCCAACGAATGGCGGTGTCCGCGCTGACCTGACCTTAGCGAGGCCGTCTCTCATTGGGTCTGCAGCTTTGTCTTCGGCAACGGCCGTTGGTATGCGGACGAATTGAAAGTCGCTTGTGGGTCGGCTAAGGCCGGCCACATCTGGCAGCAGTCGGCCGAGACCGTGTAAAAACGCACGGAGAACGCCTCGGACGAGAAAACTACCGTTCAATTCACGCAGCCTCGATCCAAATCGGTTCGACGGGATGGTGCTCTTGAATTACGGCAACTGCGCACGCCATTTCCTTGGCGTCTCCCGCGCGAGCATGGCCCGCAAAATTCGTGACGAGTGCTCCTGTAGAGCGAAGCACCGCAATTTCTTCCTCAGTTAGCACGCCTGCGTCCACCCACAATTGATGGTCGTTGTTATCGCGCCATAGACTTTCGAATGCGGCAACCCCGATCTTCGAGCATGCAAAAAACACCATCTCCGTCTCCATTGTGTCGTGACTGGCCACGTGTTGAACGCATATATTGCCCGGAATCCAGATCAATCGCCTAGACTGAATCAACCTGTTAGCGCGAGAGGCGGAGATGGGGCGATTTGTCGAAGGTGCAAACCGCAATCAGGCAACGCTGCTGCCGGAATGTCTCGAAGACTTTATCGCCGAAGACAATCCCGTGCGGATAGTTGATGCATTCGTCGACGAGCTCGATCTGGCTTCGATGGGATTCGAGGGCACCACGCCTGCGAATACGGGCCGACCGTCTTACCATCCGGCCGTTCTGCTCAAACTCTACATCTACGGCTATCTAAACCGCGTGCAGTCGAGCCGACGTCTGGAGCGCGAGTGCCAGCGTAATGTCGAACTGATGTGGTTGACCGGGCGCCTCGCGCCGGACTTCAAGACAATCGCCGAGTTCAGACGCAACAACGGCGTCGGCATTCGCAATGTATGTCGGCGCTTCGTGGTGATATGCCGCGACTTGAAGCTCTTCACGCAAGCAGTCGTTGCCATCGACGGCAGCAAGTTCAAGGCCGTCAACAGCCGCGATAACAACTTCACGCCCAACAAGATCGCTAGGCGTCAGGAACAGATCGAACAGACCATTCAGCGTTATCTGGATGCTCTGGAGACGGCGGATCGCACGCAGCCAGTCGAGGTGGAAGCCAAAACCGAACGGCTAAGAGAAAAGATCCAGACGCTGCGCGAGCAGATGCGGGAACTGGATCGAGCCGCAGAACTGTTGAATGACTTACCGGAAAAACAGGTCTCGCTGATTGATCCCGACTCGCGCTCGATGATGTCGCAGGCAAAAGGCACCGGCGTGGTGGGCTACAACGTTCAGGTGGCTGTTGATACGAAGCATCACCTCATCGTGACACATGAAGTGACGAACGTCGGTAGTGACCGCGCGCAGCTAAGCCCAATGGCCAAAGCCGCGCGCGAAGCGATGGGCAAGAAGAAGCTCAAGGCACTGGCCGATCGTGGATACTTCAATGCAACGGAAATCAAGGCTTGCGACGACGCGGGTATTGCGGCGCTGGTACCGAAAACACAGACATCAGGTGCAAAGGCGGATGGACGGTTCGACCGGGCCGAATTCATCTATATCGCCAGAGATGATCAGTACCTGTGCCCAGCAGGTCAACGTGCGATATACCGATACACCTCCTTCGAAGGCGCAAATCTGCTGGAGCTGCGAACGTACTGGAGTAGCGCTTGCCCGAAGTGCCCGATGAAAAGCCAGTGCACGCCGGCAGACTACAGACGCATCCGACGATGGGAACGCGAGGCGGTGCTTGAGGCAATGCAGTCAAGACTGGATCGCCAGCTTGACGCCATGACGATACGGCGCCGGACGGTCGAACACGTGTTCGGCACACTCAAACACTGGATGGGCTCAACCCACTTCCAGACTCGCTGTTTGGGCCATGTTGCGGCCGAAATGAGTTTGCATGTACTGGCCTACAACCTCAAGCGGGTGATCAGGATACTCGGATTCGCAAAGACGATGCGAGCGATGAAGCTGGCAGGCGCGTGAACTCGCGAGCCGACGCTGCTTACCCGCAAAACACAATTACTTCATCTGCCTGCACCTCGGTCGAAAACAACTGCCCGCCCAACTGGGCGTCACCGGTCAGCCGTTCTGCGCGTTTTTACACGGTCTCGGCCAGGAACGGACGGTCAATGTCGTGGCTTGAATCGTTGGCACCTTCATGGCCAAGTCGACTGGATGCGCCGTCAGCTGCCTATTTCTTCAATAGGGCCGCGTAGTAGTCGGCGATATTGTCCTCCGTCCCCTTGGTGATCCGATTGAACACCCGTCCCCATGGCCAGAAGCTGGAACCTGTGGTAGTTCGCAAACCCGGGAATCGGCTTTCGCCGAGGGTAACCATACCCCATTCTCCACCATGATTGCGGCGATACACCTCTCCGACGTAACTTCCATAGGCTTTCGCAAATGACATTACTTGCTCGTCCGTTGGCTTGGGACTAGTGCTGACGTAGGATGAACTCATTTGCGCCAAGACCTTTTCGACACTTGCAATACTCGCGTCCGACCAGTCGAGTTTTATTCCAAACTGTTTCGCGGAGAAGTCAACGGCGTCTAGCGAGTAGGCTTCCGCGATTTTCTGGATTTTTGCATCAGGAGAAAAGGCCTGGCCGGGCGGGGTTTCTGCCAACGCAACTCCACCGCGAACGCAAGCCATCAGGGCGATCAACGCTAACAGGAAACGCTTTACCATTGTTTTCAAGAGAATTCCCACTCCAAGATAACTCTGACTCGCTCCAGCGAGTCAGAGTGTGGAATAATCGCCTCGACCGATCTTATACGCCGGAGCAGCCTATAAGCAATGTGAACGGCAGCTTTCGGCAAATCTGAAGGTCCCCTTCGGGTCGGATAGCGCCCGCCGGAAAAGGCGCACACTCAATCTCCCTTCGCTTGAAAGGAGATTGTCATGGAATCCGAGAATGTCGTCGTTCGTCACTGTGTGCCATGGAACAAGGGCAAGCTTACCGGGCAGAAGCCGCCGTTAAAGCTCCGAGAAATCTGGGCGATTCGGACGCGACTTCAAATAGCGTCGAACCTTCGTGAGCTCGCGATGTTTAATCTCGCAATTGATAGCAAGCTCCGAGCGTGCGATCTTACGCGGTTGCTGGTCCAAGATGTCCGCCACGGAAGCCACGTGGCGTCCAGAGCGACAATCATGCAGCAGAAGACCCAGCGGCCGGTGCAATTCGAGATCACGGAACAGACCCGTGAGAGCCTCGAAGCTTGGATCGAAGCGCGAGGACTGAAGGCGGCGGATTTTCTGTTCCCGAGCCGGTCGCACACGTCACCGCATCTGTCGACGCGGCAATATGCCCGGCTGGTACATCGTTGGATTGCATCGATTGGCCTTGACGATACTGCATACGGAACCCATACGATGCGACGCACAAAAGCTTCACTGATCTACCGGCGGACGAAGAACCTCCGGGCGGTGCAGTTGCTGTTCGGACACACGAAGCTGGAAAGCACGGTTCGCTATCTCGGCATCGAGGTCGACGATGCCCTTGAGATGGCGGAGCAGACGGAGGTTTGATGGCATCGCAGCCGGCGAGCGGTCGCTTGCCGGCCACATTCGGCCATTCGCGGTTGATGGCCAGATCGCTGACAATCGTTACAACTGGTGAGGACCCGCATCGCAGCGTCAAACGCGAGCGCCGTCCGGAACTTGCGCCGAGGCGCGAAGCCACTTCCGCTTAACAAAGCGATCGAGCGGTGTCGCATAGCCTCGCGCGATCAGTGTGCTCACGGCAGCCGACAGCACCAGATAAACGCCGAGTAACAGCAGCTTCTCATTACCTTGCGTCGCCAATGGTGGATACAGCGTGCGAAGTCCGCCGAGCACAACGAGATGGAACAGATAAAGCTCGTAGCTGAGTTTGCCGCTCCAGCGTAGCGGCGCCAGCAGGCGAACGTTTCCGGCAGCACCGCTCGCGTGCGCGTTGATCAGCAGCACGGCCGTGCCGAGTGCGATGCCGGTCACGCCGAAGACGTGGCTTTGCGCGATGGGCCAGGCAAGATAGAGAACGGCCATTCCGGCGACCGTCAGCCATTGCGTTGTGCGCATCGTGACTGCGCGCCACAGAGGCCGGTCGGCCAGCAGCGCTGTACAGCAGCCGATCGCGATTCCGTCGAAGCACGCGAAGTACGCGTACAGGAAGCCGCCTTCGTCGCTAGAATGCGTCGCCCGATATAACGGGCCAATCGCGACGACGAACGCCCAGAACGCGAGCAGTCGCCCATCGCGGCGCAGCGCGATGCAAAGCAGTGGAAACGACAGGTAGAACACCTCTTCGACCGACAGCGACCACAGCACGCCGAGCGCGTAATTGACCCAGCCGTATGAGCCGATCAGCACGTTCATCCAGAAGGTCAACGACGCGAAATTGACGAGCCAGAACGACACCGGCACGCCGAGCGGCGCATGATTGCTGAACATCGGCACGCCGGCCGCCGCAAGCCCGTTGACGAGGACGAGCAACAGGAGCAGGCACGGCATGATGCGCGCGATTCGCGACACATAAAATGTTCGCGCATCGATTGCGGCGAGACAGCCCCATCGGCGCCGTGCGTTTGACGTGATCAGGTAGCCGGAGATGACGAAGAACATCGTGACGCCATAGTTGCCGTTCCTGACAACGGCATGCACGGCGTCCCAGCCGAATGCGCGTGAGACGGCCGTATCGCGCAATACGTACGCTATGTTGAAGTGATGCAGCAAAACGAGCAGGATCGACACGCCGCGCAGCGCGTCGATCAGCGGATTGCGGGGGGGCGGGCTCACGATCGCCGTCCCAGCGGCGCGTCTGCGGACGTGGGTAGCGCCTGCATGCAGGCGTCGGGCCATCGGATAGTTGCCTCAGCAGACCCAGCCGTATCGTGGGTCCGGGTGCGGCCACACAAGGATGCTCGACGCGACTGTCCACATCGTCGACAATTGAGTTTCATCTTGCAGACGATATCGCACCCATGTTGAGAATAAAAGTATTTGTCGTGGGCCTATGCATAGTTCTGTTCGCAGGCAGAGCAGCTTCGGAACAGCCACAGAGGCCACCAGGACCGGTAATGATGGTCCATTTCGATTACTACCCCAAGGACCGGGCGCGAATTCGGGTCCTCGAACAGCGACTGGAAAGTGCAATAAAACGTGCGGGTGTTGGCGAACTTGGTGAGACGGAGTTTCATATCGACGGCAATGATGGGTATTTGTATATGTACGGTCCTGATCCCGATCGACTGTATAGGGTGGCGGGACCAATCCTGAAGTCATCCAAACTGATGGCCGACGCCGAGGTGACGAAGTACTATGGCGCCCGCGCCGAAACATTCGTGATACAGCGGGATAGCGTCCGGTGACGCTTCGCCTTCATAGTGGGGCGTTGCGACGGTCGCCGACGGCCCTGACTCCAATGAGGCGAGAGATAACGCCTCTGCCCATGCCAACGAGAAAAGAGACGTGATGAAACATCGAATGCTTCTGGCCGCTGCGATTGCAAGCGTTGTCACTTCAGTCAATGCGCACACGATATGCACAGTCGTTAGCGATCCGGGCATCGGCAAAATACTGATGGAAACAGGGGCACTGTTCTATCCGCACGACTCCAGCATCGACCTCCAAGATCGCCATCAGCTTGATGGGATATGATTCAGGCTTTCTGAAAGACGCCCATACCCCGACACTTCAGTTTCAGGAAGGCTATCCAGATTGGGGCGGCGCAGCATGGAAGCAACCAACCGATCCGACTCGCTGGATCAAATATTCGGTAGTCTGGTTCTCTCAACAGGTAACGAAATCGCTAGGCATGAGCCGCTTTGCAGACTATGCGAAGAAATTCGATTTTGGTAACGCGGACGTTGCAGGCGACGGGCGCCGCCCCGACGGATTGACTCATGCATGGATCGACTCATCGCTTCAAATTAGTCCGCTGGAGCAGGTAGCCTTTCTGACCAGATTAGTGAATCGCAAGTTGCCCGCAAGCGAGCATGCCTTCGCGATGACTGAACAGATAACGGAAGTCACTCGGCTTTCGGACGGGTGGGACGTCCATGGAAAAACCGGCACCGGGTTCCCCGCCAACGCTGACGGGTCAGACGACACGACGCGCGGCTGGGGATGGTTCGTTGGATGGGCGCGGCGTGACGGCAAAACCCTTGTGTTCGCGAGAGTGATACAGGACGACGGTATGGGACCGCAGAAAACGCCAGTCGGATTGCGTGCTCGAGACGCGTTTCTGTCCGAATTTCACAATTAGATCGCGCCTCTTGCTGCCTCGAAAAGTTGAATTCGTCCGTGCGTTGAATGTCCGCTTCGCGGAGAGCCGGACGTCCCTTGTGGGTCGACAAGAGAAGTTCGCGCCGAGATCGGGCAGGCCGCTAACGGGTGCCGGCCGAACTTTCGGGTTCGGCCAGGCTCGGTCATTGGCTCACACGACTGATCGCCATTCAAAAGTCCGCTTTACCCAGCTAGCGGCCCTCGCGAAGTGACTTTGCGGTCCTTCCATGGACCACCGGCGAAGCGTTGGGCGAGGGGCCGCAGGTGCGGACGTTCCTTCGCCTTCGCCTGCTTATGCCGGCAATCGATTGAATTTACGAATGGCTTTGTCCACGAAGGACTCAGGCAGATAGCGGCGCAGAAAACGCACCTGACTGGCCTGTTTGCCTGCGGTGTATCGCCGCTTCGGCGCGATCTCTGTCGCGGCCTTGAGCACCGTGGCGGCGACGATCTCTGGAGCATCACCCGCTGCGATCATGGCTGGTAACAGCGCATGAATCCGGGCGCGATCCGAATCGTAGACGGGCAACTCGCGGTCCGGCCTGATCGTGTTGTCCTCGAACGACGTACGGGTCACGGCAGGTTCCACCAGCACGACGCGGATGCCACGCGTGCGCAACTCGTGGTCCAGCGATTCGGAGTAGCCCTCCACCGCATGCTTCGTCGACGCGTACAGGGCGCTGTAGGGCGACGGGACCAGACCCAGCACGGAACTCATGTTGATGATCCGCCCCCGCTTCTGGCGACGCATCTCCGGCAGAACCGCGTTGGTGACGCGAAGCACGCCGAACACATTGACATCGAATAGCGCCCCGGCCTGTGCGGCAGACGACTCTTCGGCGGCGCCGAACAGGCCGATGCCTGCGTTGTTGACCAGCAGGTCGATCCTTCCAACTGCTCCCACTACTTCGGTAACCATATTTCGTACGGAGTCGTCGTCGGTCACGTCGCACGCCAGCATCGTGATGCCATCGGCGCTTACGGGATATGCCTTGCGGCTGGTTCCGAATACACGGTAACCCGCCTGCCCGAGGGCCAAGGCCGTGGCCCGTCCAATGCCGGAGGACGCCCCGGTCACGATGGCCACACGCATGTCGTTCGTGCTCATCAGTCAAGTCTCCAGGTGGTACGGGGGATGTCGTCGAAAGTGTTACTATCGAATCGATACTAACCATGCTAACACAGTCACTATCGAAACAGTATGGACAAGGAAATTCCCTGCGATGAACCGTGCCCGATCGCGCGCAGTCTGGCCGTGTTCGGCGACGCGTGGAGTCTGTTGATCCTGCGGGATGCCCATGCGGGGCTTACCCGCTTTGACCAGTTCCGCAAAAGCCTCGGCATTGCTCCGACGATCCTTTCTCGGCGGCTCGCGAAGCTGACGGAGGAAGACATGCTGGAGAAGCGGCTGTATTCGGAGAACCCTCCGCGAGAGGAATATGTCCTGACTGCGGCCGGACGTGACGTTTTGCCGGCGCTCTTCATGATTGGCGCGTGGGGACGCGAGCACCGTGGTGGCGGTGACCTAGTGCGTTTCCTCGATGCCGAAGCCGGGACGGAAATCAAGCCGGTGGCCGTTGATGAGAATACGGGCGCCCGGATAGGATCACGCCCGATACGAGTCATTTCTCCAGGCTAATCGCCTTGAGGACACGCGACAGTACGAGTTGGCTTCGCTAAGCGTCTGAGATAGCAATCCGCTAGATGAATCTGAATAGGCGACGGTCGCTGCGCTTCGTAAACAGACATCGATTGATCACACAGCCGATCGGCTGAGAAGGGTCGCTCAGAGCCATTCGCGTCGCACCGGAACCGCCATTCACGGTCGCATGCCGCCCCTGCCGTCGGGATGAGCGCACCAGCAACATAGAAGGAACCTTATCGCTACGGCATGTTTGTCGGTTCAAGTTCAGTTCCGGCACAATGCGTGACCGCCAGCGACGGCGCCGAAGAGGAGTTGATCCCGGTCTTCGCAGCCACGGCCAGCGGCCATATTTATTCGCAAACGGAATTAATTCTGGATTGGTTGACGGCTGTCCGGCAGGTTATCCCACCACCTTGAACAGGCGGTTCTTGTCGATCACGCCGGCTTCTGTCTGTTTGCCGTCTTCGTCAGCGGCGGGCCGCAGATGCCGATCGTCGAGCGTCGGACCCGTATAGCGGCTGCGCGGCCGGATCACCTTGCCGACGCGCAGTTGCTCGATGCAGTGTGCGAGCAGCCCGACGCTGCGCGCGATCGAGAACAGGCCGAACGCCGCATCGCGTGGCAGCTGAAGCTGAACCGACAGCGTTGCTAGCGCGACATCGATGGTCGGCCGCTGGCCGGTGAGTTTCGTAACCTTGCTGACGAAGCGCGCGAGTTCGGCGGGCGGATCGAGTCGCGCGAGCAGCGCGGCCGCACGAGGATCTCCGTCGGGGTAAAGATGATGGCCGAAACCGGGAATGGGGATCGCGGACTTCAGGTGATGATCGACGACGCACTCGGCACCCAATCGCTGCACGTCGTCGAACACCGCACGCACGCGTCCCGACGCGTCGCCGTGCAGCGGCCCCGATAACGTCGCGAGTCCCGTCAGCAGGCAACCCGCCAGCGACGCGCCGGTCGATGCGGTGATGCGCGCGGCGAATGCAGAACTCGTGATCTCGTGATCGGCGGCTAGCACCAACGCGCGGCGCAACAGGTCTGCGCCATGGCTGTCGAGGCCCCAGCCTGCGGCAAGCCGCTGATGGGCGTGAAGCGGGCTTGCGCCGGCATCGTCGTGCGCGCCGAACGCGCGCGACACGATCGCGACGAGCTGCCCGGCCTCGATGTGCAGCGCGCTGTCGAGCCGACCGAGCGTCGAATGGCCAAACGCGGCCAGCGTCGCGAGCATCGTGAACGCACATTGCCGGTCGCGCTCGCCGGGCGGCAGCACGATCACCGGCGCGTCGAACGACACCGGCGCGGTGGCCTGCCAGAGCAGCGCAGCCGTTTCCTCGAGCGTCGCGGTATCCGCGAGTTCAATGCTGTCGCGGCCGCGATACCATGCGCGGCCTTTCGAGAACGTGGTGATGCCGCTGTAGATGCACGGCTCGGCGCCAAAGATCGTGCTGGCCGCGAGCGCCGCTCGCTTGCGGCCGACCTGTTTCTTGCGGCACAGCGCGACCACATCCTCGGTCCGATACAGGCTCTTGCGCGGATCGTCGGGATCCTGCATCACCGCAATGCTGCCGCGGCTCGCGTACGCGTAGACGGTCTGCGCCCGCACGCCGAGCCGCCGTGCCGCTTCCGTCAGGGTGATCCAGTTCTGCATGGGGAGTCGTGATGAGGATGCGGCCGGTGCGCGGCCGCTTGCGCCGACTATAGACCGGGTTCAGTTGAATGTCATCTCGGCCGGGCGCCGCTCGAGCACCTCGACTAGGATGTCGCCGGGCGCGCGCACGAAACAGCCGCGCACGCCGGCGCGGATCCGCGTGACGGGCTGGACGATCTCTGCGCCGTTGTCGACTAGATGCGCGTAAGCCGCATCCAGATCCTCGACCAGCACGCCCAAGTGGTCGATCCCTTGCATGCGCGCGCCGTCCGGCACGATCGCCGGACATGCGTCCGGCAGCGCCGTGATGAAGAGGTTGATCGCCCCGATCCGCAGGTCGACGCGGCCGGGGCGCCGCACGATTTCGGCGTTCAGGCAGCGCGCGAACCACGCGGCGGTGGCCTCGGCATCAGCCGAGCAGAGTTGCAGGTGATCCCATTTGAATTCGATCATGGTCGTGTGCGGTACGTGCAGTGGAGCGTAAAAGGGGACGAACCCGGTCAGAGCTCGATGCGCGACAGCTTGCCGAGCAGCACCGAGTACGACAGCGTGCCGAGGAGGCAGATCGCACCCATCAGGTTCAGCGCCCAGAAAAAGTTGCCGGTGTGCTGCGTCACGTAGCCAATCATCAGCGGCGTGGTCGCGGCTGCGATATTCGCGGCGAGGCTCGTGATGCTGCTGGTGAGCCCGACATAGCGTTTCGGCGCGATCTCGGACACCGCAGCCCACGACATCGAACCGATTCCCTGTGCGAAGAACGCGACGGTCAGGATCGCGATCACCAGCGCGTTCGACTGCACGAAATTGACAAGCACGATCGATGCGCCGAGGAAGGTGCCGATCACGAGGGGCGCCTTGCGCGACGACGACATTGATACGCCGCGCCGGATGCAGAGATCAGACAAATAGCCGGCGATAAGGATCCCGAGCGTCGCGCCGATGAACGGCATCGCTTGGAAGAAACCGACCTTGATCATCGACATGTGCCGTTCCTCGACAAGGTAGGTCATGAACCAGGTCGTGAAGAACACCAGCAGCGTGTTGTTGCAGAACTTGCCGAGACAGATCGCGAGGATCTGCCTGTAGCCGAGCAGGCGCAGCGCCATGCGCCAGTCGAATCGGTCGCGCGCCGTCACTACCGGCTGCCCTTCGGTGATGTACTGCAGCTCGGCCGCGTTGACGCGTGGATGGCGCGACGGATCGCGATAGAGCCGGTACCAGACGACGCTGAACAGAATGCCGAACGCGCCGGTCGTGAAGAACACGGTACGCCAGCCGAACGCGGATGAGATCCACAGCAGCAGCCCGGTGAAGAGCGGCGTGCCGATGTACTGACCCATCACGTATACGCTCGTCGCGAAGCCGCGCTCCTGGACCGGAAACCACATCGTCACGGCGCGCGCGTTCGACGGAAACGCGGGCGCTTCGAGCGCGCCCATCGCTAGCCGCGAGCCGAGCAGCATGTGGTAGCCATGCGCGAGCCCTTGCGTAAGCGTGGCCAGCGACCAGCCGACGAGCGACAGCGCATACGCGATGCGCGAGCCGAGCAGGTCGGCGAGCGCGCCAGCCGGCAGCAGCGCGATAGAGTATGCGAGGCCGAACACCGCGAACAGTTCGCCCATCTGCACGCGGGTAAGCGCGAGATCCTTCGACAACGCTGGAGCGACGATGCCGAGCGCGGAGCGATCGACGTAGTTGAGGACGGTGGCCACCAGCAGCATCGACAGCACGCCATAGCGCACCCGCGATCGCCTGGCGGCGCCTGCGTGCGCGTCGAACTCGCGCATGACCGAAACCTGTTCTTCAGCGGTTTTCAATGTCGTCTCCTGTTTTGTGATGGTTGTGCCGGTGCACCTGCCGTGTGTGCCGGTGCGCGTCCTGTCAGCCGCGTCCGACGAAGGGCATCGCGCTCGCCATGATTGTCATGTTCAGAATGTTCGCTTCGAGGGGCAGGCTCGCCATCTGCACGATCGCGTTCGCGACGTGCGTAACGTCGACGCGCGGCTCGGGCGCGATGCGGCCGTCGGCCTGCAGCACGCCGTTGTTCATCCGCTCGGTCAGCGACGTGGCGGCGTTGCCGATATCGATCTGGCCGCACGCGATGTTGAATGGCCGCCCGTCGAGCGCGATCGAACGCGTGATGCCGAGGACCGCGTGCTTCGTGGCCGTGTACGCGATCGTGTTCGGGCGCGGCTTGTGCGCGGAGATTGAACCGTTGTTGATGATGCGGCCGCCTTGCGGCGTCTGGCGCTTCATCTGGCGCCACGCGGCGCGGGCGCACAGGAACACGCCGGTCAGGTTTGGTGGCGACCACGTCGTTCCAGAACTCAAGCGAATAATCCTCGAGCGGCACGGCGCCTGCGTTGCGGCCCGCGTTATTGAACAGCACGTCGAGGCGGCCGAAGTCATGCGCAATTCGCGTGAAGCTCGCATCGACCGATGTTTCGTCGGACACGTCGGTTGGAATCGCCGCTGCGACGCCCCCGGCCATCTCGATGATCTCTTGCGTCGCGAGTAGCGGATCGATGCGCCGGCCGAGCAGCGCGACGCTGAAGCCGGCTAGCGCGAGCGCTACCGCAGCGGCCTGTCCGATGCCGGTGCCGGCACCCGTCACCGCCGCGATTTTTTTCTCTGCCTGCATTTTCACGCCCTCGTCTTCAGTCCGTTGAACATGCAAAAAGCATTGCGCGGTGACGAATTCGCAGCAATCTTGATTCTTTCAATCAACATCAACCGCCCCGTCCCGACGGGCTGGCGTCAGGGTTTTCCTGAGTTCGAGACTGCGCCGTTCGCGCGCCGGCACGGCATCGCGTATAGCAGAGGACATGATCGGAATCGGTCGATTATCCGGTCGCTCAATGCCGCGCGGACATGTTGATTGAACCAATCAATATTGACCTGCGCCGACTGCGCTTCGTAGGCTGTGTTCCGTTTTCCGACCCAAGGACGAGACCATGCCTGACAACAATCGCACCCGCCTGTTGGTTGCGCGACGCGTTCCCGCCGCAGTCGCCGCACGCGCAGAATCCGAATTCAACGCGTATGTAACGGACGCCGACATGGACGCGTCGTCCGTCGTCGAGTTCTGCAATCGCTACGAGACGCCGGCGGTGCTGATCGGCAAGAAATCGGGGCTGCAGGCCGAGCACATCGCAGCATTGCCACCGAGCGTGAAGATCATCGCGAACGCGAGCGCCGGGTACGACCACATGGACGTCGCCGCCGCACGCGCACGCGGAATCGCGGTCAGCAACGCCCCCGATGCGCTGACCGACTGCACGGCCGATTTCACGATGCTGCTGGCGCTGGCCGCGTGCCGGCGTGCATCGGAGTACGAGCGTATCGTGCGCGCGGGGTGGGGAAAGTCGTTCGGCATGACCGACATGCTCGGCACGCGCGTGAACGGCAAGACGCTCGGAATCGTCGGTTTCGGGCGGATCGGCCGCGCGGTCGCGCAGCGCGCGCGCGGTTTCGGGATGAAGATCGTCTATACCGACCGACGTCCCGCACCGCCCGAGATCGAGGCCGGCGCGCGCTATTGCGCGGATCTCGACACGCTGCTCCCGCAGTGCGACATCCTCACGCTGCACGTGCCCGGCGGCGGCACGCCGTTGATGACCCGCCGCGAATTCGGCTTACTGCGCGACGGTGCCGTGTTCGTGAATGCGGCACGCGGCAGTCTCGTCGACGAGGATGCGCTGTACGACGCGTTGACCTCGCATCGGCTGTTCGCCGCGGGGCTCGACGTTTACCGGAACGAACCCAACATCGATCCGCGCTTTGCCGCGCTCGACAATGTGTTTCTGTCGCCGCACATGGCGAGCGCGACCGTCGAGACGCGCGACCAGATGGGGTTTACCGCGCTCGACAACGTCGCGGCGGTGCTTGACGGGAAGGGGGCGCCGAACGCGCTGTGATGACGGCAGGCTTGAGCGCTCGCCCATGCCGGGGTGTCCGATGACGGAACCCCCGGCTTCAACCGCGTCGTTACTTCAACACCGCCTCCGCCACCAGCACCTCATGCGCGGCCTTGAACGCGCTGAGACGATGCGGAATACCCGAATAGGCGGTCGAATGCAGCAGGGGTCGCTTTTATTACGTCCAGGGGAGTGACGACGGACGCCCTAATGTCGAGTTGGATAGAGGTTCCGCCTTGGTCTCGCGTGATGCGCCAAACCATGCCGCCGCTCTTAGTTTTGCGAAGCATCGGATTCCATTTTTCCGTTCACCATTTGTCATAAGATGTCATGTGGTGGCTGTGTGTCAAAGCCATTCTCAAATGTCCGCCTCTCGGCTAAGTTGAAATGTCCGGGTTTCCGGGCTTGAGGCTTGTTTGTCTTGGTATAGATCACGCAGTGTCGAAGAGCGGATCCTGAACGGGCAGGGTGCTTACGCTTGCGTCACTGCCCCTCGCAGACCGACGGCCAGGTTTGCGCGCGGGCTGTTGGACCTGTCTGCGTTCGGCGAGATCCACGATCACTTTCTCGACATCGGTCTGCGTGAACTCACGCTGCTTCTTTTTGTTCGGCTGAGTGGTGTTGCGATTCGTCTTGGTCGATTCGCCTCGATGCGTTCGAGACGGTACCTTACCGATTCGGCTGTTATCGCGTTGCGCCTGAAGCGCTTGCGCGATCTCCAGCACATGACTCAGACGCTTGTGTTCGACGATGGAACCTTGATCAATTTCGGCCAGCCGGTCGTACTGCCTGCAGGGCAACACGCGACCCTCTGTTCGGAGTTCGATGCGCCCATCCGGGTACTCCCACACCTCGATCTGCCGGTCGATCAACTTTCGATTCTCCGGCGTGTCCTCCAGCAAGTACATCACCCGGTCGTACTGCACCGTGAGCGACTTCGTCACTTTTCGCGGCTCGCGCCACGTCAGCACCAAGTCAAGATTCTCATCGGCGCGCAACGGTCGATGCGCATTGAAATCGCTCTTCGGCGGCTTCGCGAAGCGTGTGTTGTAAGCGGCCATGAAGGAGGGCGCATACGCATTGGCATCGGCCACCGTGTTGATCCCGCGCAGTTGTAGCTCCTTGACCAAGCGATCCTGCAACGTCAGATGTGCTCGCTCGACTCGCCCCTTGGCCGGACTGCTGTTCGCGCAAAACGTGTCGATGTTCAGCTCGTACATCGCGCGGCCGAAGTGCGTCACCCGATTACCAGTCTTGCCTGGCGTTACGTTGCGGAACACGCTGTACTTGTCGCTATAGAACGCCCCCGGCTTGCCGTGGCAGTCGATGTACGCGCGCGTCGCCTCGAAGTAGCTGAAGGTCGATTCGGTCTGCGTGAAGTGCAGCATCATCAGCCGACTCGTCGCATCGTCAACGTACACCAGCAACGTGCAGGCCGGCGCCCGATCCTCGAACCATCGATGGTCACTGCCGTCGATCTGGATCAGTTCACCCAAGCATGCCCGACGCGCTCGCGGCTGGTAGACCTTGGGCGGGCGTTGCCGGCGCGGCACCTAGCGGCCAGCGTCGGTCATCAGCTTGCGGACCGTTTCCTTGGCCAGCCGAATGTTGTGGCTTTCGTACAGTTTCTCGTAGGCCAGCCAGCTTACGATGGGTCGAAAAGCGGACATTACAACTTAGCCGCCACAACGAATGTCATACCCAGATTCAGATGTCGCAGCGCCAGCTAAATACAAATGTCGCATGTTTCATCGACTTTCTCGTCATTCAGCGTTGAAGCGCCGAGCCTGAAGCAGCAGGGCGCTTACGCTCATCCGCGGGCCGTGGCAGACCGCCGCTCAGTTCCTGCTTTTGATGCGACCTCCAGAATCGCCGCCTCCATGTCAGCCGCCGTGAACCGGCGCGGCTTCTTGGTGCCAGGTTGCGCTTCGTTCTCCCGCACCGGCAGCCCTCGATGCGTTCGCGACGGCGCGGTTCCGATCCGCCGGCTGTCGCGCTGCGCCTGAAACGCTTGTGCCACTTGCAGCGCGTGACTTAGCCGCTTGTGGTCCACGATGGCGCCTTGATCGACCTCGGCCAGCCGGTCATAGGACTGAGCTGCCAATATCTGACCGGCTGCTCGGATTTCGATCCGACCATCCGGGTACTCCCACACCTCGACGTCGCGATGTATCCACGCTCGATTCCCCGGCGTATCGTCCAGCAGGTACAGCACCCGGTCGTATTGCACCGTCAACGCCTTCGTGACCCGGCGTGTCTCACGCCAGGTCAGCAGCAGGTCCAGATCCTCGTCGGATCGCAGCGGCCGATGCGCATCAAAGCCGCTGCGCGGCGGCTTCCCGAAGCGCGCGTTATACGTAGCGATGAAGGAGGGCGCATAAGCGTTGGCATCCGCGACTGTGCTGATGCCGCGCAATCGTAGCTCCTTGACCAATCGGTCCTGCAGCGTCAGGTGCGCACGCTCGACACGCCCCTTGGCCGAGCTACTGTTTGCGCAGAACGTGTCGATGTTCAACTCATACATCGCGCGGCCGAAGTGCGTGACGCTCTGGCCGGTCTTGCCGGCGCTCGTATTGCGGAACACGCTGTATTTGTCGCTGTAGAACGCTACCGGCTTACCATGGCGCTCCAGATATGCCCGCGTGGCCTCGAAGTAGCTGAAGGTCGATTCGGTCTGCGTGAAATGCAGCATCATCAACCGACTCGTCGCGTCGTCCACATACACCAGCAGCGTGCAGGCCGGCGCCCGTTCCTCGAACCACCGATGATCGCTGCCGTCGATCTGGATCAGTTCGCCCAGGCACGCGCGTCGGGCTCGTGGCTGATACACCTTCGGCGGCCGCTGTCGACGCGGAATCCAAAGCCCAGCGTCCATCATCAGCTTCCTGACCGTCTCCTTGGCCAGCCGAATGCCGTGGCACTCCCAGAGCTTCTCGCACGCCAGCGTCGGCCCGAAATCGGCGTAGCGCTCGCGAATAACGGTCAGGGCACGTAACGCCAGCCCGTCGTCGAGCTTGCGGTTGCCCGGCCGGCCGCGACGGCCCGAAGCTACGCCGCTGGCTCCTTGCTCTCGATATCGGATGATCAGCCGTTCCACCTGGCGCACGCTCAGGCCCAGCCGTTCAGCCGCACGCCCAGGCTTCAAGCCCGTGTCCACCACGGCCTGGATTACCTTGAGTCGATCAAGCTCTCGCATCGTCAGTGTCACCAATCCGGCTGGCTGCATGGTCGGCTCCCGGGCTTACTCAACGAGCCGTCCAGCATGCCAGCAGTCAAAAACACGACATCTGTAAATAGCCACAACACGACATTAGGATATGGCTGCTACAACGAAAACTGTCGATAATTTAGCTTATGTCAAATATTGAATATCGCCTCGCCACGAACGATACACCTGTAGTCCATCGTGGCAAATTCAATCAAATGGCCCGTACCTATCGTTGCCGGCATGCTGGCACTTGACGCGGGCCCGGTCTCGTCTGATCTTGAAACATTCCAAAAAACACCGGCCCCCATACCACGCATGTTGATATGCAACACGTACCCGACAAAAGGAAGTCAACTCTCATTGACTTGGCGAGATAACCGATAAACGACGTGTTGAGCAACATCGGCGGATGCTGCAACATACTCGCCCTATGGCGCAAAATGCCTGGACGCAGCGGATACCCTTGCAACGGAGGCGCACAATGTCGGGTTCGACCTATGTCACTGCACATGTCCAGGCAGCGACTGGCCTCACTTCAACCCGATAACATTGCGATACAGAACCTTGACCATGATGAGTTGGATCCGCCCCGCCTCCCTTGCCCTCGCGACGATGCTGTTGTTGCCGGGGCCCGGATGGGCGAACATGGCCCCGAAGTTTACGGCCGAGGAAGCGGCATGGATCTCAGCTCATCCGGTGGTGCGCACATGCGTCAGTTCCGAGTGGCGCCCGTTCGAATTTGTCGAGAACGGAAAAATCGCCGGCCTTGTGCCGGCGTATCTCGATGCTATTTCCAGAATTAGCGGATTGCGCTTCGAATTCGTCGCGGGTTCGTGCTGGAACAGTTCGGTCAATGCGCTCACGTCCGGCAAGATCGACGTGTCGCCGGACTGGCCCAAAAGCGAAATCCTCGAACGGTATCGCACCGGCGTCATCTCGACCACGCCCTATTTCGTCGGCACGATCGACGTCGTAACGACCGATCGCGAGTATCTTTTCGTCGATTTTCAGGGGCTTGCCGGCAAGCGCATCGCGATCAAGGGCGGAGGCGCCCTCGAATACGCGGTCCGTCAAAGCCAGGTGCCCGTGGCGCTGCAGACCTTCCCGAACGAGTACGAGGCGCTGAAAGCGGTTGCCGACGGCAATGCCGATGTCGCGCTCGGCACCGACGCCACGATCCTTCCGCTGTTGCATCGGCAGTTCAAGGGGAAGCTCTTCCTCTCGGGAAGCTTGTGGGACCGCCCATATGCCTTGGCTCTGGCAACGCGCAGCGACAACCGCATACTCGCTTCGATTCTCGACAAGTCCCTGATAGCCATTCCTGCATCGGCGACCGAAGCCATGCGCCATCGATGGCTCGAAACGGCGGACTACGGCGAACCAACCCTGGCATCGATCCTCTATTACCGTCAGCAGCAGGTCGTGGTCATCGGCGCCATTCTGATTGCATTCGCGCTGCTAGCGTACCTGTCGTGGCGCGCACGCGCACGTGCCGTCCGCAGCGAGCACGACAAGGCGATGTTTCTCGCGTTTATCAGCCACGAGATCCGTACGCCGATGCATACGATCCTCTCGTCGCTCGAATTGCTGCAGCGCTCCGCGCTGACCGGGCAACAGGCGAACCGCGCGGACGCGGCGATCTCCGCCTCCGAAACGCTGCTGACCCTGCTCGACGACGTGCTCGAATATTCGCGCCTCGAATCGCGCAATGTCACGCTTGCACTGAAGCCGACGGAGATCGGGCCGTGGGCGAATCAAACGGTCGAGATGGTGCGCTGGCGATCGAATGAAAAGAAGCTGAAGCTGACACTCGATCTCGCATGCTCGCCGCAACTCGAATTGCATATCGATTCGATGCGGGTACGGCAAATTGCGCTCAATCTGCTGGTCAACGCGATCAAGTTCACGGCGACCGGGACGGTCCTGCTACGCGTCGATTACCTCCCCCGGAAATCGCGCCGTTCAGGAACGCTCGTGCTCGAAGTCCGCGACACGGGCATCGGCATCCCGCCCGATCGCCAGCGACACATCTTCGAGCCCTACCAGCGCGTCGAAAACCCGGGAAACCGCGGGGCGAGCGGAAGCGGACTGGGCCTGTCCATTTGCCGCGAACTGGTCGACCTGATGAAAGGTGCGATCACCGTCAGCAGCAACCCCGGCATCGGAACCGTCTTTACCGTCATGCTGCCTGTGCGTCCGCAGACGTTATCGCGACCGCCCGCCCACGAATCACGCCCTTCCCTCGGCGCCACGCACGCACCGACGCGTGCATCGGATCACGCCACGGAAACTGTGTCGCCGGATGCGAACGGCGGCCCGATGATCCTGGTCGTTGACGATCACGAAGCTGTGCAGCACGCGATCCAGCATCAACTCGACGCGCTAGCCTGCCGGTCTACGATCGCAGGCACCGGCGAAGCGGCACTCGATCGATTCGAACGAATGCCGTTCGACATGGTGCTGCTCGACTGCAATCTGCCCGGCATCGACGGATATACGGTCGCGCAACGAATGCGCGACATCGAGTGTCACCGACGTGGCAAGCGCACACCCATCATCGCCATCTCGGCCGCGACAGACGATGCACATCGGGCGCGCTGTCTGGACAGCGGGATGGACGGCGTGCTCGGCAAGCCGCTGCGGCTCGCGGTATTGCGACAGGTGATCGAACTCTGGTGCGCGTCGTATGAGTCAGCTGCGCCCAGCGGATTGCCAGTGAAGCCCAATACGCCGCGCGCGGATTTCAGCACCGTTTTCCGGCAAAGCGTCGATGGCGATCTGGAGATGCTTGGGCGCGCACTGCAAAACCGCGATTTCGATCTGGCCCGTCACGCGGCCCATCGGATCAAGGGCGCGGCGGCGGTCGCCGGCAAAACCGCAATGTGCGATCTAGCCGGCGACCTCGAACACCGGCTCCGGGAATCGGCCGACGGCGCCGCCGTCGATGTCGACAAGCAATTTGCCGAGTTGCAGCAAATGCATCGTGCCGACGCCGTGACTCATGGCGGTGACAGCGCGAACGGTTCGGCCGACGCAACATCATGAATCGCCTTTCGTCGCAGACGGCGGCGCATCGGCGGGTCACCCCGTTGCCTGGCGCGCCACTGGCGATCGGCGACAATGTGCATGCCTCCTAGCGCGCGGTGGGATGCTCGCGCAGTCGGGACTCGATGCGTTCCGCTAATTCGGCCATGCGTGCCGCCCCGACGGTGTGCGATGCGCCCTTGATCCGCCGGGCCGCGCCCAAGGCGTCGGCGACATCGCCGGACTGCATTGCGTCGAAGAGCACCTCGAAGTCCTGCACCACCGTCCGGGCGTAGCCCACTTGCAGGTCGACCGAGTTACCGAGAAGCAATTCCGCTGGCTCGTCCGGCGCGATGTCCTGATAGGCCGGGCACCACATCGCGAGCATCTGCCGCAACGCAGCCAGCCTCAACGGCTTGCCGAGCACGCCGTCCATCCCGCTGTCAAAGCAGCGCACCTTGTGTTCGTCGCCGGACAAAGCTGAAATGGCGATGATCGGGACTCGCCCCGTCTGCCCGGTCGCCTCGTTGAGGCGGATCATTCGGGCCAACGCATAGCCGTCAATGTCGGGCAAGTTGCAATCGAGCAGCACCATGTCGAAGCGAGTGCGAGCCAATTGCTGCAATGCAGCTATCCCGTTTTGCGCCGTGACGGTACGGCAGCCGATTTCGTCGCACTGCTGGCAGATTGAATACTGCACGGCCTCGTGATCGTCGATGACCAGAATCAGCGGCTTGCTGCCGTATTCGCAGTTCCCGTCGGCATTTTCCGACGCAACGGCGATGTCCGAAGCGAACGTCGGCTGGCACGCGGCAGCCGGCTCCACCGTGGCCGAAACCGGCAGGCGCACTGTGATCGTGGTTTCCACGTTCGGCGTGCTGTCGACCGTGATCGTCCCGCCCATCAACTCGACGAGCTGGCGGCAGATTGCAAGCCCCAATCCACTGCCTTGCGCACCGTGTTGTTGTAAGCGCTCGGCCTGCCAGTACGCGTCGAACATATGTTGACGACATTCCGGCGAAATGCCGACACCGGTATCGCGAACTTCCAGCACCAGGGTGCCGTGCGGCGCTTGCGGACCGGGCAGGTAGTCGACGCGCAGCGTAACCGAACCGGCCGGCGTGAACTTGATCGCATTGACGAGCAGGTTGAGCGCGATCTGGCGGAGCCGCACCGGGTCGATCACGACCTGCATCGACGGCGGGCATGTAAACTCCAGCGCCAGTTCGATCTGCTTCTCGTCCGTACGCCAGTGCACCATGCCCACGGTATCCCGGGCCCATGCCTCGAGCGTGACCGCCTGCGGCTCAAGCCGGATCTTGCGCGAATCGAGGCGCGAGAATTCGAGCACGTCATCGAGCAAGGTGAGCAGCGTTTCCGAGGCCGAGATCGCTGCATCCGCCCGACTTGCCTGTTGCCCGGTCAGCGACGAGCATTGCAGCAACTCGAGCGACGACAGGATCGTTTGCATCGGTGTGCGGATTTCGTGGCTGATGAACGCGAGAAACGTGGCCTTTTCGCGCTCGCTTCGAACCGCCGCGGTGCGGGATTTCCAGGACAGGTAGGCAAGCATGGCAAAGGCCAGCAGCGCGAGGCCGATGGCGACCACCTGAGGTGCGCGGTAATGCAGGATCGAGCGAATCGTCGGCTTGCCGTAGTCTGCCAGTTCGACCCAGTTTCGGGTCATTGCCGCCGTTTCGCTGACGGGGATGGCGGCAAGCGACTTGTCGATGATCGACGCGAGAATCGGCATGTCGGTGCGCGTGATCATCGCCAGCGACACAGGACGATCGGCGAGCATGCCCGACATGAACAGCTGGCCGAGGTACCGGCTGCGCACGATCGGCAGCATCGTGACATCCACGCCGAGCGCGGCATCCGCTTCGCCTGCGGCGACGGCGGCGAGCGCTTGCTCCTCGCTGTCGAATGTCAGTACGTCGAGGTTCACGCCGCTATGGCGTGTGAAATATTCGACCGCTCCGTTGCCCTTGATCGCGACGCGCCTGCCCTCGAGGCGCTGCAGGCTGAAGATCATCGTGGAGTCGCTGCGTGTCACCGCCGTCAGCCGACCGACGAGATACGGCATGCTGACGAGCGCGCCGTCGCCGAAACGGTCGTGCACCAGTTCCCGCCATACGCCCGGCAGCAGATCGACGCGGCCGGATTTCAGGGCTTCGTCGGCATGCCCCCACTGCGTACCGGGTACGGTTTGAAACGACAGCCCGCTAATCCTGGAAATTGCGTCGAGATAGCCCGCGACCAGGCCTCCATGCTTGCCGTCACGCAGGTATTCGATGGGATGCCAGTTGGCTTCCACTGCGATGTGGACGACGGGATGCGCCTTGATCCATTGCAATTCTTCGTTGGTGAACGCTGGCTTCGTGCTCTCGGCCTCGGCCGACGCGGGGGGCGACGCGACGAGCATGGCCACGAGCAGTACGCGGCAAAGCAACCGCCAGACGGCGGTGTTGGTGGAGAGCCGAGTTTTCATAGAGGCCAGTGCGATTCATCAGTCGTGTAACGAGAGCAATGAATCTAATCGCCGAACGACGGATTTCGCACTTTGCGGCGCGAATTCCAGACGCCGCCTATAGGACTTGTCTTATAAGACTGAAAACTGCGGTTGAGATGGCGTGCACGCGCGCTGTCGTAGACAGCCCGGACGCTTCGGCGTTCAGCCTTCCTCGAGCATCTTGCGGGACGCGAACAGCTCGGCGTCGCTACGGATCCCGAGTTTGCGATATGCGGACTGCTTTTGCGCACTGATGGTCTTCGGACTGCGCGAGAATTTCGATGCGATATCGGAAACAGACATGCCTGCCAGGTAGCAGCGCAAAACCTCATGCTCACGCGGGCTAAGACGCAGGTTTTCGGACAGTTCGGAGTCGGATGAGCCGGCGCTCTCCTCAACGGTGGCGGGGCGCTCGAGCGCGCTCGGATCGGCGCTCGTGCTCGTCAGCATTTTCCGGGACAATTCGGCGCTGATATACGGACGGCCGCTTGCAACGACGTGGATCGCATGCGCAAGCTCCCGGAGATTCTCGCTTTTGCCGAAGAATCCGAGCGCGCCGGCGCGCATCGTCATGTTGACGGTTGCGGGCGTATCGCTGCTTGATGTCATCAGGATGTTGCAATGAGGAAAGCGTGTGGCGACCAATTTGACCAGATTGAGGCCGTCGATCTCATCCGGGCCCAACGTGTAGTCGAGCAGCGCCACGTCCACCGGATTGGCTTCGAGCCAGCGAATCAGGTCGCGCGACTTCGCGAAGCTCGCTGCCACCTCGATACCGGTTTGCCCCGTCAGGTAGCTGGCGATCCCGTGCTGGACGACGGCATGGTCGTCCAGAATCACAACCCGGATCGGTTGATGCGCTGGCCTCATTGCAACCCCTTTTTGTTACAAACCTTTCAATCCAAGGGGATAATTTTAACCCTGCCGACGTGCCTCCGCTCGACTATTCGCGGATGACGGCTGATCGGCCACTGCAGACCGCTGGCCGACGGAGATGTGCCGGGCGGCACTTTCATGGGTTGAACGACGTGTCGGTGCCGAAGGCGTTTCCGTTTTAAACCGACTGCTTTTTACCACGCGTTAACACGCCTTGTTGCGCTCGAATTGGCGCAAAGACGCTCGGCAGCATGTACCAAAACGGCCCGAACCGGGAACTGCCGATTCGGGCCGGTTCGCTGTATATCGCTGCGAGATTCCGACCGTCCCAGCGACCGGCCCGATATCGAGTGCGAAGCCGGTTGGCTCGGTACGCGGCAAGTGCAATATCGTGAACGGGCACACGCTGCGCGTGCAAACTGCGGTGCCATCCTGTTCATTCCACGCCGCTCAATTCCACTCCGCCCTGACTCTCACCTCGCCCTTCGCTTCCACGCGTCCGAACCACTCGTTGCGGGCCGTATCGAAGCGCACTGACGGACCTAACGGGAAGATCAGATCCATGTCCAGATGTGCGTCGTAGGGGGACAAGCCGCCCAGCGTTTCGCGCCACCGCATTTTCGTGATGTCATGCATGCGACCCGTGCAGTTGTCGGGGCGGTCAACCAGTTCGGTGCCGTTATAAAAGCGCAGCGTGGAAGGAATGCCCACGACAGTTGCGCCGTTGTTGCCGACGAACTTGCATTGCAAGCCCTCGTGGGTCTGCACGTTGTCGGCCACTACATTGACCTGCACTTTGCTGGCGCGCGATATGCCGAACTGCCGGATTGAAAGCGGCACCACAATATCAGGGTCCTGGCCGACCACGCCGGAATAGCTGCCGTTGGCGCTCGGATCGCGCTCTGTGATCTCGACGCCAAACGTGATGCGCTTGAGCAGCACGTCGCTCCACAGGCTGATGGGTATCTTGAATCCGGGGGCTTGATCAGGCACGAGGTGAAGGGCGATGTCATGGAGGTACATCTCGTCTTTCGGGCCGAGCAACTCGTTGAGGTACTCGGCCGATACCGCGAGCCCGGTCGAATTGTTGAGATCGCTCATACGCATGCTGTCTGCCTGCTGCCCATTCACCAGCAGCCAGACTTTGCCCGACATCGCGCTCGGCACTTTTAGCGTGAAGCCATCTGCCCCGGTATTGGTATCCGTGCGAATGGGGCACGCCATGATATTGCCGACATTGCTGCACGTTGCCGGCACGCTGGAGATCACGTTGCTTGAAGTCAATTGAACCGTTCCGGAAATTGGCCTGAACTCAATTTTCGAGTCGCCAATAGGTTGGACGTTCAATTGGTAGCGTTCGTAACCGATGTCCGTAGGAGGCGCGGGGCTGTTGTCGCCGCTACCGCCTTTACCCCCGCACATCGTCCTCATCATTTCGCCGTTTTCCACACCCCATGAATGGATGAAGTAGTCGTGGTAGCCAACCATTGCCCCGAACTCGAATGGCTCCCCCTGAATGACAGCTAGCGCGATAATCCACTTGGCGTCATCGTTCATGATCTGTGTGCCGACGGGCATATCATCGCCCCCCATCCCTCCCCCTGCACCCCAACGGCCCGGCTGGAGCAGAACGTGGCCGTTGTAAGTAAATTCATTGTTGCGATTCTTGTGAGAGGCACGCCCGTAGGGCAGTGAAGGCTCCCGAATGTCGTGCGAGGCGAAGGTGGCTAGCGAGCTGACGCTTGCCCCTTGGGCTACCCAGGTACCGACGGCGTGCGCGCCGACCCAGCTCATAAACCAAAGGCTGTGGCCCTGGTGGCGATATCGGAAAGAAACCCCCAATTGTGAGCGGGTCGGGTCCACCAGATCGATTCGACCAACGAGGGCGCCGTCCTTAAAAGGGCTGTTTGTCGCCAGGTAGATCTGGTCGCCAATCGAAACCATGACCGGCCGGACGGTTGCCTCGTGACGTTCTCGTAGGGATTCCGGATGACAGTTCGGCGGCATGAATGGATTTCTGTCGTCGTATGCGTTGGCGGCTGACATTGCACTCAAGAAGGTAGCGATCAGGACCGAGCTGAACAACAGTTGGCCCGTCGGAACAGGATGGGGTGTCTTTTTGCAGCGTTGCCTGCCGGCGAATGCAGAACGTATGAAAGCTAGCAAGTTCGCGGCACTCAGCCAAAGGCGCGCCAGACGAAGTTTCAATTGGAGGCGGTTTTTATGGTTCATCGTGAGCTTGATCCAGAGTGGTTCGATCAGGGGCGACGGCAACGATGCGTGGTATCGGCAGGAGTCGCGGTGCCGCTCGACTTTCATTAACTGTTTCGTTGCCTAGCACCACTCGCACCGATTCACCAGCCTCCACCAAACCGGAGATATCCATGGTTTCACCGGGCGCGAGAAATCGGTCCCGAAAACACGCGCGTGGATCAGGACAACGACCAAACGCGGTGGCGAGATACACGGTGTTGCCGTCGTTGACGAGTGCGTTGCCTTCGATGCGGTACGACTGCCGCGCCTGCCGCGGTTGGACCACGAGGATGCTTTCCAGGCTGAGCCGCGGTTTCATCTCCACCGCGTCCTTGTTCATCTGGACGGCGGGTTCTTCCTTGAACACCACGCGGTAATACCGGGCTTGCTCGTCTTTGGCGCCCTTGTAATACAGCTTGAGCCAGCCGCTTTTTTGCGGCCGCAGGACCAGCTTGGTGGGGGCATACATGAGTTCCCCGCCCTCCGGGCGCCACGTCTTCGCGTCGGCATAAGGCGGCGCGCTTTGTGACACATGAACGGAATACACGCGCGTCCGGTCGCTGTCGTTGGTGACTTCGCGGGCCAGGTAATCTGCCTGCGGCCCCATGAAGTAGGTCAGATCACCAATCGAAAGCGCGCAGGCGGAACGGGTCCACCAAAGCGCAAGGATGACTAGGTAGCGCCACATGGTTTTCTCACGTCATTTGTCCTGCTGCGTGGTTGCATGCTGAACGTTCAACCCTCGCGCACCTGCGTCGCGTTTGCCTTTGCCACTCGCGCGGGTTCGCACGACACCTCGTTGACCCAAAGCGCACCTTGCGCAGCGCTCAGGTCGAAATCGATCTTGCAGGTGCCGCCTGAATCGGTCTGGTACTGGATGCTGGGATACGACGAATCGACGTCGATCACGAAGCCGCCCGCCGCATCGGTGATCGTCTTGCCGATATGGTTCTGGATCTCGGTGTTCGGCCTGACCGTGCCGTTTTCGGTCAGCACGCCGAAGACGGTGACAAGGCGGCGCACCTTCGGCCGGATTGACGCGACGTTGCCCGGATAAAGCACCAGCTTGGCTTCGCCGTTCTGGATGTCGAAGTTTTCCGGGGTGTCGCGCCGAGTGCGGATCTGCACGGTGTGTGCCTTGTAGCCAGTTAGTGGCACGAAGGTGGAACGCCCGCCCAGCAATTGCCGGTTGCTCTCGGACGTCAGTTCCAGTTGGCCGCGTGCGGCTTTGTCGACGCCGACGATGACGCCGCTTTCCCCCCGCTTGCTGGTGAAGCCGATGCCATTGGCGTTCCACCCAACCGTTCCCTGAGCGGCGGCCGTGCCGCTCAGGTCCCCCGTGTCGTCCAGGCTGAGGTTGCCCTGCCATCCGAACAGGCTGTTGTGCCCTTGCGCGCTCATGTTGGCCTGTGTGCTGCTCGCGTTGCCGAGCCCGCCGTTCAGGGCGCGGGAATGGTTCACGCCGGCGGAGACGTAATCGAGGCCATCAACCTGCGTTGGCTTCCAGCCGATGTGCGCGCCGATCTGTTCGCTGTTCCGCGAGCGCGAGTAATCGATGCCTCCATCGCCGAAGCTGAACGACGCATTCAGGCCGACGTAGAACGCCCTGTTCCACGTCCGGCCGGGTTGACTGTTGCGGCTGAACATCTGGCCACCATTCAGCGACACGCGCATCCACTTGTTGGTGTAAATATCCTGGTTCCAGTCGAGCCGATAGTCCTGGTTGCTGCCTTGATAAACACTGGCGCTTACCCCCAGGGAGGCACTCTTTTTCCAACCGAACACCTGCGCGACGTTGACGTTGCCGCCAAAGCTGGTGGTTCGCTGGTTATAGACGCCGTTCCTCGGAGAGCTCCCCGTCGTCACCATGTGGTTGACCCACCCACTGACCGGGCCGTAGTTGGCCGCACCGTTTGCGTTCAGACGAAAGCCACCGTCCGTTGTCAAGCCAGTGTCGATGCCGAGACTGCCGTATTTGAAGTTGCGCTGGTAACGCAACTCGGCTGCCGCGAGCCCGTGGAAGTAGTAGCTGCTGCCGTGGAAGGTGCCGAACCGGGTGGCAGTCTTGCCGCTGGCGCCAATCAATGGTTCGGCGACACTGCCCTGGCCGTACACGCCGTTGGCGATGTACTGGCCGCCGAAGAATTGATACTGCGTGTCCTTGCCCGTTCCACCATTGCCGGGCTTGTAGACCTGCTCGGCCTTCGACGAGACGACCCGCCCGTTCACCACGACGTCGACGCGCACGGCGTAGCTTCCGACCGGCAGCGATCGCGTGTCGATTTCCTGATTGCCGATCGACAGGCGCTGCACGTTGATCAGCTTGCCGTCACGGTAGATCTGCACCTCGCCCGATGCGGGCATGAAGGCAAATAGCGGCGTGCGGGCCAGCGACCCGTCGTTGATCTCCGAGCGGGCGGTGTTGCCTGCGCTGATACCGAAGAACTTCCCGCCCGGCAGAAACGTCGTCTGGCCAAGGGTGCTCATGGCCCACGTGCCGAGATAGCCGCCGGTGACGTTGAAGCCCTTGAAGTCGCGTTCGATACGCGCTTCATACAGGCTCGTGTCGCTGTCGGTGCGAATGTCTCCGTCCACGTAAGCGTGGTAGACGCCGTAGCCCGTGACCGATTTGACGTGCAGGTAACCGTTGGCTTCCGATCGCGCGTTTTTCACGCCGGAGACGTCGTAGTTCAGCACGCCGCTCAGGTGCTTTTCCGTGCTATCGGCGAGCGCGAAGCTGCGTGCTTCGCCTTCGGCTGCGTAGGCTTCTTCCGGCAGCTGCGCGAGCACTTCGAAGGTGCGCAGGTTGAATTCCGCCAGGACCGTGTCGGGCGTTGCTGCGGCAGGTGTTGCCTCCGCAACGACCGATAGCGGTTTGCCTTGCAGCGCGGCAATTTGCTGTTTCGACGCTTCCGTCAGCTTGATCTTGGACAGTGCGAAATCCGTCAGCGTGATGTCACCGCCTGCATATTTGATGGAGGCCTTGCCGGCTTCCTCCGATCCGGCCGCGGTCTTCACCCTCACCGGCACCTCGATGCCTTGTTCGAGCGATCCGAGCAGGTTTTCTGGAAAGCTGAACTTGCCCACGCGCAGTTCGCCCGCGGTGCGGCTCTCGGCCGGCTGCTCGACGGCAATATCAACTGGCGCGCGCGAGAACGTCGCCTTCTGCTCTGGCTGACTGAAGCCTTGTGCGTCCATTGCGGGCGAAGGTTCGTTGGCTTCGCCAGGATCTACTGCGGGCGCGCTTGATCCAACTGCAGCTTCCGGCGCGCGTTGTCCTTGTGCAACGTGAGCATCGTGCGAAACAGGCGGCGTGCCCGTAAGATGCGCCGCGCTCGTGTGCGCACCGCTCGCGGCATCAACCGGCAACACGATGGGCGACCGGTAGGCAACCTCGTGCAACCCGTCCGCTGTCGATGCTGCACGTTCGATGTCCGATGGCACGTGGAGCGACGCACGTGTCTTCACGGTCCCATTTGATTTGCCCTGGAAATAGACGTTGCTCTTTGGCGAAATGCTCTTTGCCGAATGAAAATATCGGGAATGTGCGCGGACAAGGTCGCTTGCCTGCCCGATCATCCGCTGGTCGTCGCGTACATGTTGAATCGCTGTCTGCGGGGCGGCATGCCGCGAAGAAACAGACGTGCTTCGGCTCGGGTCGACCACGGCTGCATCTCGTTCCGGGTCGGCCTCGACGAACCACGTTGCTCCCCCCGTCCGCCGCGCCGCGCCCTCTTCGCGCATTGCGTGATCCGACGCCGATGCATACGACGAAACCCAACCACCCACGAGGGAAATCGACAGGTGTAAAGCGGACATCCTCGGCATCTTCATTTCGGAGTGCAAATAGATAAGAGGTTGAGAATAAACTGGAAAGATGCGGCAACGCTTACTTCGTCACGACCTTCGCGGGCTTGGTGTTGACGGGAAAATACTGGTAGTCATTCCCTTTCCAGATGCCAATGCCTCCAAGGGACTGCATGCCTTGTTCCCTGGACATGTCGGCAGACTCGCCGGGTAGCAAATACATGTTGCGCGTGCATGCTTGCGGTTCGTGATGCCCTTTCTCCGTGCATCTACCTGTCGCCGTGACGTGGACGAAGGAGTTGCCGCGGTTGTGTACACGACCCTTCGCGTCATGATCGTAGGCAAACTGAATGACTCTCGGCCGAACGACCAGAATCGAACTCAGTCGAAGCCGCTGCTTGGCGGAAACGCTGATGCCTTCCTTGAGTTGAGAATCGGACGCAACGGATTGCTCGATGAAACTGAGCTGGTAGTACCGTTCCTTGTCGTCTTTCAGACCCTGGTAGTAGATCTTGATGTCGGCCTTCTGATGCGGAGGGAGGAATACCGTGCCCGGCGAAACGAGCACATCATTTTTCTGCTGCGGCAGGATTTCAAGCTGGCGCGGGTTATTGACTTGATGGACTTCCATCGAGACAAATTTGGCTACCGAATCGTCATTTCGGATTTGCTTCGCGACATAAAACTCTTTTTCCTGCATTTCCGTTGTCAACGATCCGATATCGATGGCTTGAACCGGAAGGCTGAAAGCCACGACGCAGGTTGGCATTAGGGTCTTCAGTATTTTCATTGCGGGCTTTCCGACAAAAAAATGCCGGATCTCAAGCTACGGAGACCCGGCCCACCAGATCTAACCTGGTTTCAGGCGTCGTTCATCAGAGCAGCGGTGCTTCCCAGCTGGCTACAAAACGCAGTTCCACGTCACCGCTATACTTGCCGTCGGCAATCTTCTGCAGGTTGCCTGCATCGATTTGTGCGCCCGTGTTGTCCGTGCCCGACGTGATGGCGAACTTGACGGGAACGCCGCGGGCTTCGTGATAAGCGCCCTTCGGCGTCGTGTTCGGGCCGGTCTTCGACAAGTTCATGTGTTGCAGGCCGTTGGCTGCGATTTGCGGATCGACGGCACCGGTGGTACCGCGCAGGATGTCGGTCAACCCGTTGGTCAGCGCAATGCCGCCCAGCTCGACGGCCACCTTCAACGTGTCTTTCACGCCGCCTTGCGCGGCGTTCAGCGTGTCGCGCGTCACCTGCGCCTTGATGTTGTAGCCAGTGCCCTTGTCATAACCGGCAGCCTGGACGGTCAGGGTACGATCCTGCGACGAGAAGGCGTTGTCGCTGATGTTCCAATGGAAGTCGAGCGCCGTGTTGCCTTCGGAGAAAACGTTGAGGCTCACGTCCGATTTCTTGAGAACCGAGGCCGTCCACTTGACACGGGCTTCAGCGTTAGGCGGCGAAGCAGCAATCGCAGGCGTTGCAAGCGCTACGGCCAACGCGGAGGCTACTGCGAGACGAATTGCGTTTTTCTTCATTTTGATCATTCAAAGAAGTTGTTGAGCGACCCCGAATGGCTGGCCAGCGATTTCCATAGAAAAATGGATACTCTCCCGGGAGACGCCGGAGCCTCGGTCGATGAGTTAAGTACCCTTGCAAACAAAAGGGTGAGGTCATCCTAATCGCTTTGTTTGTTCGCTCACATCAGAAAATGCCCAAAGGTAAATCGGCGCTGAGCCAAGAAATAGTTGGGTGCAAAAGTATAGAAATTTGGCGAGCTGGAGAATTCTGAGTTGCATTGGGGTCCATCCTGATTCTCGATCGCAAAGTTAATAAAAAATAACATTTTTTGTCATTTTCTATGTAGATTTTGGAAAAGTAATTAATGAGCTAATAATAGAATTGATTTTTATTAAAAAATAGGAACGGTCTTATATCAATCTCCGGTCCCTCAAGGAGAATGCACATGCCTTCGACAGTCCTGATAGAAGGCAACATTTCTCATTGCGAGGAGATCAACATTGAATAAACAGCCTGCAACACGCGGATTTCTCCTGCGCCCCATCGTGCTTGCAACGTCGCTGCTGGCCGCCCAACAGGCGCTCGCGGTCGGCCCCAGCGCGATCGTGCACGGTAATGGTTCGGTCGTCACCAACGGCGCCGTCACCACCGTCAATCAGAAGACCGACAAGATGGTGGTCTACTGGGGCGACATGAACGTCGCGGCGCACGAGACACTGAACTTCGCACAGCCGAGCAAAACCGCCGCCGTATTGAACCGTGTCATTGGAGCTGATCCGACGCAGATTCTCGGCGCGCTGAACGCATCGGGCCGCGTGTTCATCGTGAACCCCAACGGCATCCTGATCGGCAACCAGGCGAAGATCAACGTCGGCAGCCTGGTCGCTTCGTCGCTGAACGTGTCGGACGACGATTTCCTGGGAGGGCGACTCAACTTCTCCGGCAACACGCAGGCCAAGGTCGTCAACGAAGGTCACATCGACGCCAGGGAATCCGTCGCGCTGCTCGGCCCGCGCGTCGAGAACCGCGGCACGATTCACAGCCAGCGCGGCAGCGTGGCGCTCGCGGCGGCCGACGGCGTGTCGCTCTCGTTTGCCGGCAACGGGCTGCAAGTGAAGCTCACGCGCGGCAGCCTGCAGGCGCTGGTCGAAAACGGCGGGATGATCGTCAGCGACAATGGCGACGTGATGCTCAGCGCGTGGGCGCGTGATGCTCTGACGCGTGCCGTCGTGAACCAGACCGGCAAGATCGAGGCCGGCGGCATGGGGCAACTGCGCGGGATCCGCATTGCGAGCGAAGGCAGCGGCACGGTGACTGCGGGAGGGGATATGCGCCTGGCCGGCTCCGCCATGAATGGCCCGGAGCGTTCGATCGATGTGTCGGCGCAAGACATCCGGATCGCGGATGGCGCGCGCTTCGATACGGCTGGCGGACAGGATTCGATCAAGCTGCATACGCGCCCGCAAGCGGGAGCGGCCGGACACGTGACGTTCGGTGACGCAACCCTCAAGGCCGGCTACGTCGATATCGTCGCGGACAACGTGCTGACCGCAGCAAACGCCGGGCTGCCAACCTTCGCGGCCGACGCAATCACGTTGAGCGCTCAAAACGCGAAAGCCGGCTACGTGCTGAACCGCGCGCCCGACGCCGACGCCATGTCGACGCTGGCCGGCGGCAAGGGCTCCGTCAGCAGCGGCTTCCTCAAGGCGGCAGGCGAGCAGAATCTGTGGATCTTGTCGCAAGGCACGGTGTCCGCGCTCGGCGCCGTCAATGCGTCCGCCTTGTCGTTGGCGGGCACCGCGGATGTCGACCTGAGCAGCGGCTTCCACGGCAAGCAGCTCACCGTGTGGGGCCATTCGATCAAGCTGGCCGGCACGACGCAAGCCGATTCCGTGTCGCTGTCCGGCCAGAACATCACGCTGGACGGCGCAGTCCACGCGTCGCGGCTCGACGTTCATGGGTACGGCGGAGCGCAAACCACCGATCGCGCGACGGTTCGCGCCGACCAAGTCAGCCTGTCCGGTGGCCAGATCGACTTCTCTCGCGGCACGCACACGCTGAAGCGCGTCGACCTCGACGCTCAGGGTGCGCGTCTGTCGCTGGCTGGCGACACGACGATCGGCCGCGCGAAGTCGCGCAGCGATCTGACGCTGCGCGGCCAGGGTAAGCTCGTTGCCGATACGCTCGACGCCAGCGGCAACGTCGACGTGGTCGTACGGGGCGACGCCTCTTTCGGCGATGTGCGGGGGAATCGCGTCACGCTCGGCTCAACGGACGGCCATGCAGCCTACGAGCGTGTCGACGCGGTGTCCCACGCATCGATCCAGGGGGCGCGAGGCATTGACGCCGGGCAGACGTACGTATCGTCCCTGTCGCTCGCGAGTGACGGCGACGTGCGCTTCGGCAACGACCTGTTCATGCGCGGCCCAGTGGACGTCAGCGGAAGAAACGTCACGGCCGCCTTCGTTCGCGACGGCGATACCGAGCACCTTTCGGCGCGCGCGCGCATTTCCAGCTCGAGCGACGTGCGTGTCTCCGCAAAGGGCAACGCCGCGCTCGGCAACGTCAGCGGCAAGTCGGTCGCGCTCGCCGCGGATGGGCAGCTTGATGTCACCTCGGTCGTCGCGCGATACGATGGGACGCTCGATGGGAAGGGCGCCCTGAACGTGCGCGATGCGGAGGCGACGTATGGCGATCTGACGCTCAACAGCGACGGACGAATCCGCTTTTCTGGGCCACTCCAGGCTACGGGGATCGTGAGCATGCGGGGCGGCGAAGTCCTGGCGGCTCGCGATTCCAAGCCATTCGACCCGCTGATCCTCGGTTGGGCAGGTGTCACGGTCCACGGCGTGCACGGTGTCGACCTCTTTGCCGTGCATTCCGGTGGCGGCGACGTTCGTGTCACGAGCGGTGGCGACGTTCGCTTCCGCGCAGACCTGTGGGCGCACGGCGGGTCGAATACCGTCCGCGGCAAAAGCGTCACGGCCGTCAGCAGCCGGAACGACTCGCATCGTCCGGGCATTTATGCAACGGGTGACGTCTCGGTCTCGGCGGACAGCGCACCGACCCTCGGCGCGGTCTACAGCCGTGACGGCGCAGTTCGGGTCTCGGTTCCGGCGCAATCCACACGGATCCGCGCCGCCGATGAGGCGTAAGTTCGACGCCATGCCCGCTTGACGGATCGCGTATGAGGACCTCTTCCGAGGCGAAACCGCGTTAGCGCGATCCGTTCTGTTCGAGCGCCCGGCTCCGGCCGGGCGCTTCCCTTATTTCGACGCCGCACGTCATGGGGTGCTCTTCTGCGGGCAACCACGGCGCGTCGCGGCTCCCCCTGTCCCTCATGTTCGCTCCAAGCTTTCGTGCACTCACGCTCGGCGCGTTGTCGTGCGCCGTCCTTCCGCCATTTGTCGCCCACGCCAATCCGTTGCCCGCGCCGGCGGGTGACGCGCACGGCCCCTTGCCTTCCACCGGCTCGATTCTGCGCAACCATCCGCTCCCCTCGCTGCAGGACAATCCGCATCGCGCCGACGTGCCGCTGATCGAACGCCGGCCTTCCGAGGACACTCCAGAGAGGGACGGCGCGATCCGACTGCACGTTGCCGGCATCGTCGTGGACAACGTCCCCGAACGCACGCGGCAAGCGGTGGATAGCGTTGTCGCGCCATACCGACAGCGCGCGATGACGTTCGCGGAACTGCGTGAGGTGGCGATCGGTGTCACGCGCGTGCTGCTCGATCACGGCGAATCGCTTTCGTACGCTTACCTGCCCGAACAGGATATCGTCGACGACGTCGTGCATCTGGCCGTGATGCAAGGCAAACTCGAATCGGCCGCGCTGCGGCAAAATCGTTCGCTGGTGCGCGATTCGTTCATCGAACGCTATCTCGGCGCCGGCCTCGATCGCGACGGCGACGTGCGGCGGATGCAGGATCAGCTCGACCGCCTCGGCGACCTGCCAGGTGTCGGGACGATTGCGCCGGAACTGGTGCCCGGCAGACTGCCGGGCGGCACGGCCATGTCGATCGACGTCGAAGCCGGCGAGCGGTTGACCGGTGCAATCGTCGCAGACAATTCCGGTCAGCGCACCACCGGCCGCAACCGCATCGGCGCCCAGCTTGGCATTAACAGTCCGTTGGGGTTGGGCGACCGTCTGCAGGGCATCGCGTTTTTCTCGCCCGACTTCCTGCAGCGCGGTCACGACAGCGACGGCGGCAACACGATAATCGGCCGCGTCTCCTACGACGCTCCTGTCGGTTCACGCGGCATGCGGCTAGGCGCGGCGCTCACGCGCGTCGACTATACCTTCGGCGGCGAGCAGTATCGCGACAGCGGCACCGGCGGTCATGCAACGCTCTTCAGCGTGTACGGCACATTCCCGTTGCTGAGGACATCCGGCCGCACGCTCGACGTCGAAGCCACCGCCGAATTCAAGCGGTTGTCCGACCGGACGCTCGACATCGACAACCCGCGCAGCGCGCGCGCGCTGACCGTACAACTCGCCGGTTCTCGATACGGTGCATGGTCAGGAAACCAGAACATCGTCTCCTATCGCGTGGGCGTCACCCGCGGCAGTCTGACGAACGAAGACGACTGGAACGGCGTCGCCACGCGCGGCCGCTATGTCAAGACGACCCAGCAATTCGACTTCCATCAGCGACTGTCCGCACGCACGCGCGTCCATCTCTCGCTCAATGCACAACAGACGACCCGCAATCTCGACGGCTCCGAAAAAATGTCGCTCGGCGGCCCGTATGCAGTGCGTGCCTACGACAACGACATGTTCAGCGCCGATTCCGGCTACATCGTGTCGGCCACGGTGCATGCGGGCGTGCCTGCGGTTCCCGGCCTCGGCGTCAGCGTCTTCTACGATCATGCGCACTCCACCGTCCAGAAATTCTCGCGGCGCAAGCTCGCGTTGACGCTGGCCGGCGCCGGAGCCGGCATCGAATACGCGATCGGCAAGCGCGCAACCGTCAGTCTCTCTTACGCGATGCGCACGACGGGCGGTCCAGGCAACCCGGCAAAGGCCATGACGTGGGTTACTGGTGTGATTCGCCTCTAGGAGGCAGGTTCGTCAGCGCTGTAGGGGGCGCCGCGACGTGCTTTTTAAAATCGTTATCTACGCTATTAATTATGGAATGCTTGATTTATTTGGACGTATAGAATGCATTGAGGATGGAGGCGTCAAGATCGGAGAATCAGTAAATATCGTCCGCTCTCGCACCGTTCTTGATGCCCTCTGTCTCGTTGTCAGAAAACAGCTTTTAGGACGATTCTTATATTTCATATTCTCGCCGCTATTTAATATCCAGTCATTCTGATATTCAACGTAAAGGCGAGAATGAACAAGGTATATCGGGTCATCTGGAACGTTGCAACGGGCGTGTGGGTCGCTGCGGATGAGCGGGTCAAATCGTTCGGAAAAACGAAAAGCGCACGCTCCGCTGCGGCTGGCTCCGCAACTGGTGCATCGCCGAAGTTTACCCGGCTGTTTGCCGTCGGAAAGTTGGCGCTGCCGTGCGCGGCGTCCGGAGCAGACGCCCAGCGCAGAGTTTGGGTACTGTGCGCTTTAGTGGCAATGACGGCTGCGGGATTTGCGGTTCCCTCCTTCGCCACGGCCGCCGAGGAAACACTCTTGGGTGAAGGCGCTTCCGCACAGGCCGATAACAAGTGGGGTATTAAGATCCTCGGAAACCGACGTACGGACGGTCTCGGCTTCGACATCAACTCGGACAATAGCGGTGTGGCTGCCACTGCAATTGGATCGTATGCTGGAGCCACAGGGCTTGGCGCGACAGCCGTAGGGTCAAATTCCCTTGCCAGCGGGATCGGCGCGGCCGCTTTTGGCGGCTTCGCCAATGCGCTCGGACGCAACACGCTTGCATTCGGCTCGGCATCCTACAGTAGCGGCTCGCAATCGATCGCCCTCGGCTCCTTTACAGCGGCAGTCGCGAATCGCTCCAATGCATTAGGCACGCTGGCGACGAGCCGGGGCGTGGATGCGAATGCCATCGGCACATCCGCTGATGCATCGGGGGCGCGCTCCATCGCGTTCGGCGCAGCTGCCACGGCCGATTCCGGCGACCAAGACGCGACTCAGAACACGACCGACAACACCGCTGCGTCGGGCGACGATTCCATTGCGATCGGCACCGGCACGCGCGCCACCGCAGCGGGCGCGATGGCGCTTGGCGCAACGGCGTCCGCGACGGTGAACGACGGCGTTGCGTTGGGCAGCCAATCCATCGCCAATCGGGCTGCCGGCCAAGGCGGCAGCAGCCTGTCTGCCGTCTCGGTAGGCAGCGGCGGCGATGGCACGGCCACGGCGACACGCCAGATCATCAGCGTAGCGCGCGGCACGCAGGACACGGACGCGGTCAACCTCTCGCAACTCAAGGGCGTGACGACAGTGCTGGGCGGTCGTGCCGGTGTCAACCCGGACGGTACAATCGCTGCGCCGACCTATACGCTCGCCAACGGCGGCACGCACCGCGATGTCGGCGGTGCGCTCAACGCACTGGACGGTAACCTTACCGCCGCCAACAAAAACATTGCGGACAACGCGACGGGTATCACCGACATCGGCAAGCGCGTCGACACCACAGAAACCGATATCGCGAAAAACACCTCGGCCATTGGCGGACTCGACACGCGCGTCGGCACGGCGGAAACCAACATCGCCGACCTTCAGAACTCGCTGTCCGGAATCTCGGATGGCACGGCAGGTCTCGTGCAGCAGGCAAGCGCAGGCGCGGACGTTACCGTCGCCAGCACCAAGGGTGGCACGGCGGTGGACTTCACCGGCGCCGACGGCGCTCGCACGCTCAAAGGCGTCGCCAATGGCGCGGTTAATGCCGCCAGCAGCGAAGCGGTGAACGGCTCCCAACTGCACGGCACGGCGGCGAGCGTCGCCGCTGCGCTGGGCGGCGGCGCCACGGTCAATGCCGACGGCTCGATTGCCGCCCCGACCTACACGGTGGACGGCAGGACGATGACGGACGTCGGCAGCGCGATCAAGAGCATCGACGGATCGCTGACGACGCTCGACGGCCGCGTGACGCGAACCGAAACCTCGATCGATCAAATGCAACATGATTTGTCGAGCGGCGCGATCGGCCTCGTGAAGCACGATGCGAGCACGAACAGCGTGACCGTCGCGCGCGGCATCGGCGGTTCGGTCGTCGACTTCACCGGCGCCGAAGGCAACCGCGTATTGACCGGTCTCGCGAACGGCAAGGGCGACCGCGATGCAGTGACGATCGCGCAATTGCGAGCGGTCGGCCTGGTCGACCCCGAAGGGCGGATGGTCGGTGCGCTCACGTACGACGACATCGAACTGAAGCGCGCGACGCTGGGTGGTACGAGCGGCACAGTGCTCGCGAACGTTGCCAACGGCTCGATTTCGGCCGGCAGCATGGACGCGGTGAACGGTAGCCAGTTGTATGCGATGCAGCAGGAATTCGAGAACCGCCACAATGGCCTGATCAACCGCATCGACGTTGTCGAGCAGGCCGTGTCGAACGGAAACGGTAGCGGCAATATTGGCGGTGACGGCTCGCAAGCCACGGGCAACAACAGCACCGGGCTCGGTCAGAACGCCAACGCGTCGGGCAGCGGTAGTGCCGCGATTGGTCAGGATTCGAATGCGTCCGGCAGCAACAGCACCGCGGTCGGCCAGGGTTCGAATGCATCGGGGGAAAATGCGACTGCATTGGGCCAGGGCTCGACCGCATCGGGCAAAGACGCGGTGGCATTGGGCCAGAACTCGGTCGCGGATCGGGAAAACTCGGTGTCGGTGGGCTCGGTGGGCAACGAACGCCAGATCACCAACGTCGCGGACGGCACGGCACCGACCGATGCGGTCAACGTGCGTCAGATGAACAGCGCACTCGGCAGCCTGCGCTCGGACGTCGAAGATTATCGCCGTGACTCGAACGCCGGTACCGCTTCGGCCGTCGCGATCGCGAACTTGCCGCAAGCGGCGCTCCCCGGCGAAAGCATGGTGTCGGTCGCGGGCGGCACGTATGCCGGCCAGTCGGCAGTCGCATTCGGTTTGTCGACCGCCACCCGCAACGGGAAGTGGGTAGCGAAAGCCAGCGGCTCGACCAACACGCGCGGCACCGTGGCGGTTGGCGCAGGCGTCGGCTACCGCTGGTAGGTGACAACAGTGCCGTGATTCGGACGATCGACCGGCTGGTCAAGCATGTTCGCCATGCGCCTGACCGCCGGCCCAGGCCATCGCTCTCTTGCAACGTCCTCGATCGTCTGATCAGGGTAGCGCCGCTGAATGCCGGCCTTCAGCACAAACAAAATACCCGCCAGCGCGGCGCGATCCGGTACCCGGTACTTGAACCGGCATCGCGTGGCTGGCGGCCGGACCCTCGGAGAGGGTTCACGTTACGCTTTTCAGCTTTGCCCGCAATATTGCTTCGCCCGTCCTGGGCCGTAGCGGGAGAAAACTCCGCAGAGGAAAATTACATGTCGTGCAGATTAGTTGGCTCGCGATCCATCGCAGCGGATCGCAAGCGCTCGTGGGGCGCACTTGTCGCTGTGTGGTTGCTTGCTGTCACGCTGACCGGGTGTGGCGGCGGAGTCGACGGGATTAGCGTCATTCCGGCCTCGCTGATCTACAACCATGCCTCGGTGGTGTACCAGGTGGGGCAGTCGATCGAACCCAACTCACCGAGCGGCGGCGGCGCAGTCACGCAGTACAGCGTGAAGCCGGCGTTGCCGGCCGGCCTGAATCTCGATCCGGCCACGGGCGTGATCTCCGGCACGCCAACCTCGGCGACGGACATGGCGGCATATTCGGTCACCGGCACCAACAGCGCGGGAACGGTCTCGACCATCGTGAACATTACGGTCGTGTCAGTGGGTAAATTCACACACGCCGGCAACATGGCCATCCCGCGGACGGAACACACCGCGACGCTTCTACCCACCGGTACTGTGCTTGTCGTGGGGGGCGCCGACAACCTCGATGGCAAGTCTTCAGCCGAGCTGTACGATCCGATCACCGGCAAGTGGTCGGTCACCGGCAGCTTGGCTACGCCGCGTCACACGCACACCGCGACGCTCTTGCCCAACGGCAAGGTACTGGTCGCCGGAGGCGCCGACGGGTTCGACAGCAAGTCCTCGGCGGAGCTGTATGACCCGATTACCGGCACATGGTCAGCCACTGGCAGCATGACCGCGCCGCGTTACTACCACAGCGCGACGCTGCTGCCGAATGGCAAGGTGTTGGTCGCCGGCGGCTTCAGCGTGATTACCAGCCTCTCGGCTACCGCAGAGCTGTACGACCCGAGCACCGGCATGTGGTCGGACGCCGGCAGCATGACCTTGGCGCGTGGCAACCACACCGCGACGCTGCTTCCCGACGGCAAGGTGCTGGTCGCAGGCGGCAGCCTCCTCGATCCGAATTCAGCGGAGTTGTACGACCCGAATACCGGAATATGGTCTGCCACCGGCCGCATGGGCGCCGCACGGCTGGCTCACACTGCGACCCTGCTGCCGGGCGGCACGGTGCTGGTCACCGGCGGTCGCAACAAGCAAGGTGCAACCCAATCATCCACCGAGGTGTATGACCCGAACACCGGCATGTGGTCGGCCATGGGCAGCATGGCCGAACCGCGTTACGATCACGCCGCGACGCTGCTGCCCACCGGAAAGGTGCTGGTCGCGGGAGGCGCCAATGGCTCCGGAAACGGCCGATCCGATGCAGAACTGTACGACTCGGGCACCGCTACATGGTCGGCCACCGGCGGGATGGCTGCGCCACGTTACAACCACACCGCGACGCTGTTGCATGGCGGAAAGGTGCTGGTCGCGGCGGGCGCCAGCGAAAGCAACCTGTCTTCGGCGGAGCTATACGAGCCGTAACCGCAATATGACGCATCGTCCGCACGAACCGGCGGACGATTCAAGTAGGCAACAGCGGCCGCGGCATGTCCGCTCATCACGTAAAACGCCCGGCTAATCAACGGCACAGGCGCTTTCAAACCACGCAACCTGCGACTGGCAAAACTCGAGATACGCGCGAACCAGCGCCGACGGATGCCGATGCGATGGATACAGCAGGTTGACCTGCTGTTCGGGCAGCGGATGGCCGGGAAGCAGTGCCGTCAACCGTCCCTGCCGGATCGGTTCGGCAGCGAGAAACGGCGGAAGCTCGGTGACCACCTCTCCGGACATCGCGCGGCTGCGCAGGTGCGAATAGTCATTGGTGGACAAGACGGCGGCGGGTTCGAACGTCCGTTCGCCCAAACGCCACCCTCGATTGAAATTCGCGCCAGTGCTCCAGACGGCGCACGGGAACCGGTGGAGGTCGTCCGGCGCCGCCGGCGTACCCAAGGCGTCGAGCAAGCCGGAACTGGCGACCAGCACATGCCGGTAGGACAGCAACCGGCGCGCCACCATCGCTTCGTGCGAGATCGTGCCGATCCGCAGTGCGACATCGATTCCGTCTTCGATCAGATCGACTCGACGCTCGGTGGAATAGACATGCAAGTCGATATCCGGGTACCGCTTCCGAAACGCCGACAACAGTTCCCACCACGCCTCGAATGCAGGCGGCAACGACAAGCGCAGCCGCCCTTTCAGCCGTGCCTGATCGCTGACCACGGCCTGCTCGCCCTCGGCGAGCATTTCGACGCCGCGGCTAGCGTGCTCGTAGAGCCGGGTTCCCGCTTCGGTCAGCTTGGTGCCGCGCGCGGTGCGCTCCAGCAACTGCACCCGAAGCTGCTTCTCGAGCGCGCGAATCCGGCGGCTGACCGTCGGCAGCGGCATCTCCAGCCGCGCCGCCGCACCGGAAAGACTGCCTGTCTGCACGACGCCCACGAATATCCGCACATCGTTGAGATCCAATTCAGCCTACCAAAAATGAAAGCAACGTTTCCATTCTAGCCAGTTACATTGCAGATTTGAATTATCCAGAATGGCAGGCATTCGATGGCCATCGTCTGCGGGATGAGCCGTCATAACGCAACTTTTCGCACTTCGGGCAGTGCATGCGGAAGCGGATTCCGTCCGGCGTCACGATACAGACGCCCGTTACGGCGATCGCGTCGCGTGCGCCCGGCGTGCATCTGGAGTGCTCGTGAAGGCCTATGTCATTGAACGCTTCGGCGGCCCGGACGTCCTGCAGTTGCAGGACATCCCGACTCGGAATCCGGGCGACGACGAAGTCCGGATCCGCGTTCGCGCGTTCGGGCTCAACCGCGCCGAAACCTATCTTCGCTCGGGCAAACTCGGGCCGCTGGGCGATCAGCCACGCGTGCCGGGCATCGAGGCCGTCGGCGAAGTGCTGCACGATCCCGCCGACCAGTTTCGAACCGGGCAGGCCGTCGCGACCGCGATGGGCGGCTTGCAGTTCACTCGACCGGGCAGCTACGCGGAGCAAATCATCGTGCCGCGCGGCAATGTCGTCGCCGTGCCCGACGCGGCGCTATCGTGGGAAGAACTGGCCGCGTTGCCGGAAGCCTATGTCACCGTAACGGGTGCGCTCGACAGGATGCTGGCGATCCGCTCCGGCCAAACGCTGCTGGTTCGCGGCGGCACGTCGTCGGTCGGGCTCGCGGCCATCGCCTATGCGAAATACCGCGGCCTCACGGTTGTTGCCACCAGCCGCGCGGACGCCCATTTGCAACGGATGCGCGACGTCGGCGCCGATCTTGCGCTCGTCGACGATGGGCAGATTGCATCGACCGTCAGGAAAGCGTTTCCGTCCGGCGTTGATGCCGTACTGGAAGCCGTGGGCGCCAGCACGCTGAGGGATTCCCTGCGCACGTTGCGCCCGTTCGGCACGGCGAGTGTCGTCGGCATGCACGGCGGCGCGGAGCTCGAGCATTTTCACCCGATGCGCGATCTGCCGGATGGTGCGCGTCTCGGCTTCTTCTCGTCCGGCATGTTCGGCACGACGGCGCTGCCGGCCTCGGCCGTGCCGCTGCCCGAGATCGCGCGCGCCACGGCCGACGGCCGCATGCCGTCGCTACGCACGCACACCTTCGACTTCGATGAACTCCGCCGCGCCCACTGCCTGATGGAAAGCAACCGGGCGCTGGGCAAGATCGTCGTGTCTGTCTGACGACTCATCGGCCGCGATGAAGCGCGACCTGCCCCGCCGGGCCGGCTGAATCCGGATCTCCACCACTACGTCGAATCGACCATTCAACTCCATCAAAACCATAGGAGTCCAACATGAAATCGAACGCCTTGCCCGGTATTTCCCTGCCCGCGACAGGCATCGCCCGATATCAGCCGGCGGCGATGCTGATCGCGCGAGTTTTTCTTGCGCTGATCTTCCTGCTTTCCGGCCTGTCGAAGCTCGCCGCCCCGGATGCGATTCGCGGCTACATGGAAGCCAACCACGTGCCGGGCCTCCTGTTCGTTCCGACCGTGATCTTCGAGATCGGAACCGGCCTGCTGATCGTCCTCGGATATCGCGTCCGCATCGTCGCCGGGCTGCTCGCCGCCTTTTGTGTCGTGACCGGCGTGCTGTTCCACAACCAGTTCGCGGACCAGACGCAGATGGTCATGTTCCTCAAGAACGTCGCCATGGCCGGGGGCTTCCTGCTTCTGGCAAGCGTCGGCGCAGGCCGTTTCAGCCTGGACGCGAAACGCGGTGCGCTCGATGAGCACCGCGACGCTCGCGTTGCCACTCATCCCGTTGTCCCACTCAATGAAGAGAGGAATTCTCAAGTGTCGAATATTGCCGAAGTAATCAAGTCGCGTGTTTCCGCGAATCGCTACGACACCGGCCGCACGGTGTCGGAAGAACAGATCAGCGATCTGATCGAGCTCGCCACCCGCGCGCCGTCCGCTTTCAATCTTCAGAACTGGAAGTTCGTCGCCGTTCGCAGCGACGCGGCCAAGGCACGCCTGCTGCCGCTCGCCTACGGGCAACAGAAGGTCGCGGACGCCGCCGTCACGTTCATCGTGTGCGGCACGCTCGATCCGCATCTGACGCTCGCCACCGCGTTGAAGCCGACGCTGGACGCCGGCATCATCGACGAGGCCGTGTACAACGGCTGGGTGGGCGCGGCGCAGAACATGTACAAGAACAACCAGACATTCCAGCGCGACGAAGCGATTCGCTCGGGTTCGCTGGCGGCGATGACGCTCATGCTTGCCGCGCAGGATCTGGGTCTCGTCTCCGGCCCGATGATCGGCTTCGATCCGCACGGCGTGGCCGAAGCATTCAACCTCGCACCGACCGACGTTCCCGTCATGCTCGTCACGGTCGGCTATCCGGCGCCCGGCAACTGGCCGCAAAAGCCGCGCAAGCCTGTCGCCGAAGTGTTGACCTTCGCGTGAACGATTCACCCGGGCGGCACGTGACGTGCGCAGCCCGGGTGACGACGAACGTATTCAAACAGCAAGATTGGGAGTGCATGCATGTTTCCGTGGAAATTCGTCAGCCATTCGCTTTTCGGCATCGCGGCGTCGCATCACATCATTGAACCGGCCGCCGCCGCGACCGATCTGGTCACCGACCACACATCCGCGTTCGCCAAGGACATGCGAACGTCCTATCGCGCGATGATTCCGTCTGCCGGCGTGCCCGACCCGGTCGGCAAGGTGCTCGCGATCGATGTGCCAGCCGGTCAACCGTCCCGAAACATCCCGATGCGCATCTATTGGCCGACCGAGGTGCGTGCGGACGAGCGGCTTCCGATCGTGCTGTTCGCGCACGGCGGCGGCTTCGTATCCGGCGATCTGGATACGCACGATGTGCTCGTGCGCGCAATCGTCGGCCGCGCTCGCGCGCTCGTGATCGCCGTCGACTATCGGCTCGCGCCGGAATTTCCGTTCCCGGCCGGCCTCGAGGACGTCTATGCCGTGCTGCAATGGACGGCCGACCACGCCGACGAAATGGGCGGCGACGCCACGCGGATCGTGCTTTGCGGAGACAGCGCGGGCGCGACGCTTTCAGCGACGACTGCCATGCTTGCCCGCGATCGCGGCGGCCCTCGCCCGGTTGCGCAATGGCTCATGTACCCGTCCGTGACCAACAAGCTGGACACAGCCTCGTGGGCCGAGCTGGGCAACGCTTACTTTCCCACGAGGGAAGTGATGCGCAACGTGCTTGCGAGCTATGTGCCGCCGGACATAAGCCCGTACGCGCCGCTGCTTTCTCCGATGCTGGGCGATCATGCCGGCCTGCCGCCGGCGCTGATCCAGGTCGGCCAGCTCGATCCGTTGCGCGACGAGAACGTCGCCTACGCAAACAGCCTGAAAGCGGCAGGCGTGGAAGCGTCCGTCGTCGTCTACGAAGGACAGGCGCACGGCTTCATCCAGTTCTTCAAAGACAAAGTGAATCATTCGCGGGGCGAAGTCGCGCTGGACGATGGCATCCGGTTTCTCACGGAACGGACGACCTCGCGGTAATTCCCCTGCCCGGCCGGCAACGGGCCGGTTGCGACAGGACGCGCACGGCCGGTGACTCCGCTCCGAAGGATGCAATGAACAAGTTTTCCGATATGAGCACTTTCGTGGCGGTCGTCGAGTCGGGCAGCTTTTCCGAAGCCGCGCGCCGCCTCGGCACAGCCAAGTCGATCGTCAGTCAACGCGTCCAGCAGCTCGAGAAGCGGCTCGGCTGCACGTTGCTCAAGCGCGGGCGCCCGCTGCAATTGACCGAGGCCGGCCGCAGCTTCTTCGGGCAATCTCGGCTGCTTCTTCAAGAAGTCGAACGAATCGAGGAAGAAGCGCAGGAAGCCGGCGCCAGCCTGCACGGCACGTTGAGGCTGGCGGTGCCGACCACGTTCATGACCCGTCAGCTTGCACCGCTATTGGCGCGCTTCGCGGCCAAATATCCGGCACTGTGCGTGGACGTCGAGGCGGAAGACCGGTTGTCCAATCTGCAGGACGGTCATTTCGACATGGCGATACGGGTCGGCCAACTGGCCGACTCGAACCTCATTGCGCGCACACTCACCGCGAATCATCACCTGATCTGCGCGAGTCCTGCCTATCTCGCACGGCGCGGCGTGCCTGCGCATCCGCGCGATCTGCTGCAGCACGACGGGCTGATCTATCTGAACCGCGAGCCGCACGGGGTATGGAGCCTGCCGCTCGACGGCGCTCACCACGCATTCCGGATTCGCATCCGGATGCGAACCGATTCGGGGCATCAATTGCTCGCCGGCGCGACGGCCGGCCTCGGCCTCGCCATCCTCCCGACATTCCTTGCCGCCGACGCGCTCCTCGCCGGCGATCTCGTGCCGGTGCTATCCGGCTACACGCCGCCGGGCGGACAGATCTCCGCGCTGTATCGAAAGACGATCCGCACGTCGCCCAGGATCCAGGCGCTGATCCAGTTTCTCGGTGACGAAATCGGCCAACCGGCGAGCTGGGATGCCGCCCTCATCGAGCGCGGCATCCTGCCCCGCGCCCGGCGCGCATGACGGCCGCCGCGCCCGCGCGCGAGGTGTCCGACTTCGCCATGCCCGCGACGCACGCATGCGTGTCGCGCGCGGCGTTCTGAAAAACCGAACGCGGCTTTCGCCTGCCGCCGGCTATGCGGGCCGGCCGGTCGTTCGTAATCTCGTCGCAGCTTCCTCCGACAAGGTCAAACCATGAACGACGATTTCCCGCAACATCCGGCGCGCCGCACGATGCTCGCGCAGACCCTCGCGCACTCGGCGGCACTCGCCGTCGGTTCGCTGCTCGGCGGCGAGGCGCTCGCTGCGCCGGCTGCCGCCGATGCGCCGCCCGGCCCGGCGCCCGACGCATCGCGCCGCCGGCATGCCGGAGACGGCAAGCGCACGGTCGACGTGCTGATCGTCGGCGGCGGCTCCGCCGGCGCCGTGATGGCGACCCGCCTCAGCGAAAAAGCCAGCCGCAACGTGCTGCTGCTCGAAGCCGGCCACAACTACGCCGCGTGGGACTATCCGCACGTGATCTCAAGCAGCGACATCGTCGGCGGCGACGCCGCTCACGAATGGGGCTATCGGACGCGGCCGGGCTATATCGATCATCCGATCGGCGCATTGCGCGGCAAGGTGCTGGGCGGCAGCTCCGCGATCAACGGCGCGGTGGCGATCCGCGCCCGCCCGCAGGACCTGAAGAACTGGAACCTGCCCGGCTGGTCGTATGACGACATGCTGCCGTCGTTCCGGCGCCTCGAAAGCCGGGACAGCGGCAACGCCGCGCTGCACGGCCACGCGGGCCCGCTGCCGGTGCGCCAGTTGACCCGCGAGGACATCACGCCGATGCAGCGCGCGTTCGTCGACGCGACGGTCGCGAACGGGTATCGCGTCATCGACGATTTCGACGGTCCGGACGTGAACGGCGTCGGCCCGTATTCGATGAATATCGTCAACGGCGTCCGCGTCAACACGGGCATCGCGTATCTGACCAACGACGTTCGCGCGCGAAAGAACCTGCGGATCCAGGGCGGCACCCTGGTCGATCGCGTGCTGTTCGACAACGGCCGCGCGATCGGCGTCAAGCTCGCGAACGGCGACGAAATCCACGCGAACGAAGTGATTCTGAGCGCGGGCGCGTACGGCAGCGCCGCGATTCTGCTGCGATCCGGCATCGGGCCGGGTGCGGATCTGCATGCGCTGTCGATTCCCGAAGTCGCGAATCTGCCGGTCGGACAACGCCTGAAGGATCACCCGTTCTACTACAACGCGTACGCGGCGCGCCCCGACAAGATCGGCGATCAATCGCCCGTGATCGGCGCGTTCCTCTGGACGCACAGCGCGTCCGCGCAAAACGGCGACCTCGACCTGCACGTCACTGCAACGCATCTGTTCCCGCACGACCAGAGCCCGACCAAAGTCGGCTTCGTGCTGGCGGTCGCGCTGACGCGGCCGCTGTCGGTCGGCAGCCTGAAGCTCGCGAGCCGCGACCCGGGCGACGCGCCGGTCATCGATCTGAACTTCCTCGGCGAGGAGCAGGATCGCACGCGCCTGCTCGACGGCATCAAGCTCGCGCGACGTATCGGCCGCACCGCGCCGCTGTCGGATCTCATCCATTCCGAACTGAATCCCGGCCCGGGCGCGGCGACCGACGAGCAGATCCTCGCGTCCGTCAGGTCGACCGTCGACACCTATCACCATCCCACGTCGACGGCGCCGATGGGTGCGTCGGGCGATCCGCATGCGGTAGTCGATCTCGACGGACGCGTGCACGGCGTGCACGGCTTGCGCGTGGTCGACGCATCGATCTTCCCGGATGCGATTTCCGTCGCCACCAACATCACCACCATCGCGACGGCCGAGCATATCGCCCGCCGCTACGCCTGAATCGGAGCAGAGGACCTCATGACCACGCTTTCTCATGCATTGCACTGGATCGGCGGCGAATGGATCGATTCGCCTGTTCATCGCGATTCATTCGACCCGGCCACGGGCGCCGTGATCGGCCGTTATGCCGACGGCGGCGAAACCGAAGCGCGCGCGGGCGCCGCTGCCGCGTTGCATGCGTTCGATCGCACCAGTTGGAAGCACGACGCAGCCCTGCGCGCGAAAGTGCTCGACGAGTTCGCGCTTGCATTCGAACGGCACACCGACGCGCTGATCGATCAACTCTCGCTCGAAAACGGCAAGATCAAGCCGGAAGCGCGGTTCGAGGTGGAGATGGTGCCGTCGAAACTGCGCTATTACGCGGCCCTCGCGCGTGCCGAGCGCGCGCACGGCGGCACGCCGCGGCCGGACGTCGTATCGCTCGTGCTGCGCGAACCGATGGGCGTCGCCGGCATCATCGTGCCGTGGAACTCGCCGGTCGTGTTGATGGTGCGTTCGCTCGCGCCCGCACTCGCGGCCGGCGCGACCGCCGTGGTCAAGATGCCGGGGCAGACCGCGCAAACCAACGCGCTCGTTGCGAAGGTGTTGTCCGAAGCGCCTTCGTTGCCGCGCGGGGTCGTCAACGTGTTCAGCGAATCCGGCGCGGACGGGGCGAAATACCTCGTCGCGTCGTCCGACGTGCCCGTCATCAGCTTCACCGGCTCAACCGCGACCGGCCGCGCGATCGCGGCCGCCGGCGCGCAGCGCCTGAAGCGCATCGGCCTCGAACTCGGCGGCAAGACGCCGCATGTCGTGTTCGACGATGCCGATCTGGACGCCGCACTGCCCGTCTTCGAAAAATCGCTGACGGTGTTCGCCGGCCAGTTCTGCATGACGGGCTCGCGCCTGCTCGTGCAGCGCAACGTTGCGCAAGCGGTGCGCGCGCGGCTAGCGGCACGCCTCGACGCGGTGCGCGTCGGCCCCGCGGCCAACCCGCGCAGCGACATGGGGCCGCTCATCGACCAGGCCAATGTCGCGCGCGTCGATCGCGCCGTCGAACACGCGATCGCGGCTGGCGCAAAAGTGCTGGTGCGCGGCGGCCCCGTCACCGACGGCGAACTGGCGAAAGGCGCGTTCTACCGCCCGACGCTGCTCGAGGTCGACGATCCGAAACTCGATATCGCACAGAAGGAAACGTTCGGCCCGGTGATGACGTTGCAGGTATTCGACACGGAAGCCGAAGCGATCGAGCTGGCCAACGACAGCGAATACGGCCTCGCCGCCGCGGTATGGACACGCGACGTTCAACGCTCGGTGCGGGTGGCGCGCGCGTTGCAGGCCGGCACCGTCTGGATCAACGACTGGGCGAAGGTCTACGACGAATTCGAGGAAGGCGGCTACCGCCAGTCGGGCCTCGGTCGCCTTAACGGCGCCGCGGCACTCGACGATTTCATCGAGTACAAGCACATCACGCTGAGCACGGGGGTGTCTCGATAAACGGCCGGGGCGTCAGCCACGCGCGCGCTACGACTTCACTCGGATGCCGCGACGGGCTGCGCCAGCCCGTCGCGCGCGCCGGGCATCGCCTCGCATTTCGCGCCGAACGTCGTGTTCGCGATGCCGGGCGCCCCTAGAAGTTGCGCGCCAGGCCGACCATGAACATGTCCTGATCCTTGTCGTTGCCCGTTGCGACACGATTGAAGCGCAAGCTGGCAGCCCAGTCGTTCGTGACCTGATAGGTCAGCTGCGCGCTGAGCAACGCATTGAGTCTCACGCTGTTCGACGCTTCATCGCGATCACGCGAGACATACGGACCCACGCCTGCCGAAAGCGTCCATTTGCTCTTGATCGGCGCGACGTACCAGAGTTGCGCTGCCACGCCTCTTCGACCGGCGACGCCGTTATTGCCTTCGTAGACGAAGCTCGCCGAATACGCCCACGCATTGCCGAGCGGCCGCTTGACTTCGACCATATACCCTTTTTCGATCGGCACTTGCGGACGGTTCGTCTGCGACGTCCCGGCCCAAACGCCAACCTGCGTCTTGCCGTCCGAAAGCGCCGGATGCGGATCGCCGCCGAAATCGGAGCCGATGCCGAAGAGCACCGTGTCGGAATTGAATCCGCCGATCATCTGGATGTGGTTGTACTGGACCTTGAGGAAGAAGCGGTCGGGAACGACGTAATACCGCACCGCTGCCGACGCACGCACCCCCCATCGCTTTTCGTTACGCACCGCGTTGTCGACATGCGTCGTGTCCATGCTGAAATACGGACCCGCCGAGAATTCGAGCGCCAGGCGATTGCCGACCGGCCAGCGAAACGAACCCAGGGCGGCAAAGCCGTCACGGTGGTGATCCAGCGGATGCCCCTCGTTCACATACGCGAGGTAGACCGACAGGTAGTCATTCAAGACGTCGCCGAAGCCGACTTCGTAGGCGCGCCAATGCATGTCGCCACCCTCGGTCGCGCGTCCGTCGCCGTACACCGCATAGACGTTGATCTTTCTTTCAGATGGCTTGCCGCCGATCGGCAAGCTCGACGGACTGTCCTCGGCGTGCACGGGGCCTGGGCCGGCCAGAATGGCCAGACCGGCGATCGAGCTTGTGAGCACGAAGCGCGAATAGATGCGACGGCACTGTCCCATTTGGACACCCCTCACCCTGATAACCGCGATTTCCTGGACAAGCTGATAGCGATTATAGGTGCCACGGAGAACCGGGACCAGCCCGGCCTATTCGCCGGCTGGAGCATCCGCGAGCGGCTCTCGCGATCGGCTGATGCAGCTATTTCCGTCAAGTCATGTACCGGCCATGCAGATCGAGACGGCAGCCCGGGTTTACGCAACGGCCTGCGAGGCACCGATCCGAAAGACCGAGACAGTGGCCTCCAGCTGGCCCGCCTGCTCCCGCAGCGACAGCGCGGCCGCCGACGCCTGCTGAACCAGCGCCGCGTTTTGCTGCGTCACCTGATCCATTTGCGTCACCGCCTGATTCACCTGTTCGATGCCCCTGGACTGCTCGTCGGACGCGGCGGCAATCTCGCCCATCAGCACGTGCACGCGTTGCACCGACGTCAGGATTTCCGACATCGTCCCGGTCGCGCGATCGACCTGCCGCGCCCCGGTTTCGACGCGTTTCAGCGAATCCGTGATCAACTCCTTGATCTCCCGGGACGCCGTGGCGCTGCGTTGGGCGAGTGATCGCACTTCGCCTGCGACGACCGCGAAACCGCGTCCCTGCTCGCCGGCCCGCGCCGCTTCGACCGCCGCATTCAGCGACAGGATGTTGGTCTGGAATGCGATGCCTTCTATGACGGAGATGATTTCGGCGATCTTGCCCGACGCTTCCGACAGGCCGCGCATCGTGCTGACAACCTCCTGCGCCGCCTGATTGCCCTGTTCGGTCAGCACCGCCGCGTCGTGCACCACCTGATTCGCCTGTTTCGCGTTCTCGGCATTCTGACGCACCGTCGACGTCAACTGCTCCATCGACGCGGCCGTTTCCTCCAGCGACGCGGCCTGCTCCTCGGTGCGTTGCGACAGGTCCATGTTGCCGGCCGTAATCTCGTGCGCGGCCGTCTCGATGGCGTGCGAGCCTTCCCGCACCACGCGAATCGTCTGCAGCAGCTTGCCTTGCATCGCCCGCAGGCCGGTCATCAGTTGCCCCATCTCGTCGGTCGAATCGACGTCGATCCGCGTGGTCAGGTCGCCGCCGGCAATCGCGCTGAAATGATCGAGTGCGTGCGCAAGCGGTGCGCCGATTGCGCGCTGAAGCGACCACCACGTGAAAACGGCTGCGCCGAGCGCGACCAGAATGCCCACGATCGCGATCCCGACGAACCAGTGGAAACGAGCCTGCGCGGCCTCGAACGTCACACGCGACGCCGTGACCTGGATTCGGCCAAGCGCGTCCATCGCGTCGGAGACGTCGATGAACAGCGACGGCGGTATGTGCCGCCAGACGTCGGGGATTTTCGCGGGATCGCGCGCGGCAATGGCGCTGAACATTGGTGCAAGGCCGCTTTCGACGAGCGCGTTGAACTTCGTGTTTGCATCGGCCGCGCGGCGCGCTTCTTCGGGGCCGGAGAGCCGCAGCGCGCGGTACGTGTCCCATGCCTTTTTCGACGCGGCAAGGAGTTCGCGGGATGTCGCGGTTTCCTGCGGCACGTCGGGGCTGTCCGGATCGAGTGCGATGCGATACAGCCACAGACGCGTTCTCGACAGCGCGACATTCGCCTGCCCCAGCGCTTCCGACGATGCAAGCCGGTCGGAATAAAGCGTCTTCACGTCGTCGTTGCTGATCGCCACGCCAATCACACCGATGATGCCGCCGATGACGAGCAGTACGCCGAGAAAACCCATCGCCAGCGCCAGCCGGACGCGAATGCTGAAATTCCTGATCATGATGAGGGAAGCGTTGAGCACGAAACCGTTGCATGCGACGCATGCGTGTCCAGCCGATCGAAGGCGGCACGTGCGAGACCGACGCCTCGATAACGACCGGAGCGGCGCGTGAATTAGTGCGGAACCAGCAAGGAACGTTTACGGAAACGGTGAGTTATGGGCGGAATTTCGGCGTGGTAAGTGAATCGCCTTCATCGGTCGCCAGCAATGCGTTCAATATCCGCGCGTCCGCCAGCCGCTCCAGCGACAGGCACGTGTCGATCAACGCATCGACCTGCGCGGGGGCGAGCGCGATGCCCGCCAGTGCCCGAAACTTCGCCAGCAGCGCCGCATCGGACAGCGGATTGCGCGGATCGCCGAGCGCGATCGGCACGTGACACGATTGCCGACGCCCGTCCGCGCGATGGAGAATCACGGTCGGCTCGTCGAGATCGCCGAGCGCAGGATCGACCTCGATCGCGATGCGCGCGAGCAATGCCGTGACGCGCGAATCCGTGCGCCTGTCATCGCGATACACACCGATCCCGGTGTCGCCGAACGCGAGCGCCGCCGCAACCGCGTACGGCAGACTCATCTGCGACGACGACAATGTCGACAGGTCGCGGCCACCGCACATCCGGGCTACGAATGCGCTCGTCCGCACGACCACCCGTTCGATTTCGCGTGCCTCGAACGTGCGACCTTCGGCAAGCTGCAGCGCCGCGTCGACTGCCGCATGCGCACTGCGGCACGATGCGTGCGGCTTGATCGAGCAGCGCATCAGTTTCCAGTGCGCGCCGACGCCGTCGGTCAATGCGTCGGGCGCATGCGATTGCGCGGCGAACGTGTTGAAGAAACCGCCCCAGACGTCGTCGAACACATTGGCCGGGCCGCTCACGCCTTCGCGTGCCAGCAGCGCCGCGAGCACGCCGCCTTCCGCGGCGCGGCCGGCATGCAGCCGCTTCGTCTGCGATCCGTCATGTATGAAGCCCCACAAGCCACCGGAGAAACTCGCCGCATGGCCGAGCGCGTCGCGCGTGCGCGCGGCGTCGAGCCCGAGCACGCGCGCGCTTGCTGCGGCCGCGCCGAACACGCCGCAACTGAGCGTCGAGTGCCAGCCGGCACCGTTGTGGATCGCGTAGCCGCCAGCCGCCTCGAGCACGCGCCGGCCGACGTCGTAACCCAGCACGATCGCCGCCACACATTCCCGGCCGGTCACGGGGCGGTCGACGCACGACAACGCGGCGAGCACGGCCGGCATCACGACCGCACCCGAATGATCGCAACCGCCGGAATCGTCGAGCTCGAGCGCGTGCGCGGCGATCCCGTTCACGAACGCCGCATCGCGCGCGCCCGCGGCCCGTCGTGTACCCCACAGCGCCGCGCCGCCGCGTTCGACCGTGCCGGTCAGCGCCCGCGCACTACACGCCTCGACGGCGAACGTACCCGCCAGCGCCGCGCCAAGCGTGTCGAGCACATGACGCTTCGCCTTCGCGACGACGTCGTCCGGCAATGCATCGGCGCCCGTCTGCGCGACGAACGCCGCGAGCCGCGTGGCACGCGTTTGCATCACCGTCCTCATCGCGCCGACTCGTGCGCCACGCAATGCGCGAATACGTCGACCGGGTGGCCCGGCGGATTGACGGGCGCCCGAGCAAGCCACCAGCGCGCGATGTCGCGTCCGGTCGCGAACCATACGTCGCCCGCGTCGCGCAGATGCGCGAGCAACGCGCGCAGCAAGTCGACGCGCCCGGCGGTGCCGATGATCTCGGGATGCAGGCGCAGCACGCAGCACAGGCCGAAGCGGCGAAACCCGTCGACGTCTCGCCGCCAGTTGTCGAGCACGTCACGGTACGCCGCGATGCGCGGCTGGCCGGCCGGCACCGGCGGCGACAGGTTGAACTCGAAGTACGGCTCGTCGTCGAGCTCGTAGTGCAGCGGCAGCTCGACGAGCCGCGCACCGTCCGCGCGAGCGTCGCCGCGCGGATGCACGTACGGCAGATCGTCTCCGCGCCACGACGACGACCACGTGAAGCCTTCCGCGACGAGCCAGTCAGCGAAGCCGTCGGCCCAGTTGCCGGTGAACGAGCGAAAACCTTCGACGTCGCGGCCGATCGTGTCCGCCAGCGCCGCGCGCCCGGTGCGGCACGCATCGATCTGCGCGGCGAGCGGCAGCACGTCGAAGTCTTCGCAGCGATAGCCGCTCACGCCGAGTTCATGGCCGGCAGCGGCGATCTCGCGCACTGCGTTCGCATGTGTTTCGGCGACGATGCCCGGCACGAACCAGCTCGCGGGCACACCGAATGCATCGAACGCATCGAGCAACCGGTCGACGCCGCGCGTCGCGCCGTAACGCCATGCCGACAGCGATTTCTCGCGGCCGACGATGCGCGGCTCGCGTGTCTGGATACCGTGTATGTCGTTGAAGTCGACCGTGATTGCGACCGCACAGCGCGCGCCGTCCGGCCAGGCAGGAAGTGTCGTCACAGGCTGCTCCGTTGCGTCGATTGCGCGTCGGGCGCGGACAGCGCGAGCCACCAGTCGGCCACTTCGCGACAGCGCGCGAACCAGACGCCGTCCCGTGCGCGCATGTGTTCGAACCACGCTTCGAGCAACGCGAGGCGGCCGGGCTTGCCGCAGACTTTCGGATGCAGCAGCGTCGTCAGACACAGCCCTTCGTCGTATATGCCGTCGAATTCGCGCGTCCAGTTGTCGAGCGTCGCATCGTAGCCGGCGATCCTGTCGAGTCCGGCCGGATAGTCGGGGTTGCGGTGATACGCAAGCGACGCGTAATCGTCGGTCTCCCAGCGGCCGGGAATCTCGACGAGCGGTGGCTCGCCGTCAGCGCCGGGCAGCAGGTATGGACGATCGTCGCCGCGCATCGAGCTCGAATAGCGCACGCCGGCTTCGCGCAGCACACTCGCCGTCGCCGCGCTCCAGTCTCCGGACGGCGTGCGGAAGCCGACCGGCCGCACCCCGAACGTACGCGCGAAAACGTCGGCCGACCGCGCCATGATCTCGCGCTGGCGTTCGGGGTCGAGCGTCCAGAACGCTTCATGCCGGTAGCCGTGATAGGCGATCTCGTGCCCGCGCTCGACGATCGCCGCGCATTGCGCGGGCCAGGTCCGAGCGACCCACGCGGGCACGAAGAACGTCGCCGGCAGGTCGAACGACGCCAGCACGTCGAGCAGCCGGCCGAGCGCCCGCCACGGCCCGTAGCTGCCGAGCGTGAAATACGCGGGGTTGCGCCAGATCGACCCGTTCAGCATCGCGTCGCCGGTCGGGCCGTCGAGATCGAACGCGAGCGCGACGCACGCGCGCTTCGCGTTCGGCCAGCGGGGAGCCAGGTCCGTCATCGCGCGCTCAGTGCGTGCCGTTGATCATCGCCTTCGTTACCGCGTGCTCCTGCAGCCCCCATTTCGCGAGCAGCTTGTGATACGACCCGTCGGCGATCATCTGGTCGAGCGCCGTCGTCAGCGCGCCGCTCAGCGCGGTATTGCTCTTCGCGACGCCGATGCCCGTGTATTGCGACAGGAACGGCTTGCCGACCGGCGCGTAGGCGTTCTGCTCGAGGCTGTTCTGGTAAGGCAGCGTCTCGCCGCCCTGAACGGCCGCGTCGATGCGGTTCTGGCGCAGTTGCATGCGCGCGTCCGACGAGCCGTCGGTGCCGACCACCACGATCGCCGGCTTGCCGGCCTTCACGCAGTTCTCCGCGCTCCACGCGGTCGTGTTGTCCGGGAACGAAGTGCGCCGGCTCGACCCGACGCGCTTGCCGCACAGGGCGCCCATCTGCGCGAACTCGCCCGCGCGCGTCTTCAGCACGTAGAACTGCGGCCCCGTCTCGATGTAGTCGACGAACGTCACGGCGTCGCGGCGCGTCGGCAGGTCGGTCATGCCGGACAGGATCATGTCGACGCGTTGCGTCGCGACAGCGCTCATCATCTGGTCGAAGCTCGTCTCGACCCAGTTCAGCTTCGCGCCCATCTTCGCGGCGAGCGCCTCGCCGAGATCGACGTCGAAGCCCGCGAGCTTGTCGGTCGCCGGGTCCTTGTATTCGAACGGCGGATAGTTCGGGACGATCGCGACGTTCAGCGTGCGCTTGACGTTCGCGGCCTGGGCGGCCGCGAAGGAGGCATGAAGCGCGAGCGCGCCGAATGCGACAGCGGCCAGCGTGCGGGTCAGGACGGATGCTTTCATGGGGTGTCGCCTTGTCGTGGTGGTGTGAGGGGGTACCGCGGTGCTGCGTTGCACGTCGTCGGCGGCGCGATCCGCTCAGGCGATCACGGCCGAGATGAAGTCGCGGGTGCGCGCATGCGTCGGTGCGGAAAGCACCTGGTCGGGCGGCCCGCTCTCGACGATCCGGCCGCCGTCCATGAACACGACGCGATCGGCGACTTCGCGCGCGAAGCCGAGCTCGTGCGTGACGACGATCATCGTCATCCCGCTCTTCGCGAGATCGCGCATCACGGCCAGCACGTCGCCGACGAGCTCGGGGTCCAGCGCCGACGTCGGTTCGTCGAACAGGATCAGCTGCGGATGCATCGCGAGCGCGCGTGCGATCGCGACGCGCTGCTGCTGACCGCCCGACAGCTCGACCGGAAACGCGTCGCACTTGTGCCCAAGGTCGACGCGCGCGAGCAGCGCGCGGGCCTCCTCTTCCGCTTGCGCGCGGCGGAGCTTGAGCACCTGCACGGGCCCCTCGATCACGTTTTCGAGTGCGGTCTTGTGCGGGAAAAGGTTGAAGCGCTGGAACACCATGCTTGTCGCGAGCCGCTGGCGCGCGACCTGACGCTCCGACAGCTCGTGGAGCCGGTTTCCCGTGCGCCGGTAGCCGGCCAGCTCGCCGTTGACCCACAGCGCGCCCGCGCTGATCGTCTCGAGCTGGTTGATGCAGCGCAGGAAGGTGCTCTTGCCCGAGCCGGAAGGCCCGATGATGCACACCACTTCGCCCTGGTCGACGTCGAGCGTGATGCCGTGCAGCGCCTGGAAATCGCCGTACGACTTGCGCACGTCGACCGCTCGAACGATCGCGTTCGTCATGACGTTCTCCTTACGGTTGTGGGTCGTGCCGCTCATTTGCGGCCAGCCGCGCGGCCCGCGCCGCGTGCGAAGCGCCGTTCGACGCGAGCCTGTGCGAACGACAGCACGGTGACGACCGCCAGATACCAGACGCCCGCGACGATCAGCAGCTCGATCACACGTGCGTTCGCGTAGTAGATGTTCTGCGCGTTGTGCAGCATCTCCGCGTACTGCACGACGCTCGCGAGCGACGTCAGCTTGACCATGCCGATCAGCTCGTTGCCGATCGGCGGGACGATCACGCGCATCGCCTGCGGCAGGATGATCCGGCGCAGTGCCTGCAGGCGCGCCATGCCGATCGATTTCGCGGCCTCGTATTGGCCGGTGTCGACCGACAGCAGCCCAGCGCGCACGACTTCCGACGTATACGCGCCCTGATTGATGCCGAGGCCGAGCACCGCCGCGAGGAACGGCGTCATCACGTCGACGGTCCGGAACTCGGCGATCCCCGGAATGCCGAGCGTCGGAAACACCAGCGCGAGGTTGAACCACAGTAGCAGCTGCAGAATCACCGGTGTGCCGCGAAACAGCCAGATATAGCCCTGTGCGATTGCGCCGAGCACCGGGTTCGACGACAGCCGCATTACCGCGGTGACGACGCCGAGCACGATGCCGAGCGTCATCGCGAGGACGGTCATCACGATCGTGTTGCCGAGGCCGGTGAGGATCGAACGCGCGGTCAGGAACTGGCCGACGACGCGCCATTCGATCTGCCCGCGCGCGAACGCGAGCGCCACGTAGGCGAGCGCGGCGATGATCGCGATCGACGCGACATAGCGGCCCCAGTAGCGCCGGCGCACGCGCACGAGTGCGCCGGTGTCGTCCGCCGCGGCTGCGGCCGGTGCGCCATCGAGACGTTGTGAATCGGATGCGCTCAGCATGACGGCCCCCGGTAGTCGGCCGCCCACGCGGCCTGGCGTTCGATCGCGTTGCTCAGGCGGCCGATCTGCTCGCGCACGCGCGCGGGCGATGTGCCGCCGGCGCCGCCGCGAGCGGCGACGGCCGCGTCGAGCGTCAGATGCGCGCGCACCGCCGGCACGAGGCGCGGGTCGACGGCCTGCAGTTGCTCCACGCTGGCATCCGCGAGCTCGATGCCGTCGCGTTCGCACGCGCGCACGAGCGCGCCGGTGATCTCGTGCGCCTCGCTGAACGGCACGCCGGACAGTGCCAGCCAGTCGGCAACCTCGGTCGCGAGCGTGAAGCCGAGCGGCGCCTGACGGCGCATCTCGTCGACGTTCACGCGCATCGAGCGGATCATCCCCGCCATCGCGGGCAGCACGAGCTCGAGCGTGTCGATCGAATCGAACGCGGCGATCTTGTCTTCCGCGAGATCGCGGTTGTACGCGAGCGGCAACGACTTGAGCGTCGCGAGCAGGCCGGTCAGGTTGCCGATCAGGCGCCCCGCCTTGCCGCGCGTGAGTTCCGCGATGTCCGGGTTCTTCTTCTGCGGCATGATCGAACTGCCGGTCGCGTAGCCGTCGTCGAGTTCCACCCAGCGGAATTGTCGCGACGTCCACAGGATCACTTCTTCCGACAGGCGAGACAGATCCACTGCCAGCATGCTGGTGACGAACGCGAATTCGGCGACGTGATCGCGTGCGGCCACCGCGTCGATCGAGTTTTCGCACGGTGCGTCGTAACCGAGCTCCTGCGCGGAAAGATCGGGCCGCACGCAGATCGCCGAGCCGGCCAGCGCGGCGGCGCCGAGCGGCGAGCGTGCGGTGCGGCGGTCCCAGTCGACCAGGCGGTCGGCATCGCGATACAGCGACTGCGCATGCGCGAGCAGCTGATGACCGAACACGATCGGCTGCGCGGGCTGCAGATGGGTGAAGCCCGCGGTGATCGTGTCGACGTGCCGGCTTGCCTGGCCGACCAGCGCATCCTGCAGGTCGAGCACGCCGCGCACGAGCTGGCGCGCCTTGTCGCGCAGGTACAGCCGCAGATCGTTCGCCGCCTGGTCGTTGCGCGAGCGCCCGGCGCGCAGCTTGCCGCCAAGCGCCGGCAGCCGCTGCGTGAGCACGCGCTCGAGGAACGTATGCACGTCCTCGTCGGCGAGCGACGGCGCGATCGCGCCGGCCGCATGGTCGCGCGCGATGCCGTCCATCGCGGCCAGCAGTTGCGCGAGTTCGTCGTCGTTCACGATGCCGGCGCGGTTCAACTCGCGTGCATGCGCGCGGGAGCCTGCCAGGTCGTACGGGACGAGCCGGTAGAAACTCGGATCGGAGCGCGACAGGTTCTGCAACGCGTCGGACGGTTTCGACTGGAAGCGGCCGCCCCACAGGCGCTCGATCGGTTCGGTAAGGCTCATTGCGGTCGACCTCGACTCGGTTGGATTGCCCTCACTGTAGGCATTCAATTTTTTTTGTTGTAGCGAGAAATTGAATCCGCTTAAATGAAATTTTTCTCAGCACCGTCGTCGCCGACACCCCCGCCGATGCGCAACCGCCTGCCCCCGTTGAACCCGCTTCGCGCGTTCGAGGCCGCCGCCCGGCGTGGCAGCGTATCGGCCGCCGCCGACGAACTGCATGTGACCGCGAGCGCGGTGAGCCACCAGATCCGGATTCTCGAGAGCACGCTCGGCGTCGCCCTATTCGTCAGATCAAAGGCGCGCGTGAAGCTTACGCCCGAGGGCGAAGCGTTGCTGGAGCCGGTCGGCACCGCGTTCGACATCATCGCGAACGCCACCGTCAGGCTCGATTCGCCGGCCGCCGTCGGCGATCTCGTCGTGTCGACGCCGCTGTCGCTGACGTCGCGCTGGCTCGCCCGGCACATCGGCGATTTTCTCGAGCGCTATCCGGGCATCCATCTGAAGGTGATTCCGTCGAACGACGAGCGCGAAATCTATTCGCAGGATGTCGATGTCTGCATCCGCTACGGGGAAGGCAACTGGCGCAACCGGCACGTCGAACTGCTCGAGCATCCGGCGCTGTTCCCGGTCGTGAGCCCCGCGCTGATGAACGGGCGCGATGCAATCCGCAAGGTGCAGGATCTCGCGGGGCGCACGCTGTTCTGCGAGCACGCGGGCTCGTGGATGCGCTGGCTGGCCGAAGCGAAGGCCGACCGGCTGCCGGGCATCCGCATCCTCGAGATCGGCAACGCGCACATCGGCGTCGAAGCCGCGGTGCACGGCCAGGGCGTCGCGCTCGGCGACAGCCTGTCGGTGCGTGACGACCTGACCGACGGCACGCTCGTGCGGCCGTTCAGCGAAACGGTGCCGTCACGTCATGCGTACTATTTCGTCACGCGTCACGAGCTGACCGAGACGCCGCTCGTGACCGCGTTCACGGCGTGGTTGCGCGCGCGCCTCGCGTGATGCGCGCGCTCGCTTGCGATCAGGCCGGACATCAGGAAACGAGACTCGCGAAGTCGTCCCACACCATGACGATGTTCTGCGATCGCCAGATCGGCCCCGCGTCGACGTACTCGCCTGCGAACCGGCCGTTCAATGCCTCATAAAACGCGATCGCTGCCGCGTTTCCCTTGACGACACTCAACGCGGCGCCCGGATACCGCGACGCTTTCAGATGCGTTGCGAGTTGCGCGAGCAGCATGCGGCCGATGCCGCGGCGCTTGAAGTCGGGATCGACGTACAGGAACCTGATTTCGCCACGGCCGCCGAAAATCGGCTCCGACGGCGCGCCGGCTGCGCCGATGCCGACGATCGCGCCATCTGTTTCCGCCACGAGCACCAGCTGGTCGCGCTCGTTCGACGCCAGCTTCTCCCGCCATTTCCTGCCGCGATAGCGCTCGTCGAGCACGGCATGCGCTTGCGCCGGCGCGAGATCGCGATAGGTATGCCGCCAGACCTTGACGTGAAAATCGGCGATCGCCTGCGCATCGTCGAGGCTGGCGGACCTGATGGATATTCCGGACATGGAGGACTCTCTCGGGCGGCTCGGCACGCGCGGGCGCGGCGCACACGCCGGATTGTCGGTGATCCGGGCGACGATGTCAGCCCTCCGCATGGCCGATCAGCGCGCAACGGCTTCCGTGTTCCGGACGCTGCCCAGAAACCGCGTCAATTCCACCGTCTGCGGCCGCTCGAAGATCTCTTCGGCCGTCCCGCTCTCCCATACCCTGCCCTGATGCATGAAGACGATCCTGTCGCTCACCGCGCGCGCGAAGTTCATCTCGTGCGTGACCATGATCAGCGTCATGTCGTCGCGCGCGAGTTGCTCGACGACGCCCAGCACCTCGCCGACGAGCTCGGGATCGAGCGCGGACGTGATTTCGTCGCACAGCAGCACGCTCGGCTTCATCGCGAGTGCACGCGCAATCGCGACGCGCTGCTGCTGGCCGCCGGACAACTGCTCGGGGAACGCGTCGAACTTGTCGCCGAGCCCGACGCGCTCGAGCATCAGTTCCGCGATCGCGCGCGCCTGCTGGCGATGCGTGTTCTTCACGACCGACTGCGCGAGCATCACGTTCTGTCCTGCGCTCAGGTGCGGAAACAGGTTGTACTGCTGGAACACCATCCCGACCTTGAGCCGCAGCGCACGCAGGTCCGCGTGCCGGGCGTCGACGCGTTCGCCGTCGATCGAAATCGTGCCGGCGTCGATGCTCTCGAGCCCGTTGAGCGTGCGCAGCAGCGTGCTCTTGCCCGAGCCGCTGCGGCCGATGATCGATACGACCTGCCCGCGCTCGACGGAAAAATCGATGCCCTTGAGCACATGATGGGCGCCGAAGCTCTTTTCGAGACCACGGGTTTCAACGAGCGGCATGCCATCTCCTTTGCAACGTGCGCGCATAACGGGTAAGCGGATAACAGAGCGCGAAATAGATCAGCGCGACGAGGCCATACACGACGAACGGCCGGAACGTCGCGTTCGAGATCGCGATGCCGACCTTCGTCAGCTCGGTGAAGCCGATGATCGATACCAGTGCCGTATCCTTCACGGCCTGCACGCCGAAGCCGACCGTCGGCGCGATCGCGATGCGGGCAGCCTGCGGGAGGATCACGTGACGCAACTGCTCGACGTAGCTCATGGCCAGGCTCGCCGACGCCTCCCATTGCCCTTTCGGCACCGCTTCGACGCAGCCGCGCCAGATCTCCGCGAGATACGCGCTGGTGAAGAACGTGAGCCCTGCCGTGGCCGCGACCCACGGAGGAACGTCGAGCCCGACGAGCGGCAGGCCGAAGAACACGATGAACAGTTGCATCAGCAACGGGGTGCCCTGGAATACCTGGATGTAGAGCTTCGCGGTGCCGCGCAGCACCGTCGAACTCGATACGCGCATCACGAGCAGCCCGAGTCCGACGAGGCCGCCGGACACGAACGACACGATCGACAGCACGATCGTCCAGCGCGCGGCCAGCAGCAGGTTCGCGAGAATCTGCCCGAACGTGAAGTCGATCATCGTGCCCCCCGCACGCGACGCGAGAACAGGCGGCACCCCATCGTGCCGAGCGCGCCACGCAGCAGCAGCGCCATCGCCAGATACGCGAGCGTGATGACGAAATACGTCTCGAATGCGCGGAAGTTGCGCGACTGGATGTAGCCCGCCGCATAGGTCAGGTCGGCCACCGAGATCTGCGACACGACCGCCGAACCGAGCATCGTGATCACGATCTGGCTCGAAAGCGCGGGAAACACCTTGGCGAGCGCCTGCGGCAGCACGACGTGGCGCAGCATCTGGGCGCGCGACATCGCAAGCGCGGATGCCGCCTCCAGATGCCCGTTCGGGACGGCGGCGACGCCCGCGCGCACGATCTCGACCGAGTACGCGCCGAGATTGAGCGTCATCGCGAGAATAGCGGCCGTGTATTCGCCGATGTGCACGCCGAGCGCGGGCAATCCGAAGAAGATGAAGAACAGCTGGACGACGAACGGCGTATTGCGGATCGCCTCGACGTACGCGCCGATCATCGGCCGCAGCCGCACGGCCGCGGGCGCGTCGGCACTGTACGCGGCCGCGCCGAGCACGCCGATCGCCACGCCGAGCACGGTTGCGACCGCGGTCAGCGTAAGCGTGACCGCCGCGCCGCTGGCGAACACGCCGGCGTATTCGGCGAGCTCGCCGAATTGAAGCTGATAGCTCATGACGATTGAATGAATTCGGGTTCGGACAATGACATTCGCCGCGCCGGCGACGCCGGCTGCGGCGATCTATCAGGCGACGCAGCGATCCGTCACAGGCCGGCCGGCAACGGCTGGCCGAGCCATTTCCTCGACATCGCGCCCAGGGTGCCGTCCTGCTTCGCATGCGCGATCGCATCGTCGATCTTCGCGAGCAGTCGCGGTTCGTTCTTGTTGACGCCGACGAAGCACGGCGAATTCTTGATCACGAACTTGACCTCGGGCCGACGCGGCGGATTCTTCGCGAGAATCGCCGCCGCGACGATGTTGCCGGCGGCGATCAGTTGCACTTGCCCCGACAGGAACGCCTGGATCGTCGCGTTGTTGTCCTCGAAACGCTTGATCGTCGCATTCGGTGCGAGCTGCGACAGCGCGATCTCCTCGAGCGCGCCGCGCGTGGCGCCGACCGTCTTGCCGGTCAGGTCGGCGGGCGCGCCCACCTTCACGTCCGCGGGCCCGAACACGCCCTGGAAATACGGCGCATACGCGGTCGAGAAATCGATGACCTTCTCGCGCTCCGGCGTCTTGCCGAGCGACGAGATCACCATGTCGACCTTGTTGGTCGTCAGATACGGAATCCGGTTCGCGCTGTTCACGGGCACCAGCTTCAGCTTCACGCCGAGCGATTTGGCGAGCAGCTCGGCCATGTCGATGTCGTAGCCCTGCGGTTGCATGTCCGTGCCGACCGAGCCGAACGGCGGATAATCTTCAGGCACCGCGACGCGCAGCGCACCGCTCTTCGCAATGGTGTCGAGTGCATCGGCATGGGCCGGCGCGGCAGCGAACAGCGCCATCACGGGTGCTGCGATCAGCGCAGCCAGCCACTTGCGTCGGGGGAACAGTCGAGTCGTCGGGCTCACGGTGAATCTTCCTTGTCTGGTATGTCGTCGGGCAGCGCGCAATCGTTGCGCGGCCGGCAAGACTCCAGCAAAAACCGGGCCATCGTCGTGAAACGCTTGCTGCACCGGCGCGAGACGGAAATTCCGGCGAGCCGCGTTCCTCATTTCGGTGCATGAGCCGGCGCCGAAGGCCACAGTTGCCCTCGCAGTGCGCGCCGGCGCACCAAATTACCTGACTGGTTCACCCCCGCGGGATTCGGACGCAGGCGTATGGGACGCACGCCGGTTCCCGCTCGTCGATCCGGAAAGTGCGGGACGTGAACCCGGAAAATGAAATCGAAGTTCGGTCGTCGACAACGGCGGCCGCCGACGCAAGCGTGCATACGTGCGTGAGTGCCGTCAATGATGCGTATACAACCGAGGTGCCACGGCATGACTCTGGACCGCGGCCCCCGAGTCGCCCCCCGCCCCGTATGCAGGCCCATAGCCCGACGCGTCGGCCTGCGGCGCCGATTCCGAAGACCGGATGCGCGCCTCGGCCTGCTGGATCGATTGCGGATAGTGAATGTCTTTTCGGGCAGGGTTGTAACCGGCCTGCTCGACCTGCGTGATCTGGGCGCGGACTTCCGCCCGCGTCAGGCCGCTGCCCGATTGGGCAGCCGATGCGAATGCGGGGATGATGGCCGCCGCCAGCATGATGGTACGGATAGCGAATTTCATGATCTCGATCTCCAGTGAACAGGGTCGGCATCCGAGAACGTCTCGTCTGCCGTAGAGACAGCATGCCCCGCTCAAACTGAAGGCAATGTTAACTTCGCGTTCCGGCACGCATCGCATGTGAAAGACAGGGGCGGAACCGACATCGCCGCTTCGGTCACACCGACGAAGGGAACGTGACGCGCACGCCGAATCCGTTGCCGTTCAAGCCATCGATGTATGTCAGGCTCCCGCCGAGTTTGGCCACGATGCGCGCGACAATGGACAGCCCCAGCCCGCTGCCGCTTTCGTCGTGATCCGCGCCGCGAAAGAAACGATCCTGCAGTCGGGACAGATCTTCATCCGGGACGCCGGGGCCATCGTCCCGTATCTGCAGGTTGATCGCGCCGGCATCCTGCCAAGATGTGATTTCGATGCGCCCTTGTTCGCGACCGTACTTGATTGCGTTATCGACGAGATTGTCGAGCAGCACGCGCACCAGCGTCGACGGTGCATGTGCGATAACCGGACCGCTGACGCCTGAAATCAGCGACATCTGCTTGCGGTCCGCTCTCGCCTGGTGGTCGTCGATGCAGGTCTGCACCACGCGCGCGAGATCGACCTCCTCGCCGGGCATCGGAATGGTTTCGTCCAGTCGAGCCAGTGCAAGCAACTGGTCCGCCAGATGGGTGCTTCGGTCTACGCCCTCGACGACGCGTTGCATCGCGCGCCGTTGACGGTCCGGATCGCGTGCGGTGAGCGCGACCTGTGCCTGAACCTTGAGCGCCGCGAGCGGTGTCTTGAGCTCGTGTGCGGCGTCGCTGGTGAATGCGCGCTCGCGATCGAGCGAGCCGCGCAGACGTTGCAGCAACGTGTTCAGTGCGGCAACCAGCGGCCGCACTTCTTCGGGAATGCCCTTCGAATCGATTGCATCGAGGCTGTCGGGCGAACGTGCGTCGATCGCCTCCGACAGCGTCCGTAGCGGCGTCAGGCTGCGCCCGATCGCCAGCCAGATCAACACGGCCAGCACGGGCAACGCGAATGCGAGCGGCCGTGCGACACGGCGCGCCACTTCCGCGGACAGGTCCGACCGATGCGTGCGTTGTTCGAAGATGCGCACGGTACGGCCGCGCACGGCATCGGTCAGCACATACGCGTGCCACTTCGGATTGCCGAACCGGATCGGACTCGATGCGACGGCGGGAAACACCGGCAGATCGAGCGAATCAAGCCCCGGACTGGCGGACAGGATTCGTCCGCCTGCGTCACTGATCTGATACAGCATTCGCGGCGATGCATCGTTGTCGCCATCGTCGTCTTCCCGCGAGCCGAGAACGATGTCCGCGAACACCGGCAGATCGGACGCGTCGAGCGCGACGAACGCTCTTGCGATCTGCTCGAGGCGGGTTTCGTCCCATTCCTCCGCTTCGTGAATCGCCTGGCGATAGCTCGACATCAGCGAGTACGCCCAGACCACCACGACACCCGACAGCACCAGCAAGGTCAGCCGTTGTCGGATCGAGCGCATCACGATGCCTTCTCCACCACGTAGCCGACACCTCGAATCGTGCGAATCAAGTCGGCGCCCAGTTTCTTGCGCAGATTCGACACATGCACTTCGATCGCATTGCTTTCGATTTCCTCGTTCCAGCCATAGAGACTGTCCTGGAGTTGCGCACGCGAGAGCGGGCGGCCCTGATTCGCCAGCAGTTCGACCAGCAATGCGCATTCGCGCGACGTCAACGCGATTCGTTCGGCGCCGCGCGTCACCGTCATCAGCGCGGGATCGATCGACAGGTCGCCATAGTCGATCGTATCGGTGCCGCGGCCCTGCGAGCGTCGCACGAGCGCACGGCATCGGGCAATCAGCTCGGTCAGGTCGAACGGCTTGCCGATGTAGTCGTCGGCGCCCGCGCTCAGGCCGCTCACGCGATCGGCCACGGTGTCGCGCGCGGTCATGACCAGCACCGGCGTATGGTCGCGGCGCTTGCGAAGCCAGTCGAGCAATTCAACTCCCGACATGCGAGGCAGGCCGAGATCAAGCACGACGAGGTCATACGGCGTCGTTTCGAGCGCGAGCTGCGCATGCCTGCCGTCGTGCGTCCAGTCGACCGTCATGCCGGCCTCGATGAGGCCATCCTCCACGCCGCTGCCGATCAGCTTGTCGTCTTCCACGAGTAACACCCGCATGGTGTCGTGTTCCTTTTGATCCGGACATGGCGTCCATTGGCGCACGATAACCGCACGCGTGGGCAGCCATCAAGCGGGGCGCGCGAAAATCCGGTCCTTAAGAATCCGTTAACGTCGGCACTCTATGGTCGCGGTCAACGACACTCGCAATCAGTCACGACCATGAACCGGCTACCGTTCCGACTCCGTTTTTGCGCAACGCTGGGCCTGCTGCTTGCCGTGGCTGCCGCGCCGGCCTGCGCCAGCGAGATCAAGACGCTGATGCGAGACATGAAGCACGCGATGCAGGGTGCGATGGACAGCCGGACGATTCCTGAAATGAAAGGCTACGTGACACGGCTCGAAAGCGATGCGCAGCAGGCGAGCCGCCAGCGGTATCGCAATGATCAGCCGACCTATGACGAAGGCATGCGCACATTGCGCGATGAATTGGCCGACGTCGATCGTGCCATCCAGGCCAATGACCTGTCCGCGGCGAAACAGGCGTTGCGGCGAATCAACGGATCGAAAAAACACTATCACGACCTGCTCGGATGATCCGGGCGGGCTGCGCTTTCGCCACTGAACAGGCATTTCCGTCATGAAGACCGTTACCCGCTATCCGCTATCGATCAGTTTGCTGCACTGGCTGCTGGCCGCCGCGCTGATCGGCAACCTGATCGTCGGCTTGCTGCTGGACGACAATGAAGACCTCGTCAGCCTGCACAAGTCGATCGGCGTCGCCATTCTCGTACTCGTGGCGATTCGCATCGTGAATCGGCTGCGCGTGCGACGCAGGCTCCCGCCGTCGGTCAATCCGACCGGGACGATGAACCATTTTGCGGAACGCGGCGTCCACGGGCTGCTCTATGTGCTGATGGTCGCCATTCCCGTGCTTGGATGGATGAAGACGAATGCGGCCGGGCACACGGCCAGCTGCTTCGGGCTCTTCTCGCTGCCGACCCTGGTGCCCAGGAGCCGCGAACTGTCGCACTGGCTGGGGGAATTGCACGCGCTCACGGCTTACGGGCTGGCCGCGCTGGTGGGTTTGCACGTGCTGGGCGCGGTGGCGCACAAGTTGTTCAAATCCGAGAATGTGCTTCCGCGCATTCTGCCTTTGCCCGCGCGTGGCGCTCGGCAGAGGGTTCCGTCCGCTGACCGGAATTGACCGTCGAGCACGGCGTCACGCGCAGCGCTGTCCGGTCATGCCGTCAAAGTCTGACAAATGACGCGCGGAAGCTGCCCGCGGAATCAGACTGGAAACGAATCCCGGTTTTCAATGCACCACGTCTGCAAAGGGAGTCCTCAGAGAGTGTGTTCGTAATTCAGTCGAACGTGAACCGTGTCGGCGCTGTCGCGCCGTCTGACTGAAAGATCGATGTAATACCGGCCGGCCCACGGCATGTCGAAGTAGTTGCCGTACGTCACCATGCCGTTGACCGTGAACGCCGGCAAACGCTTGATTTGAACCTTCGGCCGGGCCTTGGACGCCGGTGAGGTCATCGTGGCGACGATCATCGCGTCATCGATGCGCGATCCGGTCCTGGCGTCGAGCAGTGCAACCACGAGATGATAGCTGGCCAGCCCCTGCCCGTTCTTCGCATCGCCTGGCACGCCCGCCTCTTGCTGCGGGCGTGAGGCCTTGTCAGCGGGCACGATGCCGAAATGGACGGTCAGGCCGTGCTTCGTGACGCTCCGGACCGACTGATCGGTGGCAGCCCCGCACGTTGTTGCGGCGAACAGCATCTGCGCAAGCACGATCAACATTGCCAGCTTTCGCATGATCATTTCTCCAGTCGGGTAGCGGCACGCGGCGCGGTTTGCGCAGGCTCGGTGCCTGTCGCGATCAACGCGGCCTCGTTTCAATGCTGCTGCCTGAAGTCGGCCTCCCGCTTGACTCATGTCAACGCGATAGCGGCCATGCGCTCGCCGCGATCGGGCCGCCGTCTCGCCCGGCACCGCGAAGACGAACGCACTTGACGAAGGTCAACCCGGCAGGCACCGACCGTGCGAAAAATGGCCGTGTACAAGACTGTCGCTTGCCATCGGGAGACATTCATGAACACCAGCGCTTCACCCGTCCAGGCAGTCTCCGCTCCCCTGCGGGTGCTGATCGCCATCGACGGCTCCGCCGCATCCGCACATGCACTCGCGTATGCCAAAGCGTTCCTTCCATCGAACGCAGCAGTGCATATCGTCAGCGTTGCAGATAATCCACGGACACTCGTCCCGCGCGGATCGAGATCCACGGCATTTCTCGAATCGGCTCGCGACGAATTGCTGCGAGACGCATCCGACGCGCTGTCGCGCGCCCGAAGCGCAATCCCGCGCGACGACCTCTCGATCGACACGGAAGTCGTCGATCTGTCGACGCACGGCGGGGATATCGCACATGCGCTGGCCGACTGTGCGCAAGCCTGGCAGGCCGAACTCCTGATCGTCGGCGCACGGCAGCATCATGGCCTGCTCGGATGGATCGAAGGAACGGTTTCCGGCCCGCTCGGCAAGCTCGTCGGCTGCCCGCTGCTCATCGTTCCGGAGGGTTTTGCGTCGGTGGCCGAGCACCTGCCGCGGCGGATGCTGTTCGCTGTCGACGGCAGCCCGATTGCGCTTCACGCATTGCGAACGGGATTGAAATTCTCGCGGCCCGAGACCGAATTCCGTGCGATATACGTGCTCGATCGCCCCACATCGCTGGGTGATTTCGTCCCGGTCGAGACGCTGGAAACGGCGTTGGTCAGCGAAGGCAATCACATCCTGCAAAAGGCCATGGCCCTGCTCGACGGCACACCGGCCGGACACGCGCAGTCGCAGCTGATTCAAACGGATCGCACTGGCACGGACGTGCCTCACCTGATCGTGCACGACGCCATCGAATGGAACGCGGACATGGTCGTCATGGGCACTCATGGGCGGCGCGGCGTCACCGGCTGGCTCGTCGGCAGCGTGGCCGGACGCGTTGCGCGCATCACGAAAACGCCGGTCCTTCTCGTAAGTGCGCCGCATGCGTGATGCGTTTCCCCGTCACGCATCCGCGCCGACGGCGTGGAACAGTTCCTCCTCCTGAGCGCAATGCAGGCGTACGATCGCTTCCAGCCCGTACAGCAGGCGTTGTATCGCCTGCACCTGCACGGCGTTGGTTCCGTCACGCGGCAGGTCCGCGACCATCTGCCTGAGCGATCTGACCATCCTGAAGATCTCGCGGTGCGCGCCGCTCATCGCCGCCAGCGGGTCCTCGCCACCGAGAAGCGGGGCAAGACGCGCGTAGACGTCCTGATCGTCGGCGCGTTCGTGCGGCAGCAGCCGTTCGTCCAGCGCGCCGATCATGTGGGCAAGTTCGGTCGCGATGGCAGCCCTGGATAGTTGCGGCATGCGATCCGCGAGATCCCGGATCTGGTCCAGCAACGGTGACAATGCCGCGTGCTCGCGCTTGAGTTGCTCCACGTCGACGTCTGCCAGCCGGGCGTCCGTCGGCCGCGGGCGAACCAGCAGCACGCGCAATGCGTTGACGATGACGACGACGTCGATGACTTCCTGAATGACCGCACCTGCAATCGGCTGCAGGAATCCGGCTGCCGCAATCGTCATCGCGACGACCGACAGCGACATGCCGGCCACCACGCTCTCGATCGCGATGCGGCGCGATCGTCGTGCGATCCGTATCGCATCCACGAGTCGATCCAGCCGATCGACGAGCAGTACGACGTCGGCAGCTTCGGATGACGCGGCCGCCCCCCGCGCACCCATCGCGATACCGACGTCGGCGGCCGCCAGCGCCGGTGCGTCGTTCACGCCGTCGCCGACCATGATCGTCACGCCTTCCTTGCGTGCGGCCTGAATCGCGGCGAGCTTGTCGGTCGGCGTCTGCTCGGCACGCACGTCGGTGACACCCAGCAACTCGCCGACGGCGCAGGCAATGTCTCGCCGGTCGCCCGTGAGCATGACGAGGCGCTCGATGCCTTCCCGTTTCAACAACCGCAATGCCCTCGGTGTTTCCAGCCGCACCTGGTCGGCCATCCGAATCGCGCCGATCATGACGCCATCGACGCCGACGAATACGGCAGCCCCGCCCTCGTTGCCGACCCGCTTGAGGAACGCGTCGCTCCAGGAGGCGACCGTTGAGCAGGCGCCGACGTACCCGAACTTGCCGATCGCGACGGTCCGGTTGTCGACCCGGCCTGTCACGCCCTCGCCCGCCGTTTCCACGATTGCCGACGGCGGCGACAGATCGATCCGGCGTTCCCGCGCGGCGACTGTCAGTGCATCCGAAATGACGTGTCCCGAAGCCTGAGCCAATGACGCCGCGAAACGCAGCACATCGTCCGTTTCGGCGCCCGCGCCGCATTCGATCGCAACGATGCGCGCCCGCCCACACGTCAGCGTCCCGGTCTTGTCGAAGAACAGGATCGTCGCTTGCGCGAGACGCTCCAGCGCGCCCCCACCTTTGACGAGGATGCCGCGTTTCGAACAACGCGACATGCCGGACACGATGGCTACCGGCACGGCGAGGATCAACGGGCAAGGCGTGGCCACGACGAGCACGGCGAGTGCGCGCGCGACGTCGCCGGCCAGCAGCCAGGCGATGCCCGCGACGAGCAACGAAGCGAGCACGAAGAATGCCGCGTAGCGATCCGCGAGACGCACGGACGGACTTCGCTCGCGCTGCGCGCGTTCGACCATGCGAACGATGCCGGCAAACGTGCTGTCGCCCGCCGTCGTGCGAGCAACCATTTCGAACGGCGCACCGGCGTTGACCACGCCGCTGCATGCGCTTTCTCCCGCGCATCGCCGCTGGGTGGACGACTCGCCCGTCAGCATGGATTCGTCGAGTTCCGCGTCATCGGTCAGTGTGCCGTCGACCGGCACGAAGTCGCCGCTTCGCACGAGCAGCCTGTCACCGGGGACGATGGTTTCCACGGCAACGGAACGCCATTCGCCGTTTTCGAACCGGGTTGCCTGTCGAGGAGCACGGCCGAGCAGCGCTGTCATCTCGCGTTGCGCGCGGTCTTGCGCATACCGTTCCAGCGTCCGCCCGCTCGCCAGCATCAATGCAATGACAGTTGCGGCGAGCGTCTCGTCGAGCGCGATCGCCAACGCGATCGCCAGCCACGCGAGCACATCGATGCCCGCCTGCCCTCTCGCGATGGCCGTGGCGAGCGACACCGTCAACACCAGCAAGACCGGCAGCGTGCCGAGCAACCAGATGACCCGCGCGAGTGAAGGCAGATCGAACGCCACGCACATGCCCCCTCCGGCGAGCGTGACGGCCGCGAGAACCAGCAACGCGAGATCGATCGACCAGGGAATTCTCGACATGACGATTTTTCCGAGCGCCGGGCAGGGAGGCGCTCACTGCATCCGGTTCCGACTGAAGATGGCGTGGCATTCAGTCTAGGGAACGTCGCGGTTCGACCGTTGACCTGGGTCAGCACGATCGGCCTGCCGCGCCGCGCCGCGCCGCGCCGGCACGGCGCGCTGCTTGACGTGAGTCAAGCAGCCGCCCCCTTTCATCAGCAAAATTGACAGGTGACACCGGATGCCCTGGAGTCGATATCGTGCTGACGCTGGCTGTACTCTTTCTGCTGATCCTTCTGCTGAATCTCATGCCGGCGTTCGCTCCGCCTACCTGGATGGCGATGTCGTGGGTCGGGTTCAACCTGCCGGACGGCAATCCGTTGATCTTTGCCATCGTGGCGGCAGGCGCGGCAACGACCGGCCGCGTCATTCTGGCGATCTTCGCGCGATCGCTCGTCCGCTCCCGCTGGATGCGGGAATCGGATCGCGAGAATATCGACGTCGCCTCACGCTGGCTGCGAAAGCACCGGACGCTCACCGCCGGCGCGTTCTTCTTTTATGCGTTGAGCCCGCTTCCGTCGAACTATCTGTTCATCGCGTACGGACTTTCCGGGTTGCCGCTCAGGATCATCGCGGCGGCGTTCTTCGTCGGCCGAGCAACCACTTATGCGATCTGGGCGCACCTCGGCCGCTTTGCATCGACCCGGCTCGACCTGGAATCCGGACTCGAAGGCAGCTACCTCGGCGGATACTTCATCGTCACCCAACTGGTGCTGCTCGGGCTCGTGTTCATGTTGATGAAGCTCGACTGGCGCGCACTCTTCAATGAACGTCGGTTGACGTTCCGGCGCGGCCATCGTCCTCGGGGTTCCGAATGACACCGGCATGCGCGACGTGTCGAACGGCCGCGTCGTTTGACCGTTGCTTCCTATCGGCCGCGAATCCCGGACGTGACCTCAACGACACGCTCCCGCTCGCGCGGGTCGACGTGCGTCATCACGTTCAGGACGCGGTGATGCTTCATCACGCGAGCACGCGCATCCACGGCGATGTCGTGTCCTTGCGCAACCGTGAGATCGGCGTCGATGTCGAGATGTACGTCCACGAGGATCAGGTCGCCAGTCTTGCGCGTGCGCAGGTCGTGCACGTCCAGCACACCCCGCGTCGCAATCAGCGTCGCGCGAATCGCCTGCACGTCTTCGGCATCGGCCGCTCGATCCATCAGATCATGCAATGCGTTCCAGCCGAACGTCGCGCCCATTTTCACGATCATCCCGCCGACGATCAGTGCGGCGACAGGATCGAGCAGCGGGTAACCGAACAGGTTGCCGACGATGCCGCAGGCCACCACGAGAGACGATGCGGCATCCGAACGTGCATGCCATGCGTTGGCCACCAGCATGCTCGATTTCACGCGTGTCGCCACGGCAAGCATGTACCGGAACAGGCATTCCTTCGCGGCGAGCGCCACGAGCGCTACCCACAGAGCCGCGACGTGGACGCGCGCGATCGTTTCCGGATGCTCGAGTTTCTGGATGGCGGACCAGAGCATGCCGCCGCCGACCAGCAGCAGAATTGCCGCGAGCGCCAGCGATGCGCCGGTTTCGAAGCGCTGATGGCCGTAAGGATGCTTTTCGTCGACAGGCTTTCGGCTGTGGTGGCCGGCCAGCAGCACGACGAAATCCGCGATCAGGTCGGATAACGAATGAATACCGTCCGCCACGAGCCCCTGCGATCGGGACAGGATGCCGATCACGACCTGGCCGATGCTCAGCGCGAGGTTGACGGCGACGCTCACCCAAGTGCTTCGGGTGGCTGCGGCGGCCATCGCGGGTGTCGCTTCGGCGACGGTTTCCGAAACGATGTCGGGGTTGGTTGGCATCACGATTCAGGTCACGTTTCAGGAAGGAAGGATCGGTGAAGACCGGGAAGTCGCCGGCGACCGGAGCGGCCCGCATGGCACGCCTGCACCGGACGCGTTGGCACTGCGACGTGGAATGATGCGTTTCGCGTCTGACAGTTGCATGTCCACGGCATGTATTCGATGGTATTGACGGTCACTCCAGGGTACTTGATCTGCGGCAAAGGATCGACCGCCCGTTTTGCGTACGGTTGAATCCATGCAAACGACCTGGAGACCGTCATGTCCAGAGCAAACAGGTTCACCGCTTCGTGTCTGATCGGCGTCGCGATTGCGATCACGTCCGGCCTGGCCGATGCGCAGCCGCGCCAGCCCGCGAGCGGTCCCGCCGTCGAGTGGGGCGGCATGATGTACGGCAGCCAGCTGATGACGCCAGCCGAGCGGAACGAGTACCACGCACGCATGCTCGCCGCGAAATCCGATGCCGAGCGCGAGAAAATTCGCGCGGAGCACCACGCCGAGATGCAGAAGCGCGCGAAGGCGCGCGGCATCAAGCTGCCTGACGTTCCCCCCATGAGACGCATGCATCGCGGACAAGGCATGGGTATGGGCATGGGGCCGGGCTACATGCACGGCCAGCCTGGCGGCCCGGCAAGCGGCGCTGCCGGCCAGTAGTCGCACGATACGGCGTGTTCGGTGACGAACCCGCCATGGCGGCCGCGATCGACCGTTTCCGCGACCTCGTACAGCCTGATCGGTGACGTACATGATCGACTAGCGCGTGGCCGCAGCGGCTTCATTGGCAGCCGGCCACGAAACGGTCACGCGCAATCCGCCAAACGCGGGCGATCGATCCACCTGGATGTCGGCCTCGTGCGCCGCTGCGATCCGCCGTACGATCGACCAGCCGAGGCCGCTTCCGCTCGGTCGGGTGCCGGCCGGCCGAAAGAAGCGTTCGCCCAGTCGGTGCAGATCGTCGTCGCCGATGCCCGGGCCGCTGTCTTCGACACGCAGCACGGTGCGGCCGTCCCGTTGGGCAACCGAAACGGCTATGCGCGCCAGCGGCGGGCTGTAGCGAATCGCGTTATCGACCAGATTGCGCGCCATTGCCGCGAGCAACGCTTCGTTGCCGCCGACGATACATGGCGATGGCGCATCGAGTTCCAGCTTCTGCTGTCTCCCGATCGACCGTGGCGCGGCCTCCGCGACCACCCCTTTCGCCACGGCCGATACATCGACCGGCGCGCGGTCCGCCAGTGCCCCCGCATCGAGACGGGAAAGCAGCAGGAGCTGGTCCACCAGACGCGCCGCGCGATCGCATCCTTCGAGAACGCCCCGCAACGCGTGCCGGCGTCGCTCGTCATCGCGCTCGGCCAATGCGACCTGCGCTTGTGCCTTGACGGCCGCGATCGGCGTGCGCAACTCGTGCGCGGCATCGGCCGTGAATCGGCGCTCCGCGTCCATCACGGCGCGAATCCGCGCGAACAGGCCGTTCAGCGCATCCAGCATCGGCCGCATCTCGAGCGGCGTCCGCTCCAGCCGAATCGTATCGAGCGCCTGCGGATTCCGCTTCGCCAGCGCTCGCCCGAAGTCGCGCAGCGGTGCCGTGCCGCGGCGAACCGCCCAGCCGATGGCCAGCACCAGCAACGGCAACGCAGCCGCCATTGGCCAGAACGCGCTGCGCATCACGCCGCCGAGGATCGATTTGCGAGAATCGATTCGTTCACCGACGAACACCTGAACGTCGTCGCGCATCCCGTGCACCACAAATACCCGCCACGCATTCCCGTCGATCACGACGGTCCAGAAGCCGGAAGCCCGATCGCGCCCGGTCAACTCCGGCGCCACCATCGGCCTGGACGGCGCGTTTTCGGAATGCAGGCCGAGCCGGCCTTCATGGAATACCTGAAAGGCCACGCGGGGCCCGTATGGATGCAGGATCGGCGCGTCGATCGCATTGTCGTCGTCGTCCGGCCCGCGTGCCTGCTGCGCGACAAGCAGTGCCGCCGCCTGCGCGAGGTGCCCGTCGAGCAACCGGTCGATCTCGCGCCGCGCATCGAGCCAGGTCAGCATCAGCGTCGATAGCCAGACACCGAGGACCACGGCCGGCACGAGCGTCAGCAGCCGACCATGCAGCGAGCGCGCGGGCAGCACGGCTTTCATGCAGCGTCCCGCATCAGCACGTACCCCACGCCGCGCACCGTCCGGATCAGCTCGCTGCCGAGCTTCGCACGCAAGCGATGGACGTGCACCTCGACGGCATTGCTCTCCACCTCCTGCCCCCAGCTGTACAGATACTGCTCGATCTGCTCGCGCGACAGGACCCGGCCGGCATTCAGCATCAGGATGTGCAGCAGGTCGAACTCGCGCGTGGACAGCGCGACGGCCACGCCGGCGCGGCGCGCGGTGCGCGATGCGGGTTCCAGCTCGACGTCCTGGGCCTGAAGCCGCTCGGTCGGCCGGCCGTGGGCGCGCCGGACCAGCGCGCGCAGGCGCGCGCCGAGCTCGTACAGGTCGACGGGCTTGATCACGTAGTCGTCGGCGCCCACGTCGAGCGCCCTGATGCGGTCGGGCACGGCATCGCGAGCGGTCAGGATCAGGATCGGCAACGCCATGCCGTCGCGACGAATGCGCTGCAGGACATCCATGCCATCCACGAGCGGCAACCCGAGATCGAGGATCGCCGCGGCATGGGCATGCGCGCGCAGTTCGCGCTGGGCAGCGTCGCCGTCGCGCACCCAGTCGACCTGGAATCCTTGCTGGCGCAATCCGGCGCGGATCCCGTCGCCGAGCAGGATGTCGTCTTCAACGAGCAGGATGCGCACGTTCGAGCACTCCGTCCTGGGCCGTCAATCGTTATCCCGGCCCGCCCCGTTCCCGGGGCGGCTGGTGTCCGTCGCAACGGGCCGGTCTGTCAGAGCCGGCTGCGGCGCCGCATGCCACTGCGTCCACCACCAGCCGATCGCCGCCGCCGTCATGACGACTGCAATTCCCCACCAGGCACGCCGGATGCCGTCGATCGGCGCCCCGCGCTTGTAGCCGGTCACCATCGCCCGGGCCAGGTTCTCCCGATGCACGACACTGCTGACGAGTACGGCGGCGACATGTACCGCAACGAGCGCGAGCATCACGTTGGCCGCGCCTTCATGGAGATCGCCGAACGATTCGCCGTTTCCGTTGTACGCCGCCCAGCCGGTTATCCCGGTGACGACGGTCATCGCCAGCATGGCTACGATCGCGACCGCGCCGGCCGGATTGTGGCCGACATGGTGCTCCGGCCGGCCTTTCGCGAGGCTCAGCACGTAGCGGAAAACGGCCGCCGGCGAACGCACGAACGACGAGAACCGCGCATGACGCGTGCCGACCACACCCCATACGACGCGAAACGCGACGAGCGCCAGCATCGTGTACCCGAACGCGGTATGCATCAGCCTCCACCGCTCGCTCTCGGCGGTCAGCCACGCGCCGGCAAAGGCAACGACCGTCAGCCAGTGGAATGCGCGAATCGGAGCGTCCCAGACCAGTATCCGTGCGGGACGCGAGCACGCCGGTTCACCGTGAGCTCGGGATGCGGACGAATCGTTCATCGAAATTTCCTTTGTCTGCTTGCGTATGACATGCGGCGCAATTCGACGGCCGCTTTACCGCCGGGCTGCGCCACACGGACGCGGGAACCTCGTCGTGCGTGGCGGCAAACCATGCCGATCGGGTAATTCGGTCTTCCGGCGGACGGCGGGCCGCCGCGCCCGTCGCCGCGTGTGCCGTCAGCCACGTTTCCAGTTGGCCGATGGTCGTCGGGTCCAGCGTCGCATCGGTGCCGAAGTGGCGATCGAGACCATTCAGGATGCGGCGCCACGACTCGGCAGGCAGTGCCCCGGGCGGATAGGGGACATGGCAGGTTGCGCACTCCTGCTTGTACTTCGGGAGCAACGGAATCGCGATGCCCCGCATTTCGTCTTCGGCCATTGCCGCGCGCGGCAGCAGCGACAGCAGCAGCATCGAGAGCACGCTCGCGCCTGCATGTCGCGGCAGCGCGATCCGGCGCAGAAAGGATGTCGAGTCGACGTTGTTCATGATCGTTCGGCGTCAGGGTTTCAGGCTCATGAGCCAGCTCAGGACATCCGCCTTCTCGGCTGCCGAGCATTCACGCCCGACGACGTCCTTGCAGTTTCTGCGGAACCATTTTTCGGTCCGCGCCGCGTCCGTAAACCGCGCGGGATTGAACGCGGGCGCGAGCGGTTCGATGGTCTTGCCGGTGACGACGTGCCGGCCCGGGCCGGTCGGCGTGCTTCCATGACAGCTTGCGCAACTCCACTCGCGGCCATGCCGGGACGTAAAGAACTGCTGTCCCCGCGCGGGCGCGGCGCTCGTGCCTGCCTGCGTCGTGTAGCCTTCGAGCAGCCGGGCAGGCGTTTCGGCACGGGCACATGCGACGCCGGCAAACAGCATCGAGACAGAAAGGCACGGACAAAGAATCGCGTGACTGGAACGGGATATCCGCATTGTGTTTCTCCTGGGCGATGCGTTCATGTTCGTGCCGGTTCCTTACCGCATTCTTAAGGTTCTGGCGTCCGGTGATCTCCACGGTGCCGCAGAACGCGCGCAATCGTTGCGAACGAGCGAAATATCCTGGCAGGCCTGCGGCGGCGAAGCCTTCGCGCAACACCGTGCCGGCACCGACACATCTCCCTGAATTTCGTTGACTCGCTGCCGGCAACGCGGACTATTGGGTACTTTCACATCGAGGGAAGCGTAACCGGATAGACAAGGTGACTGATTACCTGTTTCACCCCGGGGACGGTCTGGGCGGCAATGCACACTGCTTTGCGCTCCTCCTCGCTAAAGATCACGCCCCAGAGATGCACCACGCCGTTCCTGACGATCACCTGGCCCCGCGATAGTGTCCAGCGTTGGCCTGACATCGCATCCAGTATCGCGTCGCGTATCTCTTCGTCGGCACGTGGGACGGGCGTCTGTTCGTTGTGTGTATCGCTGGCCAGCGCACGCACGAGATCGGCGCGGCTCACCAGCCCCGTCACCTTGTCGTCCTTGATGACCGGCACGCGCTTGATACGGTACCGCTCCAGCAGATCTGCAATTTCGGACAACGGAGTGTCCTCGCAGACAGTGACGACATCGACACTCATCAGGTCCTTTACCTTCTGCGCGTGCGCTTTTACGTACTCGCTGGCCAGTTCGGTGTTGGATGCAAGAAGCTCCAGCCACCAGGAGCGACGCCTGGCACCGGTGCCGATCTCGACGCGGCGCACAAGGTCGCCCTCGCTGACGATACCAATCAGCCTGCCGTCTGCATCTGCTACCGGAACCGCGCTGATCGCGTGGTCGGCGAGCAGCTTGGCGACCTCATGTACGCTCATCTCCGGCGTCGCGAAAATGACCGAGGTCGTCATCACGTCACGTGCCCACATGAGGATTCTCCTTCGACGCGCTGGCGCGACATCGGCTTGTCTGCGGCGGACGCCGCGCGCGCCCAGATCGACCAACCTACAAGACAAATGCTTCACTCAGAAACACAGAACGAATTTGACCGAAATCAAAAGGCAGGGGATCGTACTCAGATTTAGCCAAATGGCCGTTCAAACAATGTCGCGATAGGTTGGCATCCTTCGTGGCAACTTGCGTCCGAATCCTGTTGTCCACCACGAGTGCGACGCGGCCGAGCCCGATTCGGCACCTGCGGTGCGTTGACGCACATCAACGGAAAACCGCCGGCAGCGACCAGAATGAAGCACGTCCGACCCGACCGGATGGTGTCCGAATGAATGTCCCAGCGATCATCGCCAAAACACCTGCCGACCTGCGCGTCGTGCCGAATCTCGTCGACTACGACGGCGAACGGCGCCGTTTCTCGTGGGCGGCTGCGGCGCGGGAACTCGCCATCGAACCGGGCGGCGGAATCAACATCGGGTGGCAGGCGGTCGACCGCCATTGTGCTGGCCCCGGACGCGACAGGATCGCGCTGCGTTTCCTCGCGCGGAACACCCCATCCCGCGCGATCAGCTACGCCGAACTCGCGACGCTGACCGACCGCTTCTGCAACGTGCTGCGTGGCCTGGGCATCGGCAAGGGCGACCGCCTGTTCATCGTCGCCGGACGCATCCCCGAAATGTATGTCGGCGTGCTCGGCGCGCTCAAGAATGGCACGGTTGTCTCTCCCCTCTATTCCGCGTTCGGGCCGGAGCCGATCGCCACCCGCGTGAATCTCGGCGCGGGAACGGTGCTGCTCACGACCGATTCGATCTTCGAACGCAAGATTGCCCCGTGGCGCGAACGCATGCCGGGGCTGAAGCACGTCCTGCTCGTCGCGGACGTACCCGGAACGGCGACGGCCGTACCCGGCACCCACGATCTCGCATCGCTGATGGCCAGTGCGGCAGACACATGCCGCTACGAACCGACGTTCCCGGAAGACATGGCGCTGCTGCACTTCACGAGCGGCACCACGGGCACGCCGAAAGGCGCCGTCCACGTGCATGCGGCGGCGCTCACGCACTGGGTCACCGGGCGGTATGCGCTCGACCTTCATGCGGACGACAACTTCTGGTGCACGGCCGACCCCGGCTGGGTCACAGGTACCTCGTACGGGATCATCGCGCCGCTGCTGCATGGAGTGACCTCCATCGTCGACCGCGAGGAATTCGATGTCGAGCGCTGGTACGGCATCCTCGAGGACGAGCACGTATCCGTGTGGTACACCGCGCCGACCGCCGTGCGCATGCTGATGCGAGCCGGCCCCGGGATCGCTTCGCAGCACGCGTTCCCGGACCTGCGTTTCATCGCCAGCGTCGGCGAGCCGTTGAACCCGGAAGCCGTCTGGTGGGGAAAGGCAGTGCTGGGACTGCCGATTCACGACAACTGGTGGCAAACGGAAACCGGCGGGATCATGATCGCGAATACACCCGCGTTCGACATCAAGCCCGGGTCGATGGGAAGGCCACTGCCCGGCGTGGATGCGGTGATCGTGAAGCGCGACGCCGGTGGCGGCGTGCAACGCGTCGACGAGCCTGGCATCGAGGGCGAACTCGCACTCCGGCGCGGCTGGCCGTCCATGTTTCGCGGCTACCTGAACGAAGACGCACGCTATCGCAAATGCTTCGTCGGCGACTGGTATCTGACCGGTGATCTCGCCAGGCGGGATGCCGACGGCTACTACTGGTTCGTCGGGCGGGCCGACGACGTCATCAAGTCGGCCGGCCACCTGATCGGGCCGTGCGAGGTGGAAAGCGTGTTGATGGCGCATCCTGCGGTCGCGGAGGCGGCGGTCATCGGCAAGCCTGACCCGGTCGTCGGCGAATCGATCAAGGCATTCGTCGTGCTGAACCAGGGCCAGCGCGCCGACGAGGCACTCGGGAAGGCGCTGCTCGCCCACGCGAGAAAGCGCCTGGGCGCGGCGGTCGCGCCCAAGGAAATCGCGTTCGTCGACCAACTCCCGCACACTCGCAGCGGCAAGATCATGCGGCGCCTGCTGAAGGCTCGCGAATTGGGGATGGCGGAAGGCGACACGTCGACACTCGAGAGCGGCGCATGAGCCCCGTCGACCACCCTCCTCCGCTTCCGCCGTCAGGCCCCGTGCCCTATCCGGCGGATCTGGCGTTCGCGCTGCTGCGCGACATGTTGCGCGTCCGTCGCCTCGAAGAAAAATGCGCCGAACTCTACGGCGCGGGAAAGATTCGCGGCTTTCTTCACCTGTATATCGGCGAGGAAGCCACCGGCATCGGCGCCCTGCATGCGCTGACACCCGAGGACAACGTCGTCGCGACCTACCGCGAGCATGCACATGCGCTGGTGCGCGGCATGGACATGGGCGTCCTGATGGCCGAAATGTATGGCAAGCGCGAGGGCTGCGCCCGCGGGCGGGGCGGCTCGATGCACCTGTTCGACCGAAACACCCGGTTGTTCGGCGGGAATGCGATCGTAGGCGGTGGCCTGCCGCTGGCGGTCGGTCTCGCGCTCGCCGAAAGGATGCAGTCGAGCACGCGCGTCACCGCATGTTTCTTCGGTGACGGCGCGGTTGCCGAAGGGGCATTTCACGAGTCGATGAATCTCGCGGCGCTCTGGCGACTGCCCGTGCTGTTCTGCTGCGAAAACAACCTGTACGCGATGGGCACGGCTCTCGAACGATACGAATCCCGAACGGATCTGTGCGCCAAAGCCGCCGCCTACGACATGCGGGTGAGCTCGACCGACGGCATGGACGTCGTGGCCGTGCACGACGCCGCAAAGGAGGCTGTTGCCTATGTGAGAGGCGGCGCCGGCCCGATGTTCCTCGAGCTTCGGACGTATCGTTTCCGCGCGCATTCGATGTATGACGCCGAGCTCTACCGGGAAAAGGCGGAGGTCGACGCATGGAAGACCTGCGGCCCGATCCACACGTTCACCGCAAGGCTCAAGGCCGAAGGCAAGCTGACGGAGGATGCGTTCGTTGCGCTCGATGCCGACGTCGAAGCTGAAGTCGCCCGTGCGGTCGCGTTTGCCGATGACGCGGGATGGGAGCCGGTCGAAGCGCTCGCCAACGACGTCTACACGGCGACGGGAGACCCGCGATGAGCCGCCGTCTGACTTATCGCGAGGCGCTGCGCGAGGCACTGCGCGACGCGCTGTCCAGGGACTCCCGTGTGTTCCTGATGGGCGAGGACGTCGGGCGCTATGGCGGCAGCTACGCGGTGTCGGCCGGGCTGCTCGACATGTTCGGGCCCGAACGCGTACGCGACACGCCGCTGTCGGAACTCGCGTTTACGGGGGCAGGCATCGGCGCGGCGCTGGGTGGCATGCGGCCGATCGTCGAAATCATGACTGTGAACTTCAGCCTGCTCGCGCTCGATCAAATCGTCAATACGGCCGCGCTGTACCACCACATGTCCGGCGGGCAATTCTCGGTGCCGCTGGTCGTCCGCATGGCGACGGGCGCTGGCCGTCAGGTCGCCGCGCAGCACTCGCACAGTTTCGAAGGCTGGTACGCGGGCATTCCGGGCATCAAGGTGCTCGCGCCGGCGACCGTCGAGGATGCGCGCCACATGCTGGCGCCGGCACTGGCCGATCCGGACCCGGTGCTGATCTTCGAACACGCGGGGCTCTACAACATCGAAGGAGACCTGCCGGACCTCGACGGTGTCGACATTCGTACCGCGAAAGTCCGCCGCGCGGGCAAGGACGTCACCATCCTCGCGTACGGCGGCTCGCTGCCGAAGGCGCTCGATGCGGCCGAGACGCTTGCCGACGGCGGCATCTCCGCCGAAGTGGTCGACCTGCGCGTGCTGCGGCCGCTCGACGACGCGACGATCATCGCGTCGGTAACGAAGTGCAGGCGCGCGGTGGTCGTCGACGAGTGCTGGCGCAGCGCCAGCGTCGCCGCGGAGATCATCGCGCGCATCGTCGAGCAGGCATTCTACGAGCTCGATGCGCCGCCGGCGCGCGTGTGCGCCGAGGATGTGCCGATTCCTTACGCCCGGCACATGGAAGACGCGGCATTACCCCAAGTCGACAAGATCGTCACCGCGGTGAAACAATTGCTTTCGTGATTGCTGACCGACTCCGAAGGAGGACGCATGATCGAATTCACGTTGCCTTCCATGGGAGCCGACATGGACGAGGGAACGCTCCTCGAATGGAAGGTCAAGCCTGGCGACGTTGTCAAGAAGGGCCAGGTGGTGGCGATCGTCGACACCAGCAAGGCTGCCGTGGATGTCGAGAGCTGGCACGAGGGAACGGTTGACGAACTGTTCGTGAACCCGGGCGAACGGATCCCGGTCGGCACGCCGATGGCCACGCTGCTCGAACCCGGAGAAGCACCGCCGGCGGTGAGACACACACGCCAACCGGCCGAGCCGGTCGCGGTTGCCGGCCCCGCCCCTCGCCGCAAGATCTCGCCGGCCGCACGCAAGCTCGCGAAGCAGCACCGGGTCGATCCCGACAGTGTCACGGGCACGGGCCCGGCAGGTTCGGTGACGCTTGCGGACGTCGAACGGGCGATCGCGGCGGTGGGTTCGCCCACGGCCGGCGCGCCTGGCGAGCGCTTTCCGGAAATGAGACGGGTGATCGCGGCCGCGATGGAGCGCTCGAAGCGCGAAATTCCGCACTATTACGTGTCCGAGACAATTCCGCTGGGCAAGGCGCTGGCATGGCTCGCAGCCGAGAATGCAGCGCGTTCCGTGACCGACAGGCTGCTTCCGGCAGCGCTTCTGCTCAAGGCGGTCGCGCTCGCACTGCGTCGATTTCCGGAGCTGAACGGGTTCCATCGGGAGGGCGTCTTCCGGCCGGCCGACGCCGTGCATCTCGGCGTGGCGATCTCGCTGCGCCAGGGCGGGCTGGTGGCGCCGGCGCTGCTCGACGCGGATGCCAAGCCCCTGACCCAGCTGATGCGCGAACTGCTCGACCTGACGCAGCGGTGTCGCGCAGGTTCGCTGCGGAGTTCGGAGTTGTCGGAATCGACGATTACCGTGACGAATCTCGGCGATCGAGGTGCCGCCGAGGTGTTCGGCATCATCTATCCTCCCCAGGTCGCGCTCGTCGGTTTCGGGCGAATCACTGAGCGGCCGTGGGCCGAAGACGGCGGGCTGAAAATCATGCCGGTGACGACCGCCAGCCTCTCGGCCGACCACCGAGTATCCGACGGTCATCGCGGCTCGCTGTTCCTGGTTGAACTGGGTGAATTGCTGCAGCACCCCGAGGAGTTGAACCGATGAACAATGCAGACACCCTTTCGGTCGTGCTCGAAACGCTGGCATCGATCGCGCCGGAAATCGACCCGTCGACGCTGCGTACGGATCGTCCGCTGCGCAGTCAGGTCGATCTCGATTCGATGGACTGGCTCAATTTTCTGACGGGCCTTCATGCGCGGCTGAAGGTCGATATCCCGGAACGCGACTATGGCCGTCTGGTTACGCTCGACGATATCGTCAGCTACCTCGCGACCGCGCACGCACGCAGACCGGTCTCTTGAGGCCTGCCCATCGCGCAAGCGTGCGTTTGCACCGGGTTCCGAACGTCGGCTACACCGTTGCATGAAGGCGCCCGATGCCGTGCGACGGTGCCTGAAAGCACTAACGCCCCTGACCCGCCCCGCACGCTTCAGCGAGCGGCAGTCGTCCCGACCGCTTCCGCCAGTCTGCGCGCTGCCTGTTCGGCAAATGCAGCGAGAATCGGGCTGGCATCGCCATGCAAGGTTTCGCGCGGCGTCACGCGACATTCGGCGAGTGGCGACTTGCGTGCCAGCGTCCGCATTTGCGTGAGTGCGGAGTCAGCACCACGTTGCGCGAAGCTGCAGAAGAACGCGACCCGCGGCAGGCGTCGCTGATTCGCGACGAGATACGCGCGCACCGGCGACGATACGCAGCCCGCCCAGACCGGGGAGCCGATCACCACGAGATCGTACGCGGCCGGATCGCGCTGCGTCGCGACGATCTCCGCCGGCTTCTGGTTGATGGCCTCGACGAGCGAACGCAGATAGCCGAACGGGCCGGCGCGATCGCGCGTCACGACGATTTCCTCGACGTCGGCGTCGAGCATTTCGGCCAGTGCTGACGCGGCCCGGCGGGTCGTGCCGGTGCGCGAATAGAACACGACGAGAACCTTGCCGGCATACATGACGACCTCCCACATGCACGCTCGTCGGGCGGTGCGTGCATCCGTTGAATTCATTCGCCACGGCACGCTGGCGATCTGAGGAAAATCGGTCCCGTGTGGGCGGATTGCATTGCATTCGAAGATGCAATCACTGGCGCAACGGCGCCGTGGCCGATATCCCGGTTATTCGGTTCTGCATGCGTCGCGGATGCAGGACCGCCTTTCACCGACCGTCCGAATGTCGGAGTTTCACGGCATGATCGAGCGATCGAGAAGAAAAGCGAACGAATGTGCATCGGCATCCGCCGGCATGCGTCGGCGGATGCCCGCAACCTGCTTCAGCCAGCCTTGACCTCGATCGTCTTCTCGGCCTTGCGAGCTTCCGGCGTCTTCGGTAGCGTGACCGTCAGAATGCCTTTCTGGAACGACGCCTCGATCTTGTTTCTGTCGACTCCGTCGGGCATGCGAAAGTAACGCTCGAACGAGCCGAAGCGTCGCTCGTGGACGTAGTAGTCCTTGTGCTGCTCTTCCTTCTCTTCCTGCTTTTCTCCGCGGATCGACAAGCCGCCGTTCGCGAGCTTGACCTCGATGTCCTTCTCGTCCAGCCCGGGTAATTCCGCGGTGATTTCGTATGACTTGTCGGTTTCCGCGAAGTCGACCGCGGGCTCGGCGCGCCATTCGTGATCGTGGCGCCAGAACGGCTGGAGGTTGAAACCGGGTCGCCGCACCGACGGCACGCCCGCGCTCCGATTGAAATCGTCGAAGAGACGGTCCATCTCATGGCGCAGTGTTTCGATCGGATGCCAGTACGGCGCCCCCATCGGCGCATGCTCCGCACTCTCCTGCGGCTTGTTGACCGGCAGTTTTGTGGACGATTCTTTCATGTCTTGCCTCCTTCTCGTCAGTGACGCACTTATTCTCGATTGGCGATGACCGGGGCAATTGACGGAGATCAACGCTCACGATGGACAGACCGAATGCTTTTGGGCGAGCACATGGCGGTGCGAAACGCGTTGCGCTCGTTGACCCAGGTCAATCGACTCGATGCGCCGGCAGGTGGAATATCCGTATCGCTCGCCGGTTCCAACACGTGCCGTGCCCGGCTTCGTCGCACAGGAGGTGCATCGTGCCCGCAAAATCGCTTGTCTTTCATCAGGATGCTCGCCAGCGGCTGCTCAAAGGCGTCAATGCGATCGCCGAGGCAGTGAAGATCACGCTCGGCCCCGGCGGGCGCAACGTGATCGTCGAGCGGATCGGCACCGCGCCGCTGGTCGCGAACTCGGGCGTCGTCGTCGCCGGCGCCGTCGACCTGCCCGACCCGTTCGAGGAAATGGGCGCCCGATTGTTGCGCGAAGTGGCAACCCGTACGAGCGAAGTCGCCGGCGACGGCACGACTACCGCCACCACCCTGGCGCAGGCAATCGTTGCCGAAGGCATCAAGTGCGTCACTGCCGGACACGATCCGATGGCGCTCAAGCGCGCGATCGAAGCGGCTGGCCGCGACGTCGTCGCCGAACTGCACCGCGTGTCAAAACCGTGCGCGAGCGCGGACGAGATGCGCCAGATCGCGACGATTTCCGCCAGCGGCGACAGCACGATCGGCGCGCTCGTCGCTCAGGCCGTCGAGCGTGTGGGCAGGGACGGCGCGATCAGCATCGAGGACGGCACCAAGCTCGACGACGAGCTCGAGACGGTGGACGGCTCGCTGATCGATCGCGGATATTTGTCGCCGCTGTTCGTCGATTCGGACAATCATCGCATCGTCCTCGACGAGCCGCGCATCCTGCTCTGCGACATGAACATCAGCGCGATCGCACAACTGCTGCCGGTACTCGAGGCGCTCAGCAGCACCGGCAAGCCGCTTCTCGTCGTCGCGAACGAAGTGGAAGGCGAAGCGCTGGCGACCCTCGTCGTCAACCACCTGCGCGGCACGCTGAAATCGTGCGCGATCCGCTCGCCCGGATTCGGTGAGGCACGCACCGAGCAGCTCGCCGATCTCGCCGCGCTGACGGGCGCGACGGTCATTTCGGTTCAGGCCGGACGGACGCTCGAGCGCACGACGCTGGACGATCTCGGTGCCGCGCGGCGCGTCGAGATCACGCGCGAGACGACGACCGTCATTGCCGGGCGAGGCGAACGCAAGCACATCGACGACCGAGTCCAGGCGTTGCGCACGCGTATCGCGGCGACACCGGCCGGATACGAGCACGACGCGCTGACGCGCCGGTTGACGAAACTCGCGGGCGGCGTCGCGGTGATTCGCGTCGGCGCCGCGACGGAGACTGCGCTGCGCGAGCGCAAGAATCGCTTCGAGGACGCGTTGCATGCAACGCGCGCCGCGATGGAGGAAGGCATTGTGCCGGGCGGTGGCGTCGCACTGCTGCGTGCGCGGCGCGCGCTCGAAGGCAATGGCGCATACCTGACGGATGCGCAGCGCACCGGCGCGCGGATCGTGCATGACGCACTGGCATCTCCGCTGCGTCAAATCGCTGAAAATGCCGGGGCGGACGCACAGGCCGTCGTACACGCGGTCGATGCCGCGACCGGACCGTTCGGCTATGACGCGGCGACGGCGACATATGGCGACATGATTGCTGCCGGCATCGTCGACCCGGTCAAGGTCGCGCGTTCGGCGCTGCAGAACGCGATCTCGGTCGCGTCGCTGCTGCTCACGACGGATTGCATGATCGCGCATCGCACACGCACGGCCTCGTCACCGGGCGCTGCGGAACCGGGAAACTGGGGTGCCGAACCCGGCTGAGCCATCCGCGTGCCGCTCGTGGCTCTCGTCCCGATTCGGCATTGGGATACGCGGAAATCATCTCGGACGCCACCGTTGCCGCAGGGCAGTCGAATCCGCCCCTGGATGCCCGTGACTGAGGCGTGCCGTACGGACGCCATCGATGTTGGTCAGACCTTGTCGTTCGCGTCACACCCGGACCTGAACACCCTCTCGAAGAAATTGCGGCGTTTCAACTGGCCGATGCGGTTTACAAAAGTCGCATGTTGATACGTGTCAAGTGGCGGTCTCCACGAAAGCCTAGGCTGGAAATGTGGACGACATCGTCCCGACGCACGCGTTCAGGCTGGGAGGCAACCATGCAAACCGGACATCATTTCCTACCCGAGTTTCGGCATGCGACCTTGCCTACCTATTTTGTTTCCTACGTGTTTCCGCTGCTGCTGGCGGGTTACGAGGTCTACCGGATCGGCTATTGGGTGAGCCGGCATGGCTGGAATTTCGCGCAGCTGCCGCAGGCGGGCTACGAGTTCACGCTGATGCTGTTCGTATTCGCACTGCAGGTGATTCTCGACGGGTTGTTCTTCATTACGGCATGGGCAGGCAAGCATCCGGATGTCGAGCATCGGCTCGCGAACATGGCGCTCGGTGTTCTGTGCTCGGCGCTGGTCATCGCGTTCGATGTCGTCCTTCAGATCGCCACGTTCTGAATCGGAATCTCACGGAAGCCGGCACGGCGACGCGCGACCGGTATTCATCGACCATCGACGGATCAAGCAATGAAGCCACCTTTCGAACTGGTATTTCAAGGCATGCCGCGCTCGGAAGCGCTCGAGGCGGCAGCCGCCCGGCATGCATCCAGACTCGGTCGATTCCGGCAGGACATCTCGCATTGCAGGGTCAATGTCGTGCTGGACGAGAAGCACGATCACCAGGGGAAACCGTTCAATATCCGGATCGAAGTCACGATTCCCGGACATCAACTGGTATCCAGCAAGGAATGCGAAGAAGACGTCTACGTCGCGCTGCGCAATGCCTTCGGCAACGTCACGAGAATGCTCGAATATACGACACGGAAGCAGCGAGGCCGCGGCAAACGTGACGATGAACGCCCGGCCAGTCCCGTCACGCAATCCCAGGGGCACGCATAGCGCGCATTTGCGCGAGCGTGCGTCGCTGAATAACCGTGCAACGCGCGCACCGATCGATGCCTGCCACGATGTCGCGGAGACGGGCCACCAGGAGTGCGGCCGCGAAACGTAGCGCCCGTCGCGAGTAGACGAGACCGCAGTCCGCCATGCTTCGAACGCTCCCGTCGCACGCTTCTCCCCTAAAGTGCCTGGACGCTGTTCTCACGGTCGTGCCAGACTGCCGTCGGTTCGAGCGGCTCAACCGCAGCCGTTTCGTCGAGATGAAAGAGCGCGTCGAATTGCGAGGCGAGGGCTGCTTCGAAATAGTGACTTTGCCGCTCCGTTTGTGGCAGATACAGCACGCCGATTGCGCGCTCGAGCCGAGCTTCGTCGAGCACGCTCGAGTTGTCATCCTGCATCGGCAAAAAGAAACGATCATAGCCAGTGGTGTGGAAAAGATGCTCCCAACTATCGGGTTGAGCCGGACGCACCCACTTCTGCTCGACCTCGCCGTCCCAGTTCGAAGCAGCCGATACATGCCCGGTGTACGTCGTGAATCCGACCAGCAACGCCCGATGTCGAGCCTTTTCGCGCACGATCTGACCAAGGTTCCACTCCCCGCGCCGCCGTGACTCCGTTGCGCGGGCGTCGCCGAGATGCGAGTTGTGCGCCCAGACGATCACCTTCCCGCTACCGCCGCGGCGCACGCGGTAGCGCGTCAGCGCGAACAGCGTGCTGGCCATGTGAGCGTCGCGAAGATTCCACGTGTTCAATCGGCTACCGAACATTCCACGGTAGTAGGCTTCTGCATTGACCACGACCCGCGCATTCTGCTCGGCGAAGAACTGCGCGTCGAGTGCATCGGTGCCATCGCGGGCGAGATAGTCGAATTGGTCGGCTCGCAATTGGAGAAGTTGCTGCACTGCTCCAGCCTGAGCGGCGGGCCGAGTGCCAAACGCCGCAGCATAACCATAGGCCTGCGGCTCCCGAACATGATCGAGCGCCGCGTAGCGCTCGCGTGCCAGCGCGGCTTCTGCCGGGTCCACGCCCTCAAGGTAGCGAATCACGGCGTCGGCAGAACGATAGAGGCTATAAAGGTCGAGTCCATAGACGCCGACCCGGTCTCGCTGTGGCCGCGTCGCATTGATCCCGCGCAGCGCCGAAATGAAGTCACACACCTCTCGATTGCGCCACATCCATACGGGGAAGCGCTCGAAGTCGTCAAGCGCGGACGAAGCGTCGTCGGTCGCGTCGCCCTGCACGAAACGGTCGATTCGCCATACGTCGGGCCAATCGCCTTCAATGGCGATGGTATCGAAGCCCTGCTCGGCGATGAGCCTCAGCGTGATTTCACCCCGCATGCGGTAGAACTCCGCGGTGCCGTGAGTTGCCTCGCCAAGCAAAATCAGATCACGGCCTCGCGCCATTTCTACCAGCGCGTCGTAGTCGGTGCAATCGCCGTTCATGCGCTGCCCGAGCGCGCGAACGGCCAGGAATGGGGTTTTGGGTGGCTGCATGACGAGTTCCCTCCATGCGGAAGACGGGCGTGATGCCTCGAATGGCCGTCAGCCTCACGGGCTACGGTTTGCACGACGCTCCAGTAGTAACGTCGATCAAGGCGTGTCATTCTCCGGTGCCGAGGTGCGCACGTGCCCGTCATCATTGCTCGAAACGTCCTGTTGCCAGTCCTGCGCGGCGGCAAGGCAGGCGCGTACCTCATCGTCGGTCGTTTGCGCAAAGTCGGCATAGAACTGGCTAATGCCCATGAACCAGTCCGACTGCACCACATAGACGAAGTCATCCGCCATCGAAGCAAACCGGGCTTCAGCCCCGGTTGGGCACACCGGCACCGCGACGACAATTCGCGTCGGGCGCCGTGTACGCAGCGCGTTAAGGGCCGCTTGCATCGTTGATCCAGTCGCCATGCCGTCATCGACGACAATGACGGTTTTACCGTCTATCGCCAGGGGCGGCCGCCCTTCCCGGTACGCCACTTCGCGTTGATGCAGGACGACACGTTCGCGCGCGATGACGTCGAGGACCTGCTGCTCTGTGACGGGGATGGCGCGCAGTACCGACTGGTTGAGATAGAGTGCATCGCCGGTCGCGATTGCCCCGAGCGCAAGCTCCGGATTCCGGGGCGTACCCAGTTTGCGCACGACAAGGACGTCGAAGGGGCAGCGCAATTGCCTCGCTACCTGATAGCCGACCGGCACGCCTCCGCGTGGCAACGCCAGTACCACGACATCGCTGCGTCCGGCGTAACGCTCCAGCACTGCGGCGAGTTGCTTGCCCGCGTCGGTGCGATTCTGAAAAATGTTACTCATGGTCGATATCCAGTAAGCGATATGCCGAGCGTCCAGGCGATGCGGGGATGCGGGGATGCGGGGATGCTCGATGTACATGCCCGCCCGCACACGCGGTACGGCTGGGTTGCGTGTTCAGAACGACCGGGCACCCAGCCAACGTACGAACCAGCCGGAGGCAAGGCGCGACACTTCGTCAAGCGCGCCGGGCTCTTCGAACAGGTGCGTCGCGCCCGCCACGATTGCCATGCGGTGCTCACAGGTCAGTTGCTCGGCGGCCTTACGATTCAGCCGAATCACCTCGGTGTCGAGTTCGCCAACGATCAACAGTGTTGGCGCGCAGACCGACGGGAGCGCCGTCCGCGCGAGGTCAGGCCGCCCGCCCCTCGACACGACGGCGCCGACCGAACGCGTCCGCGCAGCCGCGACGAGCGCTGCTGCAGCGCCAGTGCTCGCGCCGAACAGGCCGACCCTGAGCAACCCGACATCGCTCCTTTGCGCCAGCCACGCAAGGGTCGCCTCCAGGCGGCGAGCCAGCAGCGCGATATCGAAACGGTACGTCGCGTCGACATCGTCTTGTCGCTGCTCCTCGGGCGTCAGCAGGTCGAACAGCAGCGTTGCGAAACCCGCATGATGCAGACATGCCGCCACTTGCCGGTTGCGTGGACTGAAGCGGCTGCTGCCGCTGCCGTGCACGAATACGACGACCGCGCGGGCGCCACCGGGGATCCCCAGAATCCCGCCCAGCGTTACATGATCAACGGGAATCTCCACCTGCAGCGTCTCCATCCGTCTCTCCTCGCATCGTCGCGCCGCGCGACGCAGCGCGGCGCGGCGCGGTGCGGCGCGGTGCAAACCACGATAGCCGCGACATATGCCACGCCATTGCGCTCGATCGAGCACGACGGCGACGCCTGTTGTTTAAATCATCGTGTCTGCGTCGCGCTCGCGATTGACGTCGATCAACTGTCTGTCGCTAATAAATACCGCAGCCAATATCGCATGACTGCGGGATGGCCATCCGGCCCCGGTGGCACACCATCGGCGCCATCGTGAATGCACAGCTGTTTTCTTGTGTTTACCGCTTTGCTGATTGCATCAGTAGCCTATCTCGGCAAGATTCAGGTTCCGGCTCAAATGGACGGACCATCGTATTTGGCACCGGCGGCATCGGAGATGTACAGCGATCGTGCGCCACATGAGCGGCGGCGCTTCAAATTCCACAGATGTCGCCACTGCGGCTCTTTACCGGGCGAACACCGGCAAGACGAGACCTTCCCGGCGTTGCAGGTGACGTTGGTTCAGGTCCAGGCGGATCGACCGCCTCTGTGCACGGTCGTATATCGATCGCAAGCGTGTCAGTGCCGACGCCGCCGCGCTACGGACGTCAGGTATTCACGCCACAGCACGCTTACCGCGCCTAACCCTTGATGCAGGCGATCGGCACGAGCCGTGCAACCTTGCGGGCGAGACCTGCAGACGCGGCAGCAGCGACGACCGCATCGACGTCTTTATATGCGCCCGGCGCCTCTTCGGCGACACCTCGATCGGATCGGCTGCGCACCTCGATGCCGCGCTCGGCCAGTGCATCGATGAGTGCACGGCCGCGCCAGTGCCGAGTCGCTTCCGTCCGGCTCATCGCGCGCCCCGCGCCGTGGCAGGCCGAACCGAATGCGCGCTCGGTATCACCCGTCTGAGCGCCCGCCAGTACGTATGATGCCGTTCCCATGCTGCCGCCGATCAACACGGGTTGCCCCGACTCGCGCAGACCTTCCGGCAACTCCGGATGTCCGGGGCCGAACGCGCGTGTCGCGCCCTTCCGATGCACGAACAACATCCGTTCGCGACCATCGACACGATGCGATTCTTTCTTGCATGTGTTGTGCGACACATCGTAGAGCAGCGTCAACACAGCGTCGGGGAACATGGTCGCGAACACTTCGCGCGTGAGATGCGTGAGGATCTGCCGGTTCGCCAGCGCACAATTGGTCGCCGCACGCATCGCACCGAGATAGCGCTCGCCCAGATCCGACGCAATCGGAGCGCACGCGAGCTCGCGATCCGGCAGATCGATCCCGTAGCTTTTTGCGGTAATGACCATCTCTCGGAGATACTCGGTGCCGATCTGATGCCCGAGTCCGCGTGAACCGCAGTGGATCGTCACGACCACCTGTCCGGGGTGAAGGCCGAATGTGCCGGCAATCCGAGGCTCGAAGATCTCAGTGATCGCCTGCACTTCGAGATAGTGATTGCCGGAACCCAGCGTGCCCATCTCGTCGCGCTGACGTTTCTTGGCAAGATCCGACACGGCGCCGGGCTTCGCATGCAGGATTCTGCCGTTTTCCTCGATCCGCACAAGATCGTCGCGGTTGCCATAGCCCTGGTCTACGGCCCACGCCGCGCCGCCTGTCAGCATCTCGTCCATTTTCGATGCAGAGAGATGCATCGCCCCGGTGCTTCCAACGCCTGCCGGAATATGCGCGAAAAGTGCGTCGGCGAGACGGGCCTTCAACGGCTCGACGCACTCACGCGTCAACCCGGTCAAGAGTGTTCTCACGCCACATGAAATATCGAAACCGACTCCTCCTGCGGAGATGACTCCGCCCGATCCTGGATCGAACGCAGCGACACCGCCGATCGGAAAGCCATAACCCCAATGCGCGTCGGGCATGGCATACGAGGCGCCAACGATGCCCGGCAAACATGCAACGTTGCGGATCTGAACGAGCACTTTATCGTCCATGTCCTGGATCAGTCGGCGATCGGCGTAGATGATGCCGGGCACCCGCATCCTGTCCTGCACGGGAATATGCCATTCGAATTCGCCGTGACGCTCGAGCGACATGAGGTCCATCCTGTTCCCCTGTTCAGACGTCGACCACGCATTGTGCGATCCACCGGTCGCGCATGTCGCGGCCGACATGCAACGCCGTATAGGTTGCGCCCTTCGGTTCGACCGCCGGCCGATGTCGCTCAACGTCCACTTCCTCGCCGGCAATGCGTGCGACAAGCCGTGTGCCGTCAATCGACACCACGTACCGGCCAAACAGCATCCGACGCGTCGCCATTTCGTAGATCACCGCATTGAGCCAATCGACGAGCAGCAAGTCAAGATCGGGGGCATTGCAGCATATGTCAACCGTGCACGTCGTGCGTATGCCGGCCGGTGCGCTCACACATGCGGTTAGCGCAAGCGCCGCTTGTTCGAACGCTTCGGCAAGCGACTCGCCCGTGCCACGCACGCCGATATCGGCACCATGAGGGAAATGTTCCCAGCCAGTGCTCAACAGTGATCCTCCACGCGAGATCCAGGCAATTGCGAGGCGGGTCTGCTCGCAATGCCAAGCCTAGGATTGCTGCACCTCAAGTGCTTGACCTGCATCAACGGTCTTGCGGACCGGAGAAGACCGGAATCGAGCCGAGGTTACCGAGATTCTGACTGCAACGGGAAGATCCTGCGCGATCCGTGAACTTGAAATCGATGTTCCCCGTCTGTCAGGGCTCGGCCCTTCGTTCCACCACTTCGATCGGCAGGCCGTACAAACGCTTCTCGGCGTCGATTCTCATCATCGTCGCCCAGCGTCGTCGTCACGATTCCGACGGGACGGCTGCGTGGTCAGCGGGCACGCCGGCGACGCGAATGTGGTCGTGAACCTGCTTGTCGCCGCCAGCGACACGCGGATCCCGCATCCCGACGCGGTTGACGCGTCCGGTCTGAACGAGCTTCATGCAAACGTGTTCTGAGTCAAGGGCAGCGCACTGTCGCGTCTATTGATGGGCACGGTCGGATAGCGGACGGTCTCTCCAAGGCGCGTCCCCTCATGCCGCGCGTAGGCGGCGCCAGCCAGCAGCAATGTGGAGAGGCCCCAAAGGGCACCGGGCGAGAATTTGCCGCACGAGGGCGGCACGACGCTCACGCGTGGCGCGGCGGCCGTGTCGGTGTCTCGGGTCCCCGGAATCTCGCTATGTCTGTGGAAGCGATCACGCCAGCCCTCTGTCGGGAAATGACTGACACGAAATGAACCTGGGCGCCGTGGCCAGTCCGAGCGTCCATTGTCGCAATCATCGGGTTGCGCGGGCCGCATACCGTTGGCATATGTCAAACGCTGGGCCACGCCCGCAGACACGCGCACCGGACTGCGGCCTGACGAGCGCGTGCCGGAGCGATTTCAGTACAACAAAAACGCCGCCCGCTCGCGCGCGAATGCGGCATTTTGTGCATCGACGACACGTTCGATCTCGTCAATCGACCGCCCCGCCTCCAGCATGTCCGCCACCTCGCGCGAGCCGACCGATGCACGGATCGCATCGATCCGAAACTGCTCCGGATAACGCCGGTGCAGCGCCAGGGCGAGCGCCAGGCCGATCTCGCCCGGCCGCGCCGTGCCGGCGGGCAGTTCGATGCGCACGCCTTCGCACACCATGCCGTGATAAGGCCCTTCCGCCGGGACGAAGCGAACCGGTGAGAACGTCGCGGCCAGCCGCATCGCGCGAAGATCGTCCGCGAGGATGCGCCCGTCGATCCAAGGCGCGCCGACCACGCCGAATGGCGTCTCGGTGCCGCGCCCGACACTGACCGCCGCACCCTCGATGAGCCCCGTTTCCGGGTACAGCGACAACGCAGCGGCATCGCGCAGGTTCGGCGATGGCGGCACCCAGCCGAGCCCCGTATCGCCGAAGCGCATCGTGCGCACGTAGTTCGCCATCGGCACCACGGTCAGCGCCGCGCCGATATGAAGGCGGTCGTTGAACAGTTGCGCCAGTTCGCCGAGCGTCATGCCGGGCTGGAGCGGCAACGGGTAATAACCGGTGAACGTGGCCGGTCCGGCATCGGCCACGGGGCCGCCGAACACATCGCCGCCCAGCGGATCCGGGCGATCGAGCACGAGCACCGGGCGATGCGCGGCGGCGCCGGCTTCGAGCGCGTAACCGAGGGTGGCCAGGTACGTGAAGAAGCGTACGCCTGCGTCCTGCAGGTCGAGCACCAGCACGTCGACATCGGCGAGCAGCGCGGGTGCGATGCGGCGGCGGTCGCCGTACAGGCTGTGAATGACCACTCCGGTCGCGGCGTCGACCGTGTCGCCGAACGTCTCGTCGACGTCGGTGCCGAGCCCATGCTCGGGTGCGAACAGCGCGACGAGCCGCGCGCCCGGCGCCTGTGCGAGCAGGTCGATCGTGCGCCTGCCGAACCGGTCGAAGCCGCTGCGGTTCGTGACGAGCGCAATGCGCTTGCCAGCGACGGCCGCGAAGCCGCGCGCAGCAAGCACGTCGATGCCGGCCAGCACCGGCCCGCGCGATACCGGCAACCGGGCGACCTGCGCAACGGCCGTCGCCATCTCGGGTACGCGCGTCGCAATCCGCGACGACGTCGCGGGCGCGGCCTCGCTCGATACGATGCCGAGCACGAGCGAGCGCAATGGCATCGCCGTGCCGGTTTCGTCGGGATACAGCCGGCTCGTGAGCACGATCGCAAAGCGGCGCGTCACGGGATCGATCCATAGCGCCGTGCCCGTGTAGCCGAGGTGTTGCAGTGCGCCGACCGGCGGCAGCCGGTAGCGGTTCGCGACAAGCGGCGGCCCGACCGCCCAGCCTGGCGTGTGCAGGTCGCCTTCCGCGTCGAGCGTGGCCGGCGTCTCGAGCGCGGCGACGCTGCGGCGCGCCAGCACACGCACCGGGCCCAGCGCGCCGCCGTTCAGCAGCATGCGCGCGAAGCGCGCCAGATCGTCCGCACTCGCGAACAGGCCCGCATTGCCGGCGACGCCGCCCATCGCGGCCGCGACCGGATCGTGGACGCTCCCCCGGAGCAGATGGCCATCGCGAACGGTGGTGGGCGCCACGCGTGCGAACAGCGACGCCGGTGGCCGGAACGCGGTGCTCGCCATCCCGAGCGGCGCGAACACATGTGCGGCGCACCATGCGTCGAGCGGCCGGTGCGACACGCGCTCGACGATCTTGCCAAGCACCACGTAATTGACGTCGCTGTAGCGCACCTGTGTGCCGGCCAGCGCGCCGGGTGTCATCGCGACGATGTCGGCCAGCACGGCGGCACGGCTGCGCAGCGCGCGGGACGACGACACCCCGGCCGGCAATCCCGATACATGTGCAAGCAACTGGCGGATCGTGATGCCGGCCTTGCCGTGCGCGCCGAACGCGGGCCAGTAGCGCGCGGCCGGCGCGTCGAGGCTCAGCATGCCCCGCTCCGCGAGTTGCATGATCGCGACCGCCGTCGCCACCGGCTTCGTCAGCGACGCAAGATCGAAGACGGTATCGACCGTCATCGCCTCGACGTGCTCGCCCGTCACGCGCTGGCCGCGCGCGACGCGCACCCGCACGCCGTCGGCGTCGCCCGTCACGACCACCGCGCCGGCAAGATGGCCGTCGGCGATCTCGGCGGCGATCGCCTCATCGATCGCGGCGGCCTGCTGCGGCGCCACGGCCGCCTCGGCATCCGCTCGCGCACCCGCCGATGCAAGCGCGAACACCAGCGCGCCGGTCAGCGCGGCAGCGCAGCGACATCGTAGCGATCGAGCGTGTTCCACCGTAGCCATTCCTTCGTGCCGGCAGCATCCGCGGTGTCGACCTGCGAACGGATGTCCGCCGCGTCGATGGCATCAAGATCCGCGACGGCCGCGGCATCGTAGGGTCGCCGCCGTTCACCGGTCATGATCGAACGTGCGGTTAGCGGGCTGGTTGCCGCTGCGACACAGGACACCCCGTGCACAGGTGCATCGCGCCCTGCCGTTCAGGGTCGCGCCAGTAAAAGCGCACCTCGACGCCGCCACGCGCCGGGACGACGACATGCCGGACTTCCTGAACGGCCCTGTCGTGCGCGGACACGGTATATCGCCCGGGCGGCACGCGAGCGAACAGGAACGGGCCGCTCGTGTGTACGTCGAGCAGCGTCGACTTGCCGGACGACAGTGTGACGTCGACATCGGAAAGATAGTGGCCGGCCTTCGATGCGAACATGATCCGCAGGTTGTAGCGAGGGGCGACATCGCGAAATGCAGTGACCTCGTCCTCGCCGATTCCGCCCGTGATATACGCAACACCGTTGCGCTGGATCGGCTCGGTCGACGTTTCCGCCAGCGCGTTCGCGCCGACCGCCAGCAAGCAGGCTGCAAGCAGCATCTTCATGGTTCCGGTCCACATCTTCACTCTCCTGATTGAGTACGCATGGTTGCGACGCCCGCGTCCGATCGCGAAAGTCCACGCGTGCCGCGACGCCGCCCATGCGTATCGGCAATATCGTCAGCGTCGCGCGGAACGTCGATTTCGCATTGACTCAAATCAAGCGCGTTTCCGCGGAAGCCGGACAAAACCGCGCGGTGAGCCTGAAACCGGGGGGGAACGGCATACGGCCTGCTCAATCGCCCGTGACAGCCGTCAGCCGATATTGCATGGTTCGTCGGAAATTTCCGACACGGCGCCCCTACGTCGGACAGCAAGCTCAGGCCACGCTGATTGTTTCGCGCGGCGCCGCTGTCAATACTGGAGACGTGACAGGACGCAACGTGTTTCGCAGCCGGCGCGCGGCCCTTCCGCACCGCCGCCGCAGGACCGAGGAGCTGGCGATGATTGATCCGACCGCAGCGCACGCCGACGACGCCATGCTGGATGGCGAGCCGCCGGTCGGCGCCCACCTCGTGACCCGCCGCCCTGGCTATCTGCATCACGGGATCTATATCGGCGACGGCAACGTGATTCATTACGCGGGATGGTCGCGCCATGCGAGCGGCGGTCCGGTCGAAGTCGTTACCCTGGACGGCTTCCGCGCGGGTTGCGGGCTCGCAGTCATTCGCCACGCGCGCACGCCGTACGACGGAATCGAAGCGGCGCGCCGCGCGGCATCGCGCCTCGGCGAATGCCAATACCGGCTGCTCACGAACAACTGTGAGCACTTCTGTCTGTGGTGTCTGTTCGGAGTGGGAAGGAGCGAGCAGGTCGCGTCGTGTCTGCGCAACCCGGTGCACGGCATTGCGGTCGCCGTCATGCTGATGGCGTGCGTTCTGGCCGCTCGTTGCATCCGGCGATGACCGGGCGAGAATGCCCGGCGAGGTAGATGGTCTAGCGCCGGCGGCAGGGTCACCGTTCGATCGCCGCTGACTTGATCGTCACCCGCCGCCCAACGACGCCATGCGCACGCCCCCACCGTTTCGCCTGCGCGATCGCGATGCGGATCGCGCTGCCCTCGTTGCGCCCCTGCCGCAGTAACGCATTGGCGATATCGATCGCCTTGCCGCGAACCGGCGGCGGCAGGCTCCGCATTGAAGGCGGATAACGCTCGTCATTCCACGGCATGACGATTCGACTCCTGCGCGTTTTTTGCCCGTCGATCAGCGCGGCAGATCGGCAGGATCGTAGCGATTACGCGGATTCCACAGCATCCAGCCGTCCGTGCCGGCCGCATCGGCCGCGTCGACCTGCGCGCGAATCTCGTCGGCATCGAACGGCCGGTGATCGAACGCATAGTCGCGAAACGCCTGGAGCCACGGTCTGAACCGGACACCATCCAGCCCCGTCCGGCGCTTCGCCTCGGCCAGCGACCGCGACACGATCTCGCCAGGGTGCTCGGTCGGCTTCCGGCAGCCGGGCAGGCCCCATGTGAAGCCCGACGGATAGAGCATCGGCGACACATAGTCGACGACGGGTCCGAGCGCGTCGAGCCGCTGCCCGATCGCGGTGTCGTCGGCGTTCCAGCACACGTACCCGAAAATGTCGGCCGACACGTAGAGGTTGTACGGCCGCAACCGTTCGCGCGCGCCGGTCAGGAATCCGGTGATCGCCGCAACCCGGTTGGCCTCGGTATTGGGCTCGGCGAACCGGAGACCGTTGGCGTCGGGAAACCGCAGGTAGTCGAACTGGATTTCGTCGAAACCCATTCGGGCAGCCTCTTCGGCGACGTCGTAGTTGTGTTGCCAGGCCGCGTGCGACGTCGGGTCGATCCAGCGCTGATGCTCGCGGTCCTGCCAGATATCGCCGGCGGCATCGCGCACGGCCCATTCGGGATGAGCGCGAGCCAACGGGTCGTCCTTGAATACGACGATGCGGGCAATCAGGTAAAGACCGCGCGCATGGAAAGTCCGCAGCAGATCCGGCAGATCGGGCGGACGAACGATGGCACCGGCCACATTGTTCGACGCACCGGAGATCTCGCGCGCCAGGCTGCGATACGGCGTCACGCCGCTGTCGCCCTTCACGTCGATGACGAGCGCGTTGATCGCCGTCTTGTCCTGAAGGGACAGTGCCGCCTCGCGCAGCGTGCGGTCCGCGACGCCGTAAGCGGACAGATAGACGGCTTTCGGACGCACCGGCGTCATGCGGATCGTCTGTGCGCCCTCGGCGGGGGCCAGCGTGATTTCGGTGCGCGCGTAGCCCGGCGCGCGCACGCTCAGGCGCGTACCCGCCGCGTCGATCTCCAGTGAAAACGCGCCGTCGCGATCCGCGGTCCGGTTCGCGCCCGGCGCGTGGCCGATCGCGCCGGCCAGCGGGCGCCCGTTCGTCGCATCGACGACGGTGATCGTGACGGGCGCCGCCCGGGCGGCGAAACCGGCAAGCGACACGAGCAGACAGACGATCAGACGTTCGATCACGGCTTCCCCCCGGCGGTTCTGAGCAATCCGTTCATGCATCGTGTGTCGCAGGCGTCGGTCATCAGATAGCGCGGCAGCGCCATTGCCGGGTCGGTGATACGAACGGGGCGCGCGTCGAGCGTGAATGCCGCGACGTAGCCTTCGCGAGCGGCCAGCTGGTCGGTCTGCGCATCGTGGACGCCGAACGGCCAGGCCAGCATCCGGACCGGCTGGCCGGTTTCGGACTCGAGTCGTTCGCGCGAGCGGCTCAACTGGAACGACACGAAGCGCAGGTAGTCGTCCGGCGTGAGCCGGGCGCGCTCGGTGCGGAAATTCGGATGCCAGTACGTATGCGACTCGATGTCGAACCCGCCGGATTGCCCGAGCATGCGCAACTGGTCCCATGTCATCGCATAGCTGGCGTTGGAGATGGCCGACGGATAGATGAACAGCGTGACCGGCATCGGGTGGGCGGCCAGCAATGGACGCAGCACCTCGTAGACGGAACGATGACCGTCGTCGACGGTAATCGCGACCGCTCGCGCCGGCACGGCGTCGGCCTGGCCGCCGTGCCAGCGCACGACATCGGCGAGCGGCACGATGCGGTAGCCGTTCGCCTCGATCGCCCGCAACTGGTTGCGCAACGTCTCGGTACGCACCGTTATCGAATCCAGGCGCGCGGTGGCGAACCGGTGGTAGACCAGGATCAGCACACGCGGCGATGGCGAATCGACGGTCGCGACGTCGGCGGACGAAACCGGCGGCATACACGACAACAGGAGCAGGAAGGCGATCAGGCGAAAGGCCATGGCGGATCTCGTGGAATGGCTGCCCCATTTTTCGCGATCGAGGCACGAAAACCGCTGAGCCAGATCAACGATCGATCGTGCATCGACGCGATCGCGCACGAATCGGCCCGCTTGGTCGTCAGCTTGCTTGCGCAACCAGTTCAGCGTGAATCCGCTCGACGTCGTCGCGCGTGCACAGCGCCGTCCCCGGATGCTCGACCGAAGCGGCCGAAGCCGCCAGCGCATAGCGGCACGCTTCGTCGAACGGCACGCCGCGCGCCAGCGCCCAGACCATGCCGCCGACGAAACTGTCGCCGGCCCCGACCGTGCTGCATACCGTTGCCGGCCTGCCGGGCAGGCGCAGCGCGCCGTCGCGCGTGACGACCCATGCGCCGCGCGCACCGAGCGTCAACGCCACGATGTCGGCTTGTCCTCGCGCCACGAGTTCGCTGGCCTTCCGGCATGCCGACGTGTCGTCGAGCGGCTCGCCGGCCAACGCGCTCAGTTCGCCGAGACTGGGCTTCACGAGATGAACGCCGGCCTCGAGGGCAGCTTGCAGTGCCCGCCCCGCCGCGTCGACAACCACCCGGCTGCCCCTCGCCCTGGCCGTCCGCGCCAGCGTCGCATACAGATCGTCGGGCGCGCCGGGCGGCAGGCTGCCGCTCAACACGAGATATCGCGGCGCCGGGTGCAGGGTGTCGATGCGGGCTGCGCAGTCGCGCCACTCGGCCTCGGTGACCAACGGCCCGGGCATCAGGAAGCGGTACTCGCGCCCGGTCGCGGTCTCGGTCACGCAGACGTTCTCGCGCGTCTCGCCGGCGATCCGGATGCGCACCGCCGGCAGACGCTCGGCTTCGAGCAGCAGCGTCAGGACGTCGCCGGTCGGCCCGCCGGCCAGGTACAGCGCGACGCAGTCGCCCCCGAGGCGGTGAATGGTTCGGGCAACGTTGATCCCGCCGCCGCCGGGGTCGCGCCGCGGCCGTGCACAGCGCAGCTTGTGCGTATCGACGATGTGCTCGACGGACGTCGCGACATCGACGGCCGGATTCAGGGTAACGGTAACGATATCGGTCATGGTGCGCGGTTCGCAGTCGATGGCTGGCGCGGCGATTCGCGGCAATCGCTGCGTGCCGGCCGTGGCTCCACCTTACGTTCGATGCCGGTCGCGGGGTTGACCACCGTCAAGCGATGCCGCGAAGGCGCCCGGTTGCGCTCGATCAACGACACGTCCGGGCAGGCTTCTACAGTGAATCATTCGTCGTTGCCGAGCCCCGCCATGGACGAGCAACCGCTTTGCACCACCGTGTTCGCCGAGCGCTATGCGCAACCCGGCGAAACGTCTCGCGCGGACGTCTTCCATCGCGTTGCCCATGCGCTGTCGCTTGCCGAGCCGGCCGAGCGCCGTGCGCAGGCGGAGCGCGCGTTTTTCCTGAACCTGCAGCGCGGCGCGATCGGCGCGGGACGCATCCTCGCCAATGCCGGCGCGGACAACGGCAGGACGATGGTCAACTGCTTCGTCCATCCGCTAGCGATTCCTCCCGACACCCCCGTGCAGATGGTCGACACGGCGCTCGCGCAGGCGCTCGACGACGCACGGGTCACGCTGCTGATGGGGGGCGGAATCGGCTACGACTTTTCTCCGGTGCCGCCCGCCGACGCGTACGAACGGCGCCAGTCATCCGTGCGCGGCGCATGCGAGGCGATCGACCGTTTCGATGCGATGTGCCGGGCACTGCCGTTCACCGGCCCGCGCCGGGGTGCGCAAATGGGGGTGCTGCGCTGCGATCATCCGGATCTCGTCGCATTCGTCGCGGCCAAGCGCGGACGCTCGCGCTGGCCGACGTTCAACCTGTCGGTCGGCGTCACGGACGCATTCATGGAAGCAGTCCGGCACGACCTGCCGTGGGCGCTCGTCCATCACGCGCCGCCCCGCCGCGCATCCGGCGCGCCCCCCAGGCGGCCGGACGGACGTTACCTTTACGCGACGGTTCCGGCCCGCACGCTCTGGCACGAGATCGTCAAGGCCGCGCGCGACAGCGCGGAACCCGGGCTGCTGTTCCTCGACACGATCCGCGACGCGAATCCGCTGCGCGAGCACGAGCGGATCGACGCGACGAACCCGTGCGGCGAACAGCCGCTGCCGCCGTACGGCAGCTGCGTGCTCGGGCCGATCGACCTGTCGCGTTTCGTGCTCCACCCGTTCGGTATCGACGAGAATCCGCGCTTCGACTTCGCGACGCTCGCTGACGCGGTGCGCATTCAGGTCCGCATGCTCGACAACGTGCTCGACCTGACCGCGTGGCCGCTCGCCGCGCACGAGCACGAGGCGCGGCGGACACGGCGCGTCGGGGTCGGCGTGACCGGGCTGGCCGACGCGCTGACGATGCTGCGGCTGCGCTACGACAGCGTGGAAGCGCGCACGCTCGCACGCACGATCGTGCTGACGATGCGCGAGCATGCGTTCGCCGCATCGGCCGCGCTTGCCGCCGAGCGCGGTGCGTTTCCCGCCTACGACCCGGCCGCCTATCTGACCGGCCCCGCGTATCGCACGCTGTTGCCGCTGAAGGTGCATCACGCGATTGCGCGCCACGGGCTGCGCAACAGCCATCTGCTGTCGTTCGCGCCGGCCGGCAGCGTAAGCCTCGCGTTTTGCGACAACTGTTCGAACGGAATCGAGCCGGCCGTCGGCTGGACGCAGCGCCGCATGGTCCGCACCGCCGGCGGGCAGATCCGGCCGTTTCGTGCGGAGAACCACGCTTACCGGCTGTTCCGCGAGCTGCATGGCGACAACGTCGAGCTGCCGGGCTATTTCGTCACGGCCGCGGACATCGCGCCGGCGGATCATGTCGCGATGCTTGCGGCGCTGCAGCCGTGTGTCGACGCGGGCATTTCGAAGACCGTGACGATGCCCGGGCAGTGTTCGCTCGCGGAGGTCGACGCGTTGTTCTTCCAGGCATGGCGCGACGGGCTCAAGGGCATCACCGTCTTCCGGCCCGATCCGCGGCTCGCGTCGGTCGTGGCCGATGACACGGCGCGCGCGCGGCGCGACGGCCCCGTCTGCATCGGCTGTTGAACGCCGCGATGGCGGGCGGCAGGCGTCCGGCTCGATCGCGGCGGTCGTTTCTTCAGGCAGAGACGCCCGTGGTCGTTTCCGCGTCGGCTTGCGCCGGCCGGGGCGTCACGTCGGCATCGTCCGGCGGCGCGATGAGCGCGACCAGCATGTCGTGATCGATCGATTCGTGCTGGAGCAAGCTGAGCGCGATCCGTTCGAGCGCGTCGCGGTGCTCGCCGAGCGTCGCCGTGACCCGCGCATGCGCGTCCTCGAGCAGCGCGCGCACCTCTTCGTCGATCAGCTGCGCCGTGTGCTCGCTGCAATGGCCGTCGCCCGGCGTCCATACGCCCGGCGCGCCGCCTTGCGGGGCGCCGTCGTCGAGCGTCGCGAGGCCGACCTTCTCGCTCATCCCGTACTGCATCACCATGTGACGCGCCAGCGCGGTCGCCCGCTCGAGATCGTTCTGCGCGCCGGTCGACACGTCGCCGAATGCGATTTCCTCGGCCACGCGCCCGCCGAGCAACACGTCGAGCCGGTCGAGCAGTTCGCTTCTGCGCAGCACGTAGCGATCCTCTGTCGGCACCTGCTGCGTGTAGCCGAGCGCCGCGATCCCACGAGGAATGATCGACACCTTCTTCACCGGATCACAGTGCGCGCGACTTTGCGCGACGAGCGCATGCCCCGATTCGTGGTACGCGATGGTCCGCTTTTCCTGTTCGTTCATCACGCGGCTCTTGCGCTCCATGCCGGTCATCGCGCGATCGATGGCTTCGTCGAAATCGGCCATCCCGATCGCGGGCTTGCCCAGTTCGGCCGCATGCAACGCGGCTTCGTTGACGACGTTCGCGAGATCGGCGCCGACGAAACCGGGCGTGCGCTGCGCCAGTTCGGCCAGGTCAACTTCCGGCGCGAGCTTCACCCGCTTCGTATGGACGGCGAGAATCTGCTTGCGTCCGGTCAGGTCCGGCCGGTCGATCGCGATGTGCCGGTCGAAGCGCCCGGGGCGCAGCAGCGCGGGATCGAGAATCTCGGGCCGGTTGGTCGCGGCCATGATGATGACGCCCGAATTGGCCTGGAAGCCGTCCATCTCGACGAGCAGCTGGTTGAGCGTCTGCTCGCGCTCGTCGTTGCCCGACATCAGGCCGACGCCGCGCGCCTTGCCGAGCGCATCGAGCTCGTCGATGAACACGATGCACGGCGCGCTCTGCTGGGCCTGTTCGAAGAGATCGCGCACGCGCGCCGCGCCGACGCCGACGAACATCTCGACGAACGCCGAACCGCTGATCGTGAAGAACGGCACCGCGGCTTCGCCGGCGACCGCGCGCGCGAGCAGCGTTTTGCCGGTGCCGGGCGCGCCGACGATCAGCACGCCCTTCGGGATCTTGCCGCCGAGCCGCTGGTAGCGTTCGGGGTTGCGCAGGAACGCGACGATCTGCTGCAACTCGGCCTTCGCTTCGTCGATGCCCGCGATGTCGTCGAACGTGATGCCGGTTTCCTTCTGCATGTACACGCGGGCGCGGCTTTTGCCCATGCCGCTCAGGTCGCGCATCCCGCCCGGCCGTCGCAGCAAGAAATTCCAGATCACGACGAAGCCGATCAGCGGGAAGATCCAGGCCGCGAGCGTCCCCATCCAGCCCGTATCCGTCGCGCCGCGATAGCGAATCCCGGCATGGGTCAGCGCGGCGACCAGGCCTTCGTCGCTCACCCGGTTCGTCGTGAAGCGCCACGGCGGCCCGGCGTCCTTTACCTCGGCCGCGTCGGACGCGGGCAGCGCGGCGCCGGCCTCCGGCATGCGCAACGTGCCCGAGATCGACGATTGGCCGATCTCGAGATCGTCGACGAGCCGTGCGTCCACCAGGTGGTGAAAATCGCTGTAGGAAATCGACGTCGCCGCCGGCTGACGCGCCAGCAGTTGAACCGCAACCAGCACGGCGAACGCGATCGGAATCAGCAACCCGGAGTAGTCGAATGATCTGTTCATGGGATCGAACCTGCCCGGCGGACGACCACCCGCTCACACGTCGTCGCGTGTCCAGTGCGCACGCAGCACGTCCTCGCCGTCGCGGTAGTTGATCGCGAGATCGCCGTGGTGCGCATGCAGCAGCGCTTCGCCGAGACGGCGGACCATATGCACGCCTGTCGTTCGCACGATGAGCGAATCGGCGGATTTCTCGATGTCCATGATGCGTTCGAGCGCGTGCTCGCTCGTCTCCAGATCGGCCTGGTGCTCGAGCAATTCGATGATCGTCGACCGGTGCGCGCGCAGATACTCGCCGTGCAACACCAGTTCGCCCGCCGGCACGTTTTCCCGCATGCGCTTGCAGGCCGGGCATTCGAGCTGGCGCCGGTCGAGCGCGGTCGCGGACCAGGTCCATCGGCCGGCTTCGCAGACCGCGCCGCAGCCTTCGCAGATGCGGTCGCCGGTCGGTCGCTTCGGATCACGGTAACTGTCCTTCGTGTGCGGCTGCATGCGCTTGTCGCGGCGCAGATAGTTTCGGCCGGGGCCGGTATGCGAACGGTTCATCGCTGCTTCTCCTGGTAGTAGACAGCACAAGCAAGCCGGTCAGGCAACGGTCAGCCGGTCGACGACCTGCCGGACACCCCTCACCGACCCGGCCGCACCGCATGCGGCGCGCCTTTCGGCGAGCGACGCGACCGTGCCCGTCAACGTGACGATGCCGTCGGCCGCGTCGATCGAGATTCCCGCGGATTCACGCTGCGCGCGGCGTGCAAGCGCCTCGGCGATCCGCGCGCCAACGTCCGGCACCGTATGGTCCGTGCGCACCCGGATGCGGTTCGCCACGCCGACGACGCCGATCATCCGGCTCACCATCGCTTCCGCCGCCCGGCTCTGATACGCGTGATCGACTTCGCCATCGAGCGTCACGCAGCCGTGATCGACCTCGACGCTGATCTTGTGATCGCGCAACGCCTCCTGCCATCCGAGCGCGAACGTGATCGCGATCGCCAGTTCCTGGTCCGCGCACGCGTTCTCCGGCGGGGCGACGTTCAGTTCGAGCACCAGCGCGCGCGCATCGGCGACATGCAGTGCCGTTTTCTGCGCCTCGAGCTTCTGGGCCCAGCTGTCGACCGTGCCACGCAACGTCACGATCCGGTCGCGCACCTCGACGTCGATCCTGCGTGCATCGATCGCCGGATTCCAGAACAACGCCTGCTCGACATCCTGCTTGAGTACTGCATCGGATTTCATGTCGGTCTCCCGTCGGCCCGTGCCGGCCGCAAAGCATGCGAGCGAGCGCGTGCTGCACCGTGTACAGCATCGCGCACGGCCGCGCCGGCGGGTTGACGAGGATCAATCAAAGGCGGGCTGACGGCAGAGGCCGTCGGGCAGGCGATGGCCGATTTTGTCCATTGACGCAGATCAACCGCGCAACGGGGCGCGACGCGATCATGAATCGGCGGACGTCGCGAAAACCGCCGCAACCGGCGCGTTTCGCATTCGTACGACCGTCGACGTCCACCGCTTTCCGGGAGACCGTCATGATCCACAAGCAGTACCGCATCGTGCTTGCGACGCTCTGCGTGTTCATCGCGATTGCGTCGCTGGTCGGCATCGTTCACGGGATGCTGTTCGACGAGGAGGTGTTCAGGTACTCGATCGTCACGCTGATCTCCAGCATCCTCGCGTTCGTTGTGCTGCTCAATCCGGGGCCGGGCGATCGCCCGTGACAGGCACCACGCGGTTGCGTCCGGCACGCGATCACGAAACCGCCGGAGGCACGCCGCGACGCGCGCGTCAAGCGAGGGGCGGCTCGAAACGCATTCCCGCCCGAGTGACACAGATCAAGGGGAAACCCTGCAATCGTCGGATATAAGTGAATCCGAAGCGGCAGCGCCTGGAGGGCGACGCCATCCCGTATTCCCGCATTTCAGTATTCGACGAGGCATCCCATGCGCGCTGCCGCGCCTGCTGTTCGCTTTCATCCAGCCGTCGTGCGGCGCATGCGTGCCATTGCGCTCGCGGCAGGCATGGGGCTGCTGTCGGGCTGCCTGTCGCTTGCGCCACCGGACGAGCGCCCCGCCGCACCGATTCCCGCCTCCTTTCCGGATCCTTCCGCCGACGCGACGCCCGCGACATCCGCGGCGCCCGTACCCGAGTGGCAGGCCTACTTCGTCGACGCACGCCTGCGCGCGTTGATCGGGCAGGCGCTCGCCGACAACCGCGATCTGCGCGCGGCCGTTGCACGGGTCGAGCAGGCGCGGGCGGTCTACGGCATCCGCAGCGCCGATCAATGGCCGACGATCGGCGCGGGGGCGGCCTATGCACGGTTTCGCACGCCGGGCGGCTTCCTCACGCCGGCGCCCGTCATCGGCCAGCTCTACGAAGTCCAGCTGGCCGAGACGCAATGGGAGCTCGACTTCTGGGGACGCGTGCGCAACCTGAAGGACGCGGCGCTCCAGCGCTATCTCGCGAGCGACGCGGCGAAACGGGCGGTGACGCTGAGCGTCGTCACCGGTGTCGCTAACGCATATCTGACCCTGTGCGAAATCGACGAACGCATCGCGCTGACCCGCGCGACGATCGACACACGCCGCGAATCGCTGCGGATTTTCCGGCTTCGCCACGCGGCCGGCGCGATCTCCCGCCTCGACCTGACGCAATCGGAAATCCTGCTGCAACAGGCGGAATCGCTCGGCGTCCAGTTGCAGCAAGCGCGCGCGACGGCGGCCGATGCGCTGGCGTTGCTCGTCGGTGCGCCGCCGGCGCTGGCCGACACGCCGCTCGCGCTCGACGACGGCGCGGTGCTGCCGTCGCTCGCCCCCGGCCTGCCGTCGTCGCTGCTGACCCGGCGCCCGGACGTGATCGCGGCCGAGCACGAACTGCGGGCGACCCGCGCGAACATCGGCGCGGCGCGGGCGGCATTCTTTCCGCGCATCGCACTGACGAGCGCGATCGGCTCGGGAAGCAGCGCGCTGCATGACCTGCTGTCGTCCGGCGCGGGCGTGTGGTCGGTGATTCCGAACGTCACGCTGCCGCTCGTCGACGGCGGCCGCAACCGGTCGAATCTCGCGCTCTCGCACGCGCAACGCGACGAGGCGCTCGCGCAGTACGAGAAGACGCTGCAGCGCGCGTTCCGCGACGTGTCCGATGCGCTCGCGGCGCGCCACTGGCTCGCCGACCAGGTCGCCATCGAGCGCGCCACGCTGGCGTCGCAGGCCGAGCGCGCACGCCTCGCGAAGCTGCGCTACGACAGCGGGGCAACCCGCTTCCTCGAAGTGCTCGATGCCCAACGCGACCTGATGAACGCCGAACAGCAGCTGGTGATGACGCGCCGTGCGCTACTGTCGAGCCGCGTCGCGCTGTACGGCGCGCTCGGCGGCGGCGAGATCGACACCGGCAAGACCGCCGCGGCAACGGCTCCCCTTTCGACAGACTCGGACAACACACCATGAAAACCATCCCGCGCCCTCTTCTGATCGGTGTCGGTGCGGCCGTGCTCGCGATCGGCCTCGCGTACTACGGGTGGACGCGCTGGCGCGACGGCCAGACGGATGCGGGGCTCGTCAGCGGCAACGGCCGCATCGAGGCGACCGAAATCGACGTCGCGACCAAGCTGCCGGGGCGCGTCACCGCCATGCTCGTCGACGAAGGCGACTTCGTGACGGCCGGCCAGCCGCTCGCGCGCATGGACGTCGTCGTCCTGCAGGCGCAGCTCGACGAGGCACAGGCGCGCGAGCAACAGGCGGTGAACACCGCGGCGAGCATCGACGCGCAGGTCGCGCAGCGCCGCAGCGACAAGGCTGCGGCCGCGGCCGTCGTCGTGCAACGGGAAAGCGAGCTGGACGCGGCCACGCGGCGGCTCGCGCGGTCCGAAACGCTGTCGCGCGACGGTGCGTCGTCGCTGCAGGAACTGGACGACGATCGCGCGCGCGCCGGCAGCCTGCGCGCGACCGTGAACGCCGCCCGCGCGCAGGTGGAAGCGGCCCAGGCCGCCGTCGACGCAACGCGCGCCCAGCTCGTCGCGGCCCGCTCGGCCGTGACGGCCGCGCAGGCGACCGTGGCGCGCGTACGGGCCGACATCGCGGACAGCGAACTGACGTCGCCGCGCGACGGGCGTGTCCAGTACCGGATCGCGGAATCGGGCGAAGTCCTGCCGGCAGGCGGCAAGGTGCTCAACGTGGTCGACCTGTCCGACGTCTACATGACGTTCTTCCTGCCCGAAGCGATCGTCGGCCGGGTCCCGCTCGGCGCCGACGTGCGGATCGTGCTCGATGCGGCGCCGGAATACGTGATTCCCGCACGCGTGTCCTATGTGTCGAGCACTGCGCAGTTCACGCCGAAGACGGTCGAGACGGCCACCGAGCGGCAGAAGCTGATGTTCCGCGTCAAGGCACGCATCGATCGCGATCTGTTGCAGCGCCACCTGAAACTCGTGAAGACCGGACTGCCGGGCGTCGCGTGGCTGAAGACCGACCCGCGCGCGGGCTGGCCTGATCGCCTCGCGATCAGGGTGCCGCAATGAACGCGACGACGCCCGCCGACACCGATGCCGCAGCGACCGATCGTTCGCCGGCGTCGGCCGATCCGCGCATGGTCGCCCGGCTGTCCGCCGTCTCGCTGCGCTACGGCGACAAGTACGCGCTCGACGACGTGACCCTCGACATCCCGGCCGGCCGCATGATCGGGCTGATCGGGCCGGACGGCGTCGGCAAGTCGAGCCTGCTCGCGCTCGTGTCCGGCGCGCGCGCGATCCAGCAGGGTCGCGTATGGACGCTTGACGGCGACCTGGCGTCGCGCCGCCATCGCGCGCGCGTATGCCGGCGCATCGCCTACATGCCGCAAGGCCTCGGCCGCAACCTGTACGCGACGCTGTCGGTCGAGGAAAACCTGCAGTTCTTCGCGCGACTGTTCGGCCACGATGCCGCGGAGCGCCGTCGCCGGATCGACGCGCTGACGCACAGCACCGGCCTGCAGCGGTTCCTCGATCGCCCGGCCGGCAAGCTGTCCGGCGGCATGAAGCAGAAGCTCGGCCTGTGCTGCGCGTTGATCCACGATCCCGACCTGCTGATCCTGGACGAGCCGACGACCGGCGTCGATCCGCTGTCGCGCGCGCAGTTCTGGGAACTGATCGGCCGCATTCGCGCCGCCCGCCCGGCGATGAGCGTGCTGGTCGCCACCGCGTACATGGACGAGGCCCGCCGCTTCGACCGGCTGATCGCGATGGACGCGGGCCGCGTGCTGGCAATCGGCAGCCCTGACGAGCTGCTCGAGCGCACCGGTTGCGACACGCTGGAAGCCGCGTTCATCGCGTTGCTGCCGGAGGCGCGCCGACGCGGACACCAGCCGGTCGTGATCGAGCCGTTCCAGCCCGACCAGGCCGCCGGCTACGCGATCGAGGCCGACGCGCTGACGATGCGGTTCGGCGATTTCGTCGCGGTCGACCACGTGAGCCTGCAGATCCGCCAAGGTGAAATCTTCGGCTTTCTCGGCTCCAACGGCTGCGGCAAGTCGACGACGATGAAGATGCTCACCGGCCTGCTTCCCGCGTCCGAAGGCACGGCGACGCTGTTCGGCCGGCCGGTCGCCGCGAACGACATCGACACGCGCCGGCGCGTCGGCTATATGTCGCAAGGGTTTTCGCTCTACGGAGAACTGACCGTGCGGCAGAACCTCGTGCTGCACGCGCGCCTGTTCGGCGTGCCGGAACCGGACGTGCCCGCGCGTGTGACCGAAATGGTCGAGCGCTTCGGGCTGGCCGACGCACTCGATGCGCTGCCCGAGCGCCTGCCGCTGGGGATGCGGCAGAGGCTGTCCCTGGCGGTCGCGATGGTGCACAAGCCCGAGCTGCTGATCCTGGACGAGCCGACCTCGGGCGTGGACCCGGTCGCCCGCGACGACTTCTGGCGGCTGATGATCGAGCTCGCGCGCAACGATCGCGTCACCATCTTCATTTCGACGCACTTCATGAACGAGGCCGCACGGTGCGACCGCATCTCGCTGATGCATTCGGGCCGCGTGCTCGCGAGCGCAGCGCCGGCCGAACTGGTGCGCCTGCGCGGTGCGGCCACGCTCGAGGACGCGTTCATCGGCTACCTGAGCGATGCGCAGCATGCTGATGCTGACGGTGCGGAGGGCGCGGGCGGCGCGGCGGCCGATGCACCGTCCGACGCCGGCTGGCTCGCGGCGCCGCCCGCGGCGGCCGGTGCCGGCCACGCGGACGCGTGGTTCAGCCCGGCGCGCGCCGGCAGCTATCTGTGGCGCGAGGTGCTGGAACTGCGACGCGATCCGTTGCGCGCGACGCTGGCGCTGTTCGGCTCGCTCGTGCTGATGTGCGTGATCAGCATCGGGATCAGTCTCGACGTCGACAACCTGACGTTCGCGGTGCTCGACCGCGATCAGTCGATCCTGAGCCAGGACTATGCGCAGAATCTGGCCGGGTCCCGCTACTTCGTGCCGCGCGCGCCGCTCGCAAACGACCGCGACATCGAGCGCCGCATGCGCAACGGCCAGCTGTCGCTCGCGCTCGAGATCCCGCCCGGTTTCGCGCGCGACGTCGCGCGCGGGCACCGCGTGGAGATCGGCGCATGGGTCGACGGCGCGATGCCGATGCGCGCGGAGACGATCCGCGGCTATGTGGCCGGCATGCACGAAAACTGGCTGCGCGACCAGGCCAGGCGCCGGCTCGGCGTATCGCTCGTCCCGGCCGTGGACATCGCGATCCGCTATCGCTACAACCCCGACGTCAAGAGCCTGCCGGCGATGATTCCGGCGAGCATGCCGATGCTCCTGCTGATGCTGCCCGCGATGCTGACGGCGCTCGCCGTCGTGCGGGAACGCGAACTCGGGTCGATCGTCAACCTGTACGTGACGCCCGTCACGCGCGCCGAATTCCTGCTCGGCAAGCAGGCGCCTTACGTCATGCTGGCCATGCTGAACTTCCTGCTGATGGTCGTGCTGGCCGATGTCGTGTTCGGCGTGCGGATCAAGGGCAGTTTCACGACGCTGGCGGCCGCCGTGCTGATATTCAACGTCGTGGCCACCGGCATCGGGCTGTTCGCGTCGACGTTTACCCGCAGCCAGATCGCGGCGATCTTCATGACGATCGTCGGCACGCTGATTCCGGTCGTGCAGTTCTCGGGCCTGCTCACGCCGCTGTCGTCGCTCGAGGGCAGCGGCAAGTGGATCGGCACCGTCTACCCGGCCACCTACATGCTCGCGATCAGCCGCGGCGTCTACAACAAGGCGCTCGGGCTGGCCGACCTGTCGTCCCAGTTCTGGCCGATGCTCGCGTCCGTGCCGGTCATCCTGGTCATGACGGGCGTGCTGCTGCGCAAGCAGGAGCGCTGACCATGTCGCGCCTGCTCGTCATTTTCCGGCTCGGGGTCAAGGAATTGTGGAGCCTCGCGCGCGACCCGATCCTGCTCGCACTCATCGTCTATACGTTCAGCGCGTCGATCTACGTCGCCGCCACCGCGCGCCCGGAAACGCTGCACAAGGTGCCGATCGCGATCGTCGACGAGGATGCGTCGCCGCTGTCGGCGCGCATCGCGGCGGCGTTCTTCCCGCCGCAGTTCGCGCCGCCGCCGATCGTCGACGCCCGCGCCGCCGATCGCGGGCTGGACGACGGCGACTACACGTTCTCGCTCGACATTCCGCCGGATTTCCAGCGCGACGTGCTCGCCGGCCGCCACGCGACGGTCCAGCTCAACGTCGATGCGACCCGCATGACGCAGGCGTTCACCGGCGGCGGTTACATCCAGCAGATCGTGTCGGGCGAGATCGACGCATTCGTGCGGCGCCATCGCGGCGCGGCGTTGCCGCCCGTCGATCTCGCGATGCGCATGCGCTTCAACCCGAATCTCGACGAAGTCTGGTTCGGCGCGCTGATGGAACTGATCAACAACGTGACGATGCTGTCGATGATCCTCACCGGAGCCGCGCTGATCCGCGAGCGCGAGCACGGGACGATCGAGCATCTGCTCGTGATGCCGGTGACGGCGGCGGAAATCATGCTCGCGAAGGTCTGGTCGATGGGGCTCGTCGTCGCGGCGGCGGCCGTCGCGTCGCTCACGTTCGTCGTGGGCGGCGCGCTGCACGTGCCGATTCCCGGTTCCGTGCCGCTGTTCGTGGCCGGCATGGCGTTGCACCTGTTCGCGACCACGTCGATGGGGATCTTTCTCGCGACGCTCGTGCGCAGCATGCCGCAGTTCGGCATGCTGCTCGTCCTCGTGCTGCTGCCGCTGCAACTTCTGTCGGGCGGGCTGACGCCGCGCGAAAGCATGCCGCCCGTCGTGCAGGACATCATGCTGGCCGCGCCGACCACCCATTTCGTCGAGCTCGCGCAGCGCATCCTGTATCGAGGTGCCGGGCTCGATGCGGTGTGGGCCCAGTTTGCCGCGCTGTTCGCGATCGGATGCGTGCTGTTCCTGCTGTCGCTGACGCGATTCCGCAAGACGATTGGTCAGATGACTTGATCGGCGCGTCGCGACAGCGACGCCGGAATTCGTCCGTTGATACAGATCAATCGTGCCGGGGCGCGGCACGCGATCATGACGCCATGTCTTGCGCAACCAGCGGCGGCTGCGCGGGCGGCAACGCCGTCCGCGACGCCCGCTTCCCGGGAGAACGTCATGATGGGTCTGCCATATCGAAGCGCGCTTGCAACGTTCTGCGTGTTCATCGCGCTCGCCTCGCTGCTGGGCGTCGTGCACGCGATGCTGATCGACGAGCGGGTCGTCCCGTACGCGATCATCGCACTGGTGTCGGGCATCGTCGCGTTCGTCGCGCAACTGGATCCGGCATCGTCCGGACGATAGCGGCACGGGCCGGACGCGCTGGATTCGCCATCATGAACGGCATTCTCCGTCTCGCGTTCAAGCTGCTCGTCAACGACAGCGCGAAATTCACCGCGCTGACCGTCGGCATCACGTTCTCGGTGCTGCTGATGATCGAGATGACATCGCTGTTCGCCGGCATCCTGAACAAGTCGTCGGCGTCGGTCATCAATATCGGCGCGAAGGTCTGGGTGATGGACCCGGCCGTGAAGACGATCGCGAACAGCATCGGCATGCCCGACTACGTGCTCGACGCCGTGCGCAGCATCGACGGCGTCAAGTATGCGGTGCCGCTCTATTCCGGCGGCGCGCTCGTCAAGCTGCGTTCCGGCACCTACCAGGCCGTGACGGTCGTCGGCCTCGACGACGCCAGCCTGCTCGGCCGCCCGACGATGCTGCAAGGCCGCATCGAGGACATCTACGCGGAAAACGGCTTCATCGCGATTCAGGATCCCGAATTTACGAAGCTCGAGAATCCGTCCGTGGGCACCGATTTCGAGTTGAACGATCATCGCGGCGTGATCGTCGGCATCGCGAAGGTCGCCGCGAGCGGACTGTTCGGCACGCCGACGCTTTACACCACCTATGCGCGCGCGATCCGCTACATTCCGTCGCCGCGCTTCACGACCTCGTACATCCTCGTCGAGCCGAAGTCGGATGCCGACGTCGCCCACATCAAGGCCGTCGTGCAATCGCTCGGCTATCGCGCGTACACGCGCGACGAATTCATCGCGCAGATCGCGCGCTTCTACAAGTACGAGACGGGGCTCGGCACCAACATCATGCTGATGACGATCATCAGCTTCATCATCGGCCTGTCGATTTCGGGGCAGACGTTCTATGCATTCATCCTCGAGAACCTGGACAAGTTCGGCGCGCTGAAGGCGATCGGCGCGAAGAGCCGCGAGCTGGTCGCGATGATCCTGTTCCAGGCGACGTTCACCGCGCTGACCGGCTACGGCATCGGCGTCGGGCTGTGCGTGCTGATGATCAGTCTCGCGAAACTGCGGATTCCGGACTATGCGGCGCTCGTCACGTACGGCAACCTGTCGCTCGCGTTCGGGATGGTCGTCGTGATCGCGACGATCTCGAGCTATCTCGGTGTGCGGCGCGTGCTGCGCATCGAGCCGTTCGACATCTTCCGGGGATGACGATGGCCGGCATCGCGATCGACGCGCGCGGCGTCAGCAAATGGTTCGGCGACGGCGACGCGCGCACGCAGGCGCTGCGCGACGTGTCGATGCAGGCGAACTTCGGCGAGATGCTGCTGATCGTCGGGCCGTCCGGCAGCGGCAAGACGACGCTGCTCAGCGTGATCTCCGGCATCCTGCGGCCGGACGACGGTTCGGTGTCGATCGACGGCGTCGATCTGTGGGCGCAGCCGAACGACGCGATCGCCGATTTCCGGCTGAACCGGATCGGCTTCGTGTTCCAGGACTACCACCTGTTCCCGCGGCTCACGACCGCGGAGAACGTCGCGATTCCGCTGATCCTGAAGCGCCGGCCGTGGGACGACGCGATCAAGGAAGCGCGCGCGTACCTGGACGCCGTCGGGCTCGCGAACCGCGCGCAATTGCCGCCCGTGAAGCTGTCCGGCGGCGAACAGCAGCGCGTCGCGATCGCGCGCGCGATCGTCAGCCAGCCCGACCTGCTGATCCTTGACGAACCGACCGCGTCGCTCGACGGCGACACGGGCCGCATGATCATCGACTTCGTCAAGCACGAGGTGCTCAACGACACGCGCTGCATCGTGATCGTCACGCATGACGCGCGGATCTTCGAGTACGCGGATCGCATCCTGCGGATGGAAGACGGCAAGCTGAACGGCATCGAGCGCGGAGGTGCGCGATGAAACACCGGCTCGTGTTCGTGGCGGCCGTGCTGGGCTTCCTGGCAAGCGTCGCCGCCGCATGGCTATACAGCCGCCAGGAGCCGCCGCAACCGCCGGTATTCAAGCCGGCGGCCAATCCGTATGCGCGCGGCGTCTATGCGAACGGCATCGTCGAGAGCGAGCAGCCGGCCGGTGCGAACGTGAACGTCTATCCGGACGTCTCGGGCGCGGTGACGCGCATCCTCGTGCACGACGGCGATCCGGTGAAGGCCGGCGACGCGCTGCTGACGATCGACGACTCGGTGCAGCGCGCGACCGCCGCCCAGCTGGCCGCACAGGCCGACGCGGCCGCCGCGCTGCTCGACGAGTTGAAGGCCCAGCCGCGCCGCGAGGTGCTCGACGTGGCCAGTGCGCAGACCACGGCCGCGCAGGCGAGCCTGAAGCTCGCGCAGGATCAGTACGACAAGCAGCGGCACGCGTACGACATCGATCCGAAAGCCGTCAGCCGCGATGCACTCGACACGGCCGCGAACACGGTTCGCGTCGCGGCGGCCAACCTGGACGTCGTGACGCGGCAGTATCGTCTGACCAAGGCCGGCGCGTGGCGCTACGACGTGCGCAACCAGGAAGCGCAGGCCATCGCGCTGCGGCGCGCGGCCGACGCGGCGGCCGCCCTGCTCGCGCGCTACACGTTGCGTGCGCCGGCGGACGGCACCGTCCTCGCGATGAACGCGGCCGTGGGAGCCTACCTGACCTCGCAGGGGCTCTACGACACATATACGCGGGGCAGCACGCCAGCGGTGGTGCTCGGCACGCCGGTCGACCGCCTGCAGGTGCGCTGCTACATCGACGAAATCCTGATCCACCAGCTACCCGACCTGCATGCGTTGAAGGCGCACATGTTCGTGCGCGGCACGTCGGTCGAGGCCGATCTCCAGTTCGTGCGCGTGCAGCCGTACGTCACGCCGAAGATCGAGCTGTCCGACCAGCGCACCGAGCGCGTCGACGTGCGCGTGCTGCCGGTCATTTTCCGTATCGTGCCGAACAGGAATGTGCGGCTGTTTCCCGGGCAGATCGTCGATGTCTACGTCGCAGGCAAATAACGGGGCCCGTTGCCCGCCCGCGCTGCGCCGGGTAACCGGCGCGCTGGCCGTCGCCGTGCTGCTCGCCGGATGCACGGTCGGGCCGAACTTCGTGCCGCCGCCCGCGCCGCGCGTCGCGCGCTTCGTGCCGCCGGACGATCCGGGCGCGGCGTCGGGCTCCTGGCGCGGCGGTGGCCGGACGCAGGCATTGTCGGCGGACGTGGCGCTCACGCGCGACTGGTGGACGCGCTTCGGCAGCCGCGCGATCGACTCGACCGTCGCCGAGGCGCTGACCGGCAGCCCCACGCTCGATCTCGCCGAAGCGACGCTGCGGCGCAGCGAGCACGCGCTGCGGGCCGGCCAGGGGATCTTCTTTCCGCAGGTGGATGCGCAGGCCGGCGCGTCGCGCCAGCGCGCCACGCCGCTGCGCACCGGCCAGGCGGTGCCGGCGTCGATCTTCAACCTGTTCACGCTGTCGGCGACGGTCAGCTACACGCTCGACCTGTGGGGCGGCGAACGGCGCCAGGTCGAAGCGCTCGCGGCCGACGTCGACGCGCAACGGCAGGCGCTGGCGGGCGCCTACCTGATGCTGACCGCGAACGTCGTCAATACGATGGTCGCGCGCGCGGCCTATCACGACGAAGCCGCGGCGACGCGCGAAATGATCGGCCTGCTCGACGAGCAGATTCGTCTGACGCGTGCGCAGGTGACCGCCGGCGCAGCGGCCTACGTCGCGGTGCTGACGCTGGAATCGCAGCGGGCGTCGCTCGAGGCGGCGCTGCCCGCGCTCGACCAGAAACGCGCGCAGGCCGACGATCTGCTCGCGCTGCTGGCCGGCCGCTACCCGGTCGACTGGCGGACGCCGGACCTGTCGCTCGACGGGATCGAACTGCCGGCGAGCCTGCCCGACACGGCGCCGTCGTCGCTGGTGCGCCGCCGCCCCGACATCCTGCAGGCTGAGGCCCAGCTGCACGTGGCCAGCGCGCAGGTCGGCGTCGCGACGGCCGCGCTCTATCCGAACCTCACGCTGTCCGCATCGGGCGGCTTCGACAGCGCCGTCGCCGGCAAGCTGTTCGCGCCGGCCGGCCGTGCATGGAGTGTCGGCGCCGGGCTCACCGCGCCGATCTTTCATGGCGGCACGCTGCTGAACCAGCGCCGCGCCGCGCAGGACGCGTACGACGAAGCCGATGCGGCCTATCGGCAGGTTGTCCTGTCAGCGTTCTCGCAGGTGGCCGACACGTTGCGCGCGCTTGCCAACGACGCGGCGGCGCTCGATGCGCAGGCGCGCGCGATGGTCGCGGCGCGTGACGCGCTGCGGCTCACGCAGGCCGGCTACGACGCGGGGATCGCCGGCTACGTCCAGTTGCTGGTCGCCGACATGCAATACCATCAGGCCCGCATTGCATGGCTGCAGACGGTCGCGCAGCGCCTGCAGGACACGGTTGCGTTCTACGTCGCGCTCGGCGGCGGCTGGGGAAACGCGGGCTGACGCACGGGTCGCACGGGCATTCAACCCCGTTCCGCCCGGCTTTGTCCCATTCAGCCCGTCTGCGGCACGATATCGGGCCGCTGCCACGGCGGCAATTCCGCCCAGCCGAGCGGCCCGTAGACGGTGCCGCCGGCGGCCGCGATCCGTTCGACGAACGTCGCGAGCGTGGCGCCGGCCGGCACCGTCAGCGTCAGCGCATCGACGAAATCCTCGCTGCGCAGCCACGGCGCCGCGCCGTGGTTGATCTGCTGGACGCTCCACGCATGCCCGTGCCGCCCGGCCTCGGGCGGCAACAGACTCGGCGCGTCGAACGCGACCCGGAGCAATTGCGCGCGCGAATCGCTGTACGGCGGTTTCGCGGCATTCTGATACGGCACGTCTGCCCAGCGCTCGCCGCATTGCTCGTCGAGCGGCAAGCAGGTGAACCACGCCCACGGCGAGCGGACGAAGCACAGCCGGTAAAGGTGCCCGGCACCATCCAGATTGGCGATCAACGTCATGATGGGTTCATCCCGATGGACTCGTGATGCCGATACGCATCGCGCATGCAGGATCACTATCCTGCCGCGTCTGGGGCCGGAGATTGATCCTCGTCAACCCGCACGCCGTCCGGGCATCTTGCCCGGCCGGCGGCACGGGGATTCCGCAATTCCTGATTTCGGTCAATCGCCGCTCGCGCGTTCGGGATGTAATCGACTTACTGTTCCGTCGACTCCCGGTGAGACAATCCATGAAACTGACTTTTCTCGGTGCGACCGAAACGGTGACCGGCTCGAAATACCTGGTCGAGCACGGCAGCCGGCGCGTCCTGGTCGATTGCGGCCTGTTCCAGGGAACGAAGAACCTGCGGCTGCGCAACTGGCGCGCGCTGCCGCTCGCGCCCGACACGCTGGACGCGGTCGTGCTCACCCACGCGCACATCGATCACAGCGGCTACCTGCCGGTGCTGGTGCGCGAAGGCTATCGCGGGCCGGTGTACTGCACGGCGGCCACGGCCGAACTCTGCGACATCATGCTGCGCGACAGCGCGCGGCTGCAGGAGGAGGAAGCCGACTTCGCGAACCGGCACGGTTACTCGAAGCATCATCCGGCGCAACCGCTCTACACGCTGGACGACGCGCAGCGCGCGCTGCGCCTGCTGAAGCCCGTCGCGTTCGACGAATGCACGGCGCTGGGCGGCGGCGTGTCGTTCCGCCTGCTGCCGGCCGGGCACATCCTCGGCGCGGCGAGCGTGGTGATGCACTGGGATCACAAGGTGCTCGCGTTCTCGGGCGACCTCGGCCGGTATCACGACCCGATCATGCAGCCGCCACGCCCGCCCGCGCATGCGGACTATCTGGTCGTGGAATCGACATACGGCGACCGGCTGCATCCGGCGTCGGATCCCGAGAACGAACTGGCCGCGATGTTCGACAAGACCTTCGCGCGCGGCGGAGTCGTCGTGATGCCCTGCTTCACCGTCGGCCGCGCGCAGGAAATCCTGCACTACATCGCGCGGCTGAAGGCGTCCGGCCGCATGGCGCGCGTCCCGGTGTTCCTCGACAGCCCGATGGCGACCGACGTGACCGATATCTACCGCCACCATATCCTCGAGCACCGCCTGACCGTGTCCGAAGCGAACGCGCTCGGCCACGCGGCAACGATGATCCGGTCGGTCGACCAGTCGAAGGCGATTGCCGAACACCACGGCCCGATGGTCATCATCGCCGGCAGCGGCATGGCGACCGGCGGGCGCGTGCTGCATCACCTGACCCGCTACGCGCCCGACGCGCGCAACACGATCGCGCTGGTCGGCTACCAGGCCGCCGGCACGCGCGGCGCGGCACTGGCCGCGCATGAACCGACGCTGAAGATTCACGGCGAATACGTTCGCGTGCGCGCGCAGGTCGAGTCGATCACGACGCTGTCGGCACATGGCGACTACGAAGAGATTCTCAAGTGGCTCGGCACGATGCAGTGCGCGCCCGTGCGAACGTTCGTCACGCATGGCGAGCCCGCCGCAGCGGATGCGATGCGCCGGCGCATCTCGGAGAGCCTGCACTGGCAGTGCGAGGTGCCGACCTACGAGCAGTGCGTCGATCTGGACGAAGTTGAATCCGGCAACACGCAGGAACCCGCCGCGCTGCCTTCCTGACCGCGACTGCCGGCGAATCGCCGGCGAAACGCCTGCTGCGCGGCCCGGGAAGCGGGGACTCCGCTCCCCAGCTACTGCCGCGCGCGGCCCGTCGATCAGCCGACTTCGATGATGACCTTCAACGCATGGGTTTGCGCGGCGCGCCCGAACGTGTCGTACGCGCGCTCCACGTCGTCGAGCGAGAAGCGGTGCGTGATCAGGCGCGTCGGATCGAGGCGCCCCGCGCCCACGGTCTTGAGCAGCATCGGCGTGCTGACCGTGTCGACGAGCCGCGTCGTGATCGAGATGTTGCGATCCCACAGCTTCTCGAGGTGCAGGTCGGCCTTGACGCCGTGTACGCCGACGTTCGCGACCACCCCGCCGGGCGCCACGAGCGACGTGCACATCTCGAACGTCGCCGGAATGCCGACCGCTTCGATCGCGCAATCCACGCCGACGCCGTCGGTCAGCTTCAGCACGTCCGCCACGGGGTCGCCGCTGCTGCCGTCGAAGCAGTCGGTCGCGCCGAAGCGCTTCGCGACCTCGAGCCGGTTGCCGTCCGGGTCGATCATGATGATCCGCGCGGGCGAATAGAACTGCGCGGTCAGCAACGCCGCCAGCCCGATCGGCCCCGCCCCGACGATCGCGACCGAGCAGCCCGGCTGCACCTTGCCGTTCAGCACGCCGCATTCGAATCCGGTTGGCAGAATGTCGGACAGCATCACGAGCGCGTCCTCGTCGGCGCCGGCCGGAATCCGGTACAGGCTGGTCGGTGCATGCGGGATGCGCACGAACTCGGCCTGCGTGCCATCGATCCGGTTGCCGAGTATCCAGCCGCCGGTCGTGCAATGCGAATACAGTCCGCGGCGGCAGTACTCGCAGCGGCCGCACGACGAGATGCACGAAATCAGCACGTGATCGCCCGGCTTCAGCGAATCGACCGCGGCGCCGACCTGCTCGACGATGCCCACGCCTTCATGGCCGAGAATGCGGCCCGGTTCGCACGTCGGCACGTCGCCCTTGAGGATGTGCAGATCGGTGCCGCAGATCGTCGTGCGCGTCACGCGGACGATCGCGTCGGTCGGCGACTGCACTTCCGGTTTGGGTCGCCGTTCGAGCGCCTTGCGCCCGGGGCCGTGATAAACGAGTGCTTTCATCGCGATTCCTCCATCGAAAGGGGAGCCTGTTCAGGTATCGGGGCGGCGTCATGCCGGACCTGTGCCAGCAATACCGCGAGCGCACAGGAGGCAACGCGCACGGCGACGCCGTCGGCGCGGCTCGTGAGCACGATCGGCACGCGCGCGCCCACGACGACGCCCGCGTTCGCCGCACCGCCCAGGTATTCGAGCTGTTTCGCGAGCATGTTGCCCGCTTCGATATCGGGCACGACGAGGATGTCGGCACGGCCGGCAACCGGCGAGTCGATCCCCTTCTCGCGCGCGGCCCGCTGCGATATCGCGTTGTCGAACGCGAGCGGGCCGTCGACGATGGCCCCCGCGATCTGCCCGCGCTCGGCCATCTTCGCCAGGGCCGCCGCGTCGAGCGTCGAACGCATCGCCGGATTGACGGTCTCGACCGCGCACAGCACGGCCACGCGCGGGCACGCAACGCCCAGCGCATGCGCGACGTCGATCGCGTTCTGCGTGATGGCCGCCTTCTGTGCGAGATCTGGCGCGATATTGACGGCCGCGTCGGTGAGCAGGAACGGGCGCGGATAGGCGGGCGCCTCGATCAGGAAACAGTGGGACATGCGCTTGTCGGTGCGCAGGCCCGATTCCGCAGCGACCACCGCGCCCATCAGCTCGTCGGTATGCAGGCTGCCCTTCATCAGCGCGCCGGCGTGGCCCGACGCCGCGAGCGCCACTGCACGGGCTGCCGCCGCGTGGCTGTGCGGCACGTCCTCGATCGTCCATTTCGCCAGATCGACGCCCGCTTCGTCCGCCACGCGCGACACCTTCGCCCGCGGCGCGACGATCAGCGGCTCGATCGCCGCACCCAGCGGCGACGCATTGATCGCGGCAAGCGCGACGAGACTGGCCGTGTCGCACGGATGCACGACGGCCACCGTCAGCGGCGGCGCATGGCGCGCACGCGCGATCAACTCGGGCAGTTCGTCGTCCGCGCGCGACAACAGGCCGGGCAGGCGCGCGCCGACGGACACCTCCGGATGCAGGCTCATGTTCATGTCTCGAGCACGTACGCGCCCGGCGCCGCGCCGAAGCCGGCGGCCGGCACGCGGGCCGGCACGTCGCCCGACGAATGCGCGCGCAGCCAGTCGCGCCAGCACGTCCACCACGATCCGTCGATCACGGGCGTTTCGCGCACGAAGTCGTGCCGGCTGCGATAAGGCGCGCCGGGCTCGCGCGTCGCGCAGCGATAGTGGCGCCCCGGATGCCCGGGCTCGGACACGATGCCGGCATTGTGGCCGCCCGATGTCAGCACGAACGTCAGCGCGTGGTGCGTGAGCAGATGCAGCTTGTAGACGGAGCGCCAGGGCGACACGTGATCGCGTTCGGTCCCGACCACGAACGTCGGCACGTCGATGTCCGACAGCGCGACCGGCCGCCCGTCGACGCAGTAGCGGCCGGCCGCGAGATCGTTGTCGAGAAAGAGCTGCGTCAGGTATTCCGTATGCATCCGGTACGGCATGCGCGTGGTGTCCTCGTTCCACGACATCAGGTCGTTCGGCTTGGTGCGCGTGCCGAGCAGGTATTCGCTCATCATGCGCGACCAGATCAGGTCGCGCGCATTCAGCAGCTGGAACGCGGCGGACATCTGCGCGCCGTCCAGATAGCCCTGCCGCCACATCAGCGCATCGAGCGCGGACAGTTCGCTCGCGTCGATGAAGAGGCCGAGTTCGCCGGGTTCGCTGAAATCGGTCTGGGCCGCCAGCAACGTGACGGACCGCAATGCCTCGTGCTGCCGCCCGTCGCGCGCGAGCGCCGCCGCGCCGATCGCCAGCAGCGTGCCGCCGAGGCAGTAGCCGACCGCGTGGACGGCTTCGCCGCAGATCGACCGCGCGGCGTCGAGCGCCGCCATGCACCCGTCGCGCAGGTAATCGTCGAGCCCGAGCTCGCGCGCCTCCGCGCCCGGATTGCGCCACGACACGGCAAACACCGTGTAGCCGGCATCGGCCAGGAAGCGGATCAGCGAATCGTGCGGCTGCAGGTCGAGAATGTAGTACTTCATGATCCACGACGGCACGATCAGGATCGGCTCGCGTGCGACGGCGGGCGTCGTCGGGTCGTATTGCAGCAGCTCGCACAGCGCGTTGCGCCATACGACGCGGCCCGGCGTGATCGCCACGTCGCGCCCCGGCAGATAGCCGCGTGTGTCGCGGGCGCGCGTGCCGCTCGTGCGATCGAGCAACGCGTTCGCGTCGTCCAGCCAGTGGCGCAAGCCGGCTGCGAGATTCGCGCCGCCGCTGCGCATCGTCGCGTCGAGCACGACCGGGTTGGTCGCCAGGAAATTGCCCGGCGAGCACGCGTCGAGCCACTGCCGTGCAACGAATCCGACCAGTTCCTCGTGATGCCGTTCGACGCCCGGCACGCCGCGCGTCGCGTCGCGCCACCAGCGCTGGACCGACAGGAAGCCGTCGCGATACGCGCGAAACGGCCAGCCGGACCACGCGGGCGCGGCGAAGCGCGGATCGGACTGCCCGGCGTGCACGGTCAGACCGCTCGTGTCGGCATCGTCGGCCCCGCCGTCGCCCGGGCTTGCGGCCGGCGCGAGAGCGGCCAGCCACGCCTGCGTCGCGAGCTCGAAGCATTTTCCCGGCGACACGGCCAGATGCGCGCCCCAGTCGAGCATGGCGAGCGCCATCGACACGGGCGACAGCCCGAAGGTCATCGCGGCCACGTCCGCATGCGCGGCGCGGTTCCATTGTTCGGCGGGCGACGTGCGGACCGGCGCGCATTCTGCCGAGCGCGACGCCGGTTCGTTCTTACCCGTTGGCCGCATCGATTCGTGCTCGATCGGCAAGTGCGTGATGGATGCTTTCATCGCATGTGCATGCCGCCGTTGACGTCGAATTCCGCGCCGGTCGCGAAAGCCCCCGCGTCGGAACACAGGAACGCGACGAGCTCGGCGATTTCGCCAGGATTGCCAAGGCGGCCGACCGGAATCTGCGGCAGGATCTTCGTGTCGAGCACTTCCTTCGGCACCGTCTCGAGCATCGCGGTCGCCAGATAGCCGGGCGCCACCGTGTTGACCGTGACGCCGTGGCGCGCGAGTTCGAGCGCCAGCGCTTTCGTGAAACCATGGATGCCGGCCTTCGCGGCCGCGTAGTTCGCCTGCCCGTATGCGCCGCGCGAACCGTTCACCGAGCCGATGTTCACGATCCGCCCGAAGCCGGCTTCGATCATCCCCGGCACGAACGGCTTCGTCATGTTGAACATGCCGTCGAGGTTGGTGCGCAGCACCGCATCCCACATGCTCTTGGTCATCTTCACGAAGGTGGCGTCGTGCGTGATCCCGGCGTTGTTCACGAGCACGTCGACACGTCCGAACTCGGCCAGCACGCGTGACGCGCATTGCCGGCACGAATCGTAGTCGGCGACGTCGACCTCGAACGCGTGGAACGTCCGGCCCGCCTCGCGTTCGTGCGTGAGCCACGTCGCGACGTGATCGTTGCCTTCCGTATGGGACACCGCCACCGTCATGCCGGCATCGTGCAGGCGCCGGCTGATCGCGGCGCCCAGGCCGCCCATTCCGCCCGTGACGAACGCGACGCGGTCAGCGCACATGGTCGTTCTCCGGTGCGCCGGTCGCGCCATTCGGGCGGCGCACGGCAACCGGCGCCCCGTCGTTCGCGCCCTCGATCCCGCGCTCGAGCGCCGTCATCCAGTCCGCCCACGGCATGCTGGCTTCGTTGACCACGGCCAGTCGTTCCAGATCGGGCAACCAGTCGGTCTGATATCGCGACAGCGCGCCCGCGCCGTATTCGCGCGCCCAGGTGCGCCATGCGCCGGCGCTTTCGAATTGCGCGCGCATGCACAGCTCGGTGGCGTCCTGCCAGAGCGCAACGCTCGCGATCGCGTAGTCGCGCATCACCTGCCGGGCCGCCTCGCCGAAGGCCGTCCACTCCTTCGTGTCCGCAAGCGCCTGCTGCAGGTGGCGAACCGCGTCGCGATCGCGCTCGATGCGCCGCCCTGCCAGCGCGTGCCATTCATGCTGCCAGTCGCGGTTCAGCGCGACCATGCGCAACGCGAGATCGCAGCCCGCGCGGCAAACGTCATTCGGTGTCGTCAAAGCGTACGTACTCATCGGCTTTCCTCTTTCGATCCGGTCAATGGGTTGGCATCCCGCCTCGCGCCGCCTGCCCGGGATCGGCATCGCGACCGCTTCACTGTGCGGGCATCGCGCAAGGGAGCCGTTGATCTGAGTCAAGTGCGCGAAAACCCTGCTCCGTAGACTGGATTGCACTGGCGGTTCCCCCGTCGATGGAGCGATTCCGATGAGCTACAAGAGCATAGTCGTGCACCTCGATTCGAGCGCCCGCGCGCATTCGCGGCTCGAATTCGCGTTGCGTCTCGCCCGGCGCTTCGGTGCGCATCTGACCGGCCTGTATGCGGTCTACACACCGGAACCGCATTCGTTCTACGTGATGGCCGGGTCCGCCGATTACTTCCGCGAGCACCGCGAACAGCGCGACGAACGGCGCGCCGCGCTGGAGCGCCTGTTCCATGCGGAGACGGCCCGCGCGAAAGTGCCGGCCGCATGGGTGCATGCCGACGATCGCGCGAATCTGGCCATGCCGCGCGCCGCACGGCTTGCCGACCTCGTGATCGCGGGCCAGAGCGACCCGAACGATCCCGAAACCTTCATCGACGACCAGTTTCCGGAAAACCTCGTGTTGTCCGCCGGTCGCCCGGTGCTGTTCGTGCCGTACACCGGCGAGTTCCCGTCGATCGGCGAACGGGTGTTCGTCGCGTGGGACGGCAGCCGCGAAGCGGCCCGCGCCGCGCACGATGCGATTCCCTTTCTCGAACACGCGAAGCGCACGACCGTCGCCGCCGTGGTCGACGGCGACTCGGAAGCGGCGACCACGCGCATTCCGGCCGCCGATGCCGCGCTGATGCTCGCGCGTCACGCTCGCGACGTGAACGTGCTCGATATCGATGCCGGCACCGGCTCGGCGGTGGGCGACACGTTGCTGTCGCGCGCGTATGAAACGGGTTCCGACCTGCTCGTGATGGGCGCCTACGGTCATCCGCGCTGGCGCGAGCTGGTGATGGGCGGCGCGACGCGCACGGTGCTGGCGTCGATGACGCTGCCGGTGCTGATGTCGCACTGAGCTAGCCGATGCGCACGCTCGCACTGCTCGTCGTCAACGCCGGTTCGTCGAGCGTCAAGTTCTCGATCTTCGCGTATCCGCCGCACGGCGATCCCGTGCGCCGGCCGTTGCACGACGGCGAGGCGGTCGCGGCCGGCAACGGCGTGTCGATCCGCTTCGATGCCGATCCGGACGGTTCGCTGCCGCTCGTCGCGGGCGATCCGTATCGCGCCGTGCTCGCGCAGGTCGCGATGTGGATTCGCGTGCAGTTGCCGCACATCGCGCTGGGCGCGATCGCGCACCGCGTCGTGCACGGCGGCGCACGATACGTGGAGCCGGTGGTCGTCGACGACGACGTGCTGCGCGCGCTGCGCACGCTGACGCCGCTGGCGCCGCTGCATCAGCCGCACAGCCTGGATGCGATCGACGCGCTGCGCGACGCGTTTCCGGACGTCCCGCAGATCGCCGTGTTCGACACGGCGTTTCATCGCACGCTGCCGCGCGTCGAGCAGCTGCTGCCGTTGCCGCACGCATGGTTCGACCAGGGTGTGCGCCGCTACGGGTTTCATGGCCTGTCATACGAATACCTGTCCGTCGCGCTCGCCGAATCGTTCGGCGAGCGTGCGCATGGCCGCGTGATCGCCGCCCATCTCGGCAGCGGCGCGAGCCTGTGCGCGCTGCGCGACTGCCGCAGCGTCGCGACGACCATGGGTTTCTCCGCGCTCGACGGATTGATGATGAGCACCCGCTGCGGGACGCTCGACCCTGGCGTCGTCCTGCACCTGCTCGACGTCGGCAAGCTGTCCGGCAACGCACTGGGACACATGCTGTATCACGAGTCGGGGCTCAAGGGCGTGTCGGGAGCGTCCGGCGATCCGCGCGTGCTGCTCGCGTGCGAGGCGGCCGGCGACGTGCCGGCACGCGACGCGCTGGCGCTGTACGTCCATCGCATCGTGCGCGAGACGGGCGCGCTGACCGCGCTGCTCGGCGGCCTCGACATGCTCGTCTTCACGGCCGGCATCGGCGAACACTCGGCTCAATTGCGCGAGCGGATCTGCGCGTCGCTCGGCTGGCTCGGCATCGCGCTCGACGCGCGTGCGAATGCCGCCCATGCGCATGTCGTGTCGTCCGCGTCGAGCGCGGTCACGGTGGTCGTCGAGCCGACCAACGAAGCATGGGTCGCGGCGCGCGCCGCGGTGCGCGTACTGCGCGGCAACCGCGACGGTTGATCCAGATCAGCGCGATCGGCGCACGCGCGCCGATGATGATTGCATCAACATCCGTTCAAGGGAAACGTCATGTACTCGAACATTCTGGTTGCGCTCGACGGCAGCGATACGTCGTCCCGCGCACTCGACGCCGCGCTGAACCTCGCGTCGGAGACGGGTGCGCGGCTGACCCCGGTCTACGTCGTCGATTTCCTCGTGCCTGCCTACGACATGTACGGATACGATCCGTCGATCCTGATCGACGCATTCCGCGAGGAAGGGCTGCGCGTCACGGAAGATGCGGCGAAGCGCATGAAGGCGCGCGACGTGGCCGGCACGCCGCAGATCTCCAATGTCGCGCCGGCGGGTGAAGACGTCGCGCAACGCATCGTCGGTCTCGCCGGCGAGATCAACGCCGATCTGATCGTGATGGGCACGCACGGCCGGCGCGGTTTCCAGCGCCTCTTCCTCGGCAGCGTGGCCGAGCGCGTGCTGCGTCAGGCCAAGTGCCCGATCCTGATGATTCCGGCGAGTTGCGCCGCGAAGGCGTCTGCCGAGGCCACCGCGGCATCAACCGAAAAGGAGCCGTCATGAGCTACAAGACCCTGCTCGTCCATCTCGACGACAGCGAGCGCTGTGCGACGCGCGTCGACCTCGCGCTCGAACTCGCGGGACGCTGGAACGCCCATCTGATCGGCCTCTACGTGGTCTGCCAGGACCTGTTCGAGCCGTTGCGGCGACCGAACGAACCGCTGAAACTGGCCGTCTACGAACGCCTGTGCGACCAGCGACGCAAGGAAGCAGAAGAGAAATTTCTGATCGCCGCCGAACGCGCCGGACGCAGCGTCGAATGGCAAGCGCCGACGGGCAACTCGACCGAGGCCGCGATCCTGCATGCGCGCCACGCCGATCTGCTGGTGCTCGGCCAGGAGAACCCCGACGACCGCATGACCTACGTGGCCCCCCATTTCATCGAGGATGTCGTGATGGGCAGCGGACGCCCGGCGCTCGTCGTGCCCTACGCGGGCGACGTGCGAACGCTCGGCGAGAACGTGCTGATCGGCTGGGATGGCGGGCGCGAAGCCGCCCGTGTGATGGCCGACGCACTGCCGCTGCTCGCCCGCGCACGCTTCGTCAACGTCGAGACGGTCGCCCGCGGGCAACCGGATCCGGACAAGACGCCGGCGGGCGTCGACGTCGCCGCGTATCTCGAACGGCACGGCGTTCGCGCGTCGTTCTCGACCACGCCGCGCGAACGGTCGGTGAGCGTGGGCGCGACGCTGCTGAACCGGGTGACCGATCTGCATGCGGATCTGCTGGTGATGGGCCTGTACAGCCATGCGCGCATGCACGAACGCGTGCTCGGCGGTGTCACTCGCACGATCCTCGAGACAATGACGGTGCCGGTCCTGCTGTCTCACTGAGCAAGCAAAAACGGGCAGCCGCTTGCGGCTGCCCGCGTCTTGCCGCCCTCACAGCACGCCGGCACACGCGCCCGGCCCTTCCCGTACGACCAGCACCGGCCGGTCCGCGATGCGCACCAGCGATTCGGCAACACTGCCGAGCAATGCACGGCGCACGCCGCGCCGGCCATGCGTGCCCATCACGATCAGATCCGCATCGCATTCGGCCGCGGCTCGCGCCAGCACGTCCGATATGTCCTCTCCGCACGCGTCGATCGTTTGCGCGATGCCGCGTACGCCGGACAGCTGGAACGCGGCTTCCGCGTCCGAGACCGCGATCGCGGCCTTGTCGGCGTCCAGTCCGGCCGGGTCGCGCTGGTCGATATAGCCGCTGTCGACGTCGGCCAGCCGAGGCGCATCCGATACCACGCACATGGCGATGACCAGGCTGCCCGACTCGCGGGCGAGCGCAATCGCCTCGTCGAGCGCGAGCCGCGCACTGCGGCTGCCGTCGAGTGCCGCAAAGATCCTTTGGTACATGGTGCCTCCCTGCCGTCGTCCCGGTTCGATCGGTTCCTGAAACCAGTCTGATCCCGGCATGCGTCTTTCCGTTGACGCGCATCAAGCGCGCACGGCGCCGTCCGTACGCGTCGGTCCCGATTGGCGAACGTCGGGAAACCGCGCACAATTTAGTGCAATATCGCAGTTGCGGCCCGCCCCGCTGTTCGTGCCTCGCGTTCGGCCCGCCGCCAGCCAGCCACCGACGAAGTCCGTCAGGATGAACGGCAATGACATCGAATTCGCCCCCTTTCAGGGCCGGGCCGGCGTCGCACCGGATCCGGCCCGCGCGATATGCAGCGATGGCCGCGCTGCTGACGCTGGCGCTTGGCCTGACTGCAACGTTTGCGGCATCCCGGATACTGCAGAACGAGGCACGGCACGCCGCCCAGGCGAGGTTCGAGCAAACCGCGACACTCGCGAAGGCCGACCTTCAGCGCACGCTCCTCGGCGCGGCAGCCGTATTGCGCAGCGCGCGCGGCTTCGCGTCGAACTTGCCCGCGCCGCAATCGGGAGCTGCGTGGCGCCGCTATCTCGCCAGTCTGAATCTGGACGGATTGCAGTCGCCAGTCCGCAATCTCGGGAGAATCGAGCCGAGCGCGGCGGAGGACAATCAGGCGACCCGGCAAGCGCTGCAGCGCGCGGCGGAAACCGGCAGGGTCGCGCTCGCCGCGAATGCGATCCAGGACAGCACCGATGCGACGATCGCCCGGACGGAGCTGACGCTGTACCTGCCGATTTATGCGAACGCTGAAGATATTGCTTCGTCCGTGCCGCGGCACGCGACGGCCATCGGGTACGTTTTTGCCGCGCTGAATGCGGATCGCCTCGTCGATTCGTCCGTTCTCGATCGGTTGCACCTGGAAATCACGGCCGACGACCCGGCCGCGCCGGTGTATTCCGGAGGCTTCGGCGTCGGGGACTCGACCGCCGCCAGCGACATGCTCCGGCGAACCGATTCCCTGACGTTCGGCGGCACGCCGCTCTCGCTGCGCTACAGCGCGCCGCGCGCCGATACGGCCGGCGTCATGATGGCGGTCCTGCTGGCCGGCACCGTGCTCTCGCTGACGCTGGCCGCGCTCGTGCAGCAGGTCGTCGCGAAGCGCGGGCTCGCCGGTACACCCGCCGGCGGCAGCCAACCCACCGAGGCGCGGATGATGGGCATCATCCGGTCGTCGATGGAGGCCATCATCACCGTCGACGAAAACCAGACGATCGTGATCTTCAACCCGGCCGCCGAACAGGTGTTCGGCGTCTCCGCGATGGAGGCGGTCGGCGCGCCCCTGTCCCGTTTCATCCCCGAGCGCTTCCGTGCCGCACACGCGCGACACGTCGAGCAGTTCGGTGTGACGGGCGTGTCGGAGCGTCAGATGGGGCGGCAACGCGTGCTGTTCGGCCTGCGCGGCGACGGCACCGAATTTCCGATCGAGGCGTCGATCTCGCAGATTCGCGACGGCGCCGGCAAGCTGTACACGGTCATGCTGCGCGACGTGACCGAGCGGGTGCGCGCGGAAAATGCCCTCAAGCAGTCGCGCGAGGAACTGCGCGACCTGTCCGCCAACCTGCAGAACGTGCGGGAAGAAGAGAAAACCCGCATCGCGCGCGAATTGCATGACGACCTCGGCCAGCAACTCACCGCGCTCAAGATGGACCTCTCGGCCGTCGAGCTGGGGCTTGCGGGTGATGTCGCCCCCAACACCGGCACGCGCGAGCAGTTGGGCGGCATGCATCGCCTGATCGATTCGATCGTTGCGTCGGTGCGGCGCATCGCGGCCGATCTGCGGCCGGTGATGCTCGACGACCTGGGCCTCGTCCCGGCGATCGAATGGCTTGCAAACGATTTCACGCGCCGCTACCGGATCACGGTCGAACGTGAGCTGCCGCCCGTCGATACCGCGTTCACCGGCACCGGCGCGACCACGCTGTTCCGCATCGTGCAGGAGGCGCTGACCAACGTCGCGCGACACTCGGATGCAACGAACGTGACGCTGGCATTGAAAGTGGAAGACGGATATTGCATGCTGCGCATCGCGGACAACGGTCACGGCGCGCCCGAGCACGCCGGCACCGTGCAGGACCGCCCGTCGTTCGGCCTGATCGGCATCCGTGAGCGCGCGCACATGCTCGAGGGTACGGTGACGATCGACAACCGGCCGGGAGAGGGATTCACGATCACCGTGGCGCTGCCGCTTCACGCCATCCAGCAAGGAGATGTGCTGTCATGATCAGGGTACTCATCGCCGACGACCACGCACTCGTCAGGGACGGTCTTCGGCACATTCTCCAGAACGCGAGCGGTTTCGAGGTCGTCGGCGAAGCGCAGGACAGTGCGTCGACCATCGCGCTCATGCGCGACACGGAGGCCAGCGTGCTGGTGCTCGACCTGTCGATGCCCGGCCGCAACGGCGTCGAACTCATCAAGCAGATCAAGGACGAGAAGCCGGGACTGCATATCCTCGTGCTGACGATGCATGCCGAACAGCAATATGCGGTGCGCGCATTCCGCGCGGGCGCCTCGGGCTACATGACCAAGGAAAGTGCCAGCGCCGAACTGGTCGCCGCATTGACCAAGATCGCGGCCGGCGGCGTCTACGTCAGCCTGACCATGGCCGAGCAGTTCGCGCAGAGCCTGAACGAGCCGACCGATCTCCTGCCGCATCAGCGCCTGTCCGACCGCGAGTTCGACGTCTTCCGGCGCGTCACCACCGGCGAGTCGATTTCCGAAATCGCGCAGGCGCTCTGCGTCAGCGTGAAGACCGTCAGCACGTACAAGACGCGGATCCTCGAAAAGATGCAGCTGCCGAACGACACGGCACTCGTGCGCTACGCGATGCGCCACAAGCTGTTCGAGGACCCGGACGAGCTCTGACGGCGGCATCGGGCGCAGTGGCGTCGCCGCCCGGATGTCGAGGTGGCATCCGTGGCGAAGGCCCGACCGGCGCGGCGACGCCACGCCCGCCATGAGCGTCGGGCGCACGCCCGCGATGCTCGCGACAAGTTGCCGCGCCCCTGTAGGAAACCACCTACAAGACTTCCCTATCACCTACTGCAACTTCAATTCCGGCTGATTTTCTTGACGTCGCGCAACATCCATACTGCACATCAAGAAAAACGAACCAGCGAGCCTTCCGGAGCAAGGGCAACATCATCGTCGAGACCGGCGCATCGGTCTTCCGGCGCGCCCGGTGGGGCTTTCCCGACAGGAAGGCGGCAGAGACCAAGGCCGCCGGTACAACGGCCAGCGCGCCACCGCCCGACGGCGGACCGCCGCTGCCCCCGAACTGGAGCCGATCATGCAGAGCAGTGCCGAAGTCTCGACGACCATGCCGTTACGCCCGTTCATCCCGCTGCATCCCGTCGAACCGGCGGATCAGCCCAAGCGCGCCGCGTCCCGCTGTTCGACGTGCTCATTGCGTACCGTCTGCCTGCCGCCCGATCTTTCGCCCGACGATTTCGCGCGCGTCGACGCGATGATCTGCACGACGCGACACGTCAGGCGCGGCGAAACGCTGTTTCGCGCGGGCGACGGATTCAACAGCATCTATGCGGTGAGAACCGGATCATTCAAGACCATCGTGATGCATCGCGACGGCAACGAGCAGATCACCGGCTTCCAGATCGTCGGCGAATCGCTCGGGCTCGACGGCGTGCACACCGGGCACCACAACGGCGACGCGATCGCGCTCGAGGACAGCACGGTCTGCATCATCCCGTTCGGCCAGCTCGAGCAGATGTGCCGCGAAGTGCGGCCGATGCAGCATCACGTGTATCAGATGATGAGCGGCGAGATCGTGCGCGAATCCTCCCAGATGCTCCTGCTTGGTACGATGAGCGCCGAGCAGCGGGTGGCCGCGTTCCTGCTGAATCTCTCCGCACGCTTCAAGGCGCGCGGTTACTCGGCTGCGGAATTCGTGCTGCGGATGACGCGCGACGAGATCGGCGAATATCTCGGGATGAAGCTCGAAACGGTCAGCCGCATGTTGTCGAAGTTCCAGCACAAGGGGCTCGTCGCGGCGCAGGGCAAGCAGATCCGGATCGTCGATTCGGACGGCCTGCGGCAGATCTGAGCGCGCCGCGGATCCGCCAGGCGGATCAACCGCGCATGGCAAGCACGGCGGCGCCCGATACGCGCCCGCCGCGCAAGTCGTCGAGCGCGCGGTTCGCATCGGTCAGCGCGTAGCGCACTGCGTCGACCCGCAGCGGCATCGCGGCGGCGATCCGCATGAATTCGACCGCGTCCGCGCGCGTGAGGTTGGCCACCGACGCGATGCGGCGCTCGCCCCACAGCCACGCGTACGGAAAGCCCGGGATGTCGCTCATGTGAATGCCGCCGCACACGACGATCCCGCCTTTGTCGACCGCGCGCAGCGCGGCCGGCACCAGGGCGCCCACCGGCGCGAAAATCAGCGCGGCATCGAGCGGCTCCGGCGGCGCTTCGTCGCTGCCGCCGGCCCACGCGGCTCCCAGCGACAGCGCGAGCCGCTGCGCCGCCGTGTCGCCGGGCTTCGTCAGCGCGAACACCTTGCGGCCTTCGGCATGCGCGACCTGCGCGACGAGATGGGCCGCCGCACCGAAACCGTAGATGCCGATGCGGCGCGCGTCGCCCGCCATGCGCAAGGTTCGATAACCGATCAGGCCGGCGCACAGAAGCGGCGCCGCCTCCAGATCGGCATAGCGTTGCGGCAGATGCACGCAATAGCGGTGATCTGCAACCACGCGTTCGGCATAGCCGCCGTCGATCGTATAGCCGGTGAAACCGGGGCTGTCGCACAAGTTCTCGCGACCGGACGTGCAATACGCGCAATGCCCGCAGGTCGACCCCAGCCACGGAACGCCTACCCGATCGCTCACGGCGAAGCCCGTCACGCCTTCGCCCAGCCGGCGCACCGTGCCGACGATTTCGTGCCCCGGAATCAGCGGCAGCTTCGGGCGTGCAAGCTCGCCGTCGACCACGTGAAGATCCGTCCGGCACACGCCGCATGCGTGTACGTCGATCAGCAACTGGCCCGCCGCGGGCGACGGATCCGGCACGTGCGATTCGCGCAACTGCGGTGTCGTGCCGTCAAACATCATCGCAAGCATGCTCGCCTCCCTGCGCGACCGGTGTCGCGCGCTACACGTTCCAAGGCTAGCCGTCGGCCGCCGCGCGTGTCTCGTCCGATGACGGGCGCTTGACGTGGGTCAACGCCCGCCGGACGGTTGCTGACACGATGAGGTGGCGTGATGCCGCCCGCGCGGCAACCTGGAGATGATCGATGATATCCGTTCCCCCGCTTGCCGCAAGCGCCCATCCCGACCATCAGTTGCGGGAGTTGCTGGGCTACGCGGTGCTGGCTCCGTCCAGCCACAACTCCCAGCCGTGGCGCTTCCTGGTCAACGGCGCGACGATTTCCGTATGCGCGGACCGCGTTCGCGCATTGCCCGTGGTCGATCCGTTCGATCGCGAACTGATCATCAGCTGCGGCGCCGCGTTGCTCAACCTGCGTGTCGCGCTCGATCATGCCGGGCTCGCCCACACGATCAGGACGTTTCCTTCCGAGGTCGACCCCGATCTGCTGGCGCTCGTCCGGGTCTGCGACGACGGCTATTCCGATGTATCCCTCGGCACGCTGTTCGATGCGATTCCGGAACGCGTCACGACGCGTGCGCCATTCGAATCGACCGCCGTGCCGGACGAAGTCCAGCATGAGTTGATCGCGGCCGGCGTCGCGGAAGGCGCCGACGTCGCGTGCGTCGACTCGATCGCGCATCGCGCACGCGTCGCCGAGCTGGTGGCGGAGGCCGACCGTCAGCAGTTCGCGGACCCGCGCTTCCGGCGCGAGTTGGCGAGCTGGATCGATCCGCGCCGGCACGTCGACGGCATGCCGGCGTTCGCTGCCGGCGTGCCGACGTTGCTGGATTTCGCCGCACCGGTCGCGACGATGGCGGTACGAACCTTCGATCTCGGCAACGGGCTGGCCGCGCTGCATCACCAGCTCGTCGGCGCATCGCCGTTGATCGTGTGCATCGCGACCGTGCGAGACGATCGCGAAGCGTGGCTCGCCGCCGGCCAGGCGCTCGAGCGCATCCTGCTCGTCGCGACGCGCGCCGGTTATACCGCGTCGTACCTGAACCAGCCGATCGAGACGGCCGGGTTGCGTGCCCACCTGCGCCACATGCTCGGGCTGCGCGGCGAGCCGCAGTTGCTGCTGCGCGTCGGACGCGGTCCGCATACGCCGCATTCGCCGCGCCGTCCGCTCGATGAAGTGGTCTCCTTCTCCTGATCCCGACGAGGAAACGAACATGAGCATCATCCGTGCCGCCGCCCTCTGCGTGATCGCCTTGACGGCCGGCATGGCCGCCGCGCAGACGACCGTGCCCGAGCCGACCGAACTCGTCAATGCGCAGCACTGCATGTTCTGTCATACGCCCGACATGACGTTCCTCGGACCATCGTTTCACGAGATCGCCGAACGCTATCGCGGCGATCCGCGTGCCGCCGCGGAGCTGGAACGCAAGCTGCGCGTCGGCGGCCGGGTGCACTGGGGCGACACGCCGATGCCGTCGGCCATCGATCGCGGCGGGCCGCTGTCTGCCGACGACGCGCATCGGCTCGTGCAATGGGTGCTGAGCCAGTGACCGTCGCGCGGCGCTTCCATCGATGTCGACTCCCGCCAAACGCGCTCCCGCCGGCACGGCAAAAGGCGACGCACGCCGTCGTCCCGTTCGCGTTGCGACGATCGCGAAGGGGCGCGGCAAACGGCTACGCGCGAAGCACGATGCCGCCGTCCGCAAGAACGCCATCCAGCCCGTCTCGCGCCGCGCGCGGCGCGTCACCCCAAGCCCGAGCCGCACACCGGCCGACGAAGACGCAACCCTTCTGCAGGGCTCGGGCATGCGCGGCATCCGGCTGCAACTCGACTACTGGAAAGCCGAGGAGCGCCTGCAGAACGAACGGATCGGCCATGCGGTCGTGATCTACGGCAGCACGCGCATCGTCGCGCCGTCGGTCGCGAACGCGCGGCTGGACGAGGCGAATCGCCTGCTCGCCCAGCGTCCGCACGACGCGAGCCGGCGGCGCGCCGTCGCGATCGCCAGCCGGCTCGTCGAACAGAGTGTGTATTACCGCGTCGCGCGCGAGTTCGGGCGCATCGTCGCCCATGCCGACCGGTGCACGCGCACCGCGCGGCTCGCCATCGTCACCGGGGGCGGGCCCGGGATCATGGAGGCCGCCAATCGCGGCGCCTACGAGCGTGGCGCGCCGAGCATCGGCTTCAATATCGAACTGCCGCGCGAACAGGCGCCGAATCCGTACATCACGCCGGATCTCTGCTTCCGGTTTCACTATTTCGCGATCCGCAAGCTGCACCTGCTCGAGCGCGCGAAGGCGGCCGTCTTCTTCCCCGGCGGCTACGGCACATTCGACGAGCTGTTCGAGGTGCTGACCCTGCTGCAGACGCGCAAGATCGCGCCGCTGCCGGTCATCCTGGTCGGCGAGGCGTACTGGCGCCGCGCGGTCGACCTCGCGTTTCTCGCGGACGAAGGGATGATCGACCGGCGCGATCTGGAACTGTTCACGTATTGCGAATCCGCCACGGCGATCTGGCACGCGATCGGCAGCTGGTATGCGCGGCGTCGGGAACGCGCGCCGGCAAGCTGCAAGGCGTCGTCGAAGTCACGCGCCATGTAGGAATCCGCCCACGACGCGTGCGTGATTCCTACCGCGACTTCGGGACCGGCTGATTGAATCGCGGGCGCGCGACAACGATACTGAAGCCATGGATACCGGCCCGCCGGCATACCGATCGCACAACAACCAGGAGAGACGTCATGTCACACGCCGACTATCGTTCCGATTCGGAGATGCGGGCCGCCACGTCCGCCACGTCCGGCACGTCCGGCACAGCCGCGCTCGACACGCTGGCGCTTGTCGCACTCGCCCGAGACGCCGGCATGCTGGTGATACTGGACGGGCAGATCGGCCGCGAGCGGTATGAAAGCGTGACGGGATCGGTCGCCACGCTGGCCCGCTTCGCACAGGCGCTGCAGCTTTCCGCGCTCAAGGTGGCGTGATGCGCGGCGTCCCGGCGTCGAGCCTCGGTATCCGTCGCCGGTGCGACGGCCCTTGTCGCCGCGCGGTTTCGCGCGTCCATTCGGGGGCGGCCATATTCCGATGAACGCCTGCGTGTCGGGGCAAGGCAATCCTGTCGTCCCGACCTTCCCGCGAAAGCCGCGATGAACCGCCCGTTATCCGGACGGATCGTGCGCATGCTCCCGGGCGTCGCGCTGCTCTCGAACTATCGGCGCGCGTGGTTTTCGCGCGACCTGTATGCGGGGATCGCGCTTTCGGCCGTCCTGGTGCCGGTCGGCATGAGCTATGCGCAGGCAGCCGGGCTGCCCGCCATCACGGGCCTTTATGCGTCGATCACGGCATTGCTCGCGTATGCGCTGCTCGGCCCGAGCCGGATCCT